>NZ_JBJHAA010000007.1:0-190125 GCF_054050795.1 Blastococcus sp. SYSU DS1024
ACCTCCGAGACCGCTCGCCGGGCTGCCCTGTCAGGCTGGCTGCACCACTACAACAACCACCGGCCCCACACAGCGCTCGGCAACCTCCCGCCGATCACCCGCTGCACCAACGTCTCCGAGCAGTACATCTAGGCCGGCGCGCGCCCACGGGGGAACACATCGAGGGGCTCCGGCGCTGGTCGGTAGCGTGACAGGCGTGAAGAAGGTGGCGGTCCTCGACTACGGCTCGGGCAACCTGCGTTCCGCGGAGCGCGCGCTGCAGCGGGTCGGCGCCGAGGTGACGGTGACCTCCGACGCGCGGACGGCGCTGGACGCCGACGGCCTCGTCGTCCCCGGGGTGGGCGCGTTCGCCGCCTGCATGGCGGGGCTGGACGCCGTCGACGGCCGCCGGATCATCGGCCGCCGGCTCGCCGGGGGCCGGCCGGTGCTCGGCATCTGCGTCGGCATGCAGATCCTGTTCGAGCGCGGCGTGGAGCACGGCGTGGACGCCGAGGGCTGCGGCGAGTGGCCCGGTGTCGTCGAGCCGCTCGAGGCGCCGGTGTTGCCGCACATGGGCTGGAACACCGTCCAGGCACCGCAGGACAGCGTGCTGTTCGCGGGGCTGGCGGACCAGCGCTTCTACTTCGTGCACTCCTACGGGGTGCGCAGCTTCCCGCTGGGCCAGGACGGCGTGCCCTCGCCGCTGGCGAAGCCGAAGGTGACCTGGGCCGAGCACGGCGACCGGTTCGTCGCGGGCGTGGAAAACGCCGCGCTGTCGGCCACCCAGTTCCACCCCGAGAAGAGCGGCGACGCCGGCGCGCAGCTGCTCACCAACTGGCTCGGCACGCTGAACTGAGGCGCGCAGGTCAGCTGCGCAGGTAGCTGGCCCCGTTGACGTCGATGATCGTGCCGGTGGAGAAGCGGGCCTCCGGGGACGCCAACCAGAGCACGGCCGCGGCGACCTCCTCCGGTCGCGCCACCCGCCCGTAGGGGGACTGCGCCCGGACGGCGTCGCCGCTGGGCCCGTCGAGGATCTCGCGGGCCATCTCGGTCTGCACGAACCCCGGGGCGACGCTGCCCACGCTGATCCCGTGCGGGGCCAGCGCCTGGGCCATCGACTGCCCGAAGGCGTTCAGGCCCGCCTTCGCCGCGCCGTAGGCCGGGGTGGTGGGCTCGCCGCGGAAGGCGCCCCGGCTGGTCACGTTCACCACCGCGCCGCCGCCGGCCGCGACCAGGTGCGGTACCGCGCGGAAGGTGGCGTGCATCGCGCCGACCAGGTTCACCTGCAGCGTGCGCGACACGGCCGCCTGCCAGTCGGTCCACGACGTCTCCAGCGGCGGGTGGGGCGTGTGGACACCGGCGTTGTTCACCAGCACCTGGAGCCCGCCCAGCGCCGTCGCCGCGTCGTCGACCATCGCCCCGACCGCCTCGGGGTCGGCCACGTCCGCCTGGACGACGGTGTGCCCGTCCCCGGGCAGCTGGGCGGCGACCCGCTCGGCCGCCTCCCGGGAGCTGCCGGAGTGCACCGCCACCCGGTCACCCCGGGCGGCGAAGGCGTGCGCGATCGCCCGCCCGATGCCGCGGGAGGCGCCGGTGACGAGGACGGCGCGGGAGGCTGCGGGGCTGTTCATGGCGGCAGTCAACCAGCCGCCGTCGGCCGTGCCTGCCCGACGAGGACGCGTCCCCGCCCTAGGGTGCGCGGGTCGCCGTCGAAGGAGGTCGCGTGCCCGCCGAGCGTCCGTCCCGCCCCGGCCGGCTCGCCGGGCCGGCCGTCGTCGCGCTGCTGCTGGCGCTGACCGCCTGGACCGTGGCAGGCCTCCAGTCACCGGACCCGCGCCCGGCCGACGCTCCGGCCACGGAGTTCAGCGCAGCCCGCGCCTTCGCGCACGTCGAGCGCATCGCGGCCGAGCCGCACGTGGCGGGGAGCCCGGCGAACGACGAGGTGGTCGACGGGCTCGTGCGCGCCCTGACCGATCTCGGCCTGGACACGCGGGTGCAGAACGCCGTCGGCGCCCGGGCCGGTGGCCCGGGGGAGGCCCGCATGGCGCGGGTGCGGAACGTGGTCGCCGTCCTGCCCGGCGCCGACCCCACCGGCCGGCTGTACCTGATGGCGCACCACGACTCGGTGGAGGGCGGGCCGGGGGCGGCCGACGACGCCGCCGGGGTCGCCGCGCTGCTGGAGTCCGTCCGGGCGCTGACCGAGGGCCCGCAGCTGCGCAACGACGTCGTCGTCGTCCTGACCGACGCCGAGGAAGCCTGCCTGTGCGGAGCCGAGGCCTTCGTGGCCTCGCACCCGCTGGCGGGCGGTGGGGTGGCGCTGAACCTGGAGGCCCGCGGCACGGGCGGTCCACCGATCATGTTCGAGACGTCGCTCGGGAACGCCCGGCTCGCGGCGGCGTTCGCCGACGCTGCGCCCCACCCGGTCGCCAGCAGCTTCGCCGTCGAGGTCTACCGGGCCCTGCCCAACGACACCGACGTCAGCGTGCTGCTCGAGGACGGTGGCTTCACCGCCATGAACACCGCTTTCATCGACGGGGCCGCGGCCTACCACACGCCGCAGGACACCCCCGAACGGCTCGACCGCGGCAGCCTGCAGGCGCTCGGCGACAACACCCTGGCGCTGGCCCGGGAGCTCGGCGACCGGGACCTGGCCAGCCTCGCCGAGCCCGCCGCCGAGGATGCGACCTACTTCCCGCTCCCCGGGTTGCTGGTGCGCTACCCGGGCGGGCTGGTGTGGCCGCTGGCCGGTGCGGCGCTGGTCGCGGTCGCCGGCCTGGCCTGGACGCTGCACCGCCGGGGGGTCAGCCCGCTGCGGCGCACCGCGGGGGCCACGGCGCTGGCGCTCGTCCCGCTCGTGGCGGGGCCGCTGGCCGCACAGGGTCTGTGGTGGGCGCTGGTCGCCATCCGCCCCGAGTACGCCACGATGCTCGACCCCTGGCGGCCGGGCTGGTTCCGGCTGGCGGCCGTCGCGGTGGTGCTGGCCGTCGTCCTGATCTGGTACGCGCTGCTGCGCCGGCCGGTCGGCGCGGCCCCGCTGGCCACGGGTGCGCTGTTCTGGCTCGCCGTGGTGTCGGCGGTGCTCGCCGCGGTGGCGCCGGGTGGCTCCTACCTCGCCGCCTGGCCGGCCCTGGTCGGTGCGCTCAGCGGCACCGTCGCCGTGCTCGCGCGTTCGCGCGCCGTCCGGGTCGGCGCCGCGTTGCTCACCGGCGCGACGGCGGTGGTCGTCCTCGCCCCGACCGCCGCGCTCTTCTTCCCGGCGCTCGGCATGTCGCAGGCGCTCGCGCCGTCGATCGCCGTCGTGCTCGCCGCGCTGGCCCTGCTGCCGGCGCTGGAACTGCTGTTCCCCGATCCCGCGGCGCCGGCCCGGGCGCGCGACCGGCTGGCGGCGGCCGCCGTACCGGTGGTCGCGCTGGCAGCCGCGTGGGCATGCGTGGCCGCGGGGCTGGCGGTCGACCGCTTCGACGCCGACCACCCGGTCCCCAGCCGGCTGGCCTACGTCCTCGACACCGACCGGGACCGGGCCCGGTGGGTGACCACCGAGCCGACGCCGGGGCAGTGGACCGACCGCTTCGTCGAGGGCCGCGGCACCCTCGGCGCGGACCTCCCGTACCTCGCCGGCCGCGAGCTGCGCACCGGACCGGCCGAGGTCGCCGACCTGCTGGCGCCGGAGGTCACCGTCGTCTCCGACCAGGTCCTCGGCGAACGGCGCGAGATCACCGTCCGGGTCACCCCGCAGCGGCCCGGGGTCCGGCTGGTCGACCTCGACCTCGCCGTCGAGGGCGGCACCGTGGTCCGCGCCCGGCTCGGCGGCCGGGCCGTGCCCGAGGAGTCCCTGGGCGAGGACACGGTGCGGACCACCTTCCACGCGCCGCCGAGCGGCGGGCTGCAGGCGGCCTTCACCGTCGAGGGCGACGGGCCGGTGCGGCTGCGCGCCACGGACGGCAGCGACGGGCTGACCGGGCTGCCCGGCTTCGAGCCCAGGCCCGAGGGGGTGGACGTCGCCGGCGCGCACGGCGCGGACCTCGTGCTGGTCACGGCGGTCACCGAGCTCGGCTGAGCGACCTGCCCCGGCGCTCGCGGGATGAGAGTTCTCTCATCCCGCCCTCACCGTGGTGACACCGGCGCGACGGAGGCTGACTGGGTGCGCTCTCGTCCCGTGGTCGCCGTGCTGGCCGGCCTGGCCGCCGTCCTGCTCGCCGGTGCCCTGGCGTGGGCGCTGCTGGGTTCGACGCCACCGGGCGGACGACCGGTCCCGGCACCCATCGACGTCCCCGCCCCGGCGGATCCCCCCTCCGGGCCGGTGACGCCGGCGCCGGGGGACGGAGGCGGTCAGCCGCCGGTCACCGACGTGGTCCCACCGCCGCCCCTGCCCGATGACGACGACGATGACGACGACGGTCCCGGGGACGACGACGACGTCCCGGACGTTGACGACGACGGTGACGACTGAGCGGTGAACGACGAGCAGCGAGCGAGGACCGGGTGGTGGGAGCGCGCCCGGCACCGGCTGGTGCCCCGGGCCGCCCGCACGCGGATCATCGCGTGGGTCCTCCTGCTGGTGTTCCTCGCGCTCGCGCTCGTCACGCTGGTGACCTGGCGGCTGCTGATCCGCGCGACCGACGAGCGGATGGACGTGGCGCTGGACGCCGAGGTCGTGGAGTTCTCCCAGATCGTCGCCTCGGGCATCGACCCGGAGACCGGCGCACCCTTCGCCTCGGTCGCGGACGTGCTCCAGACGGTGATCACCTACAACCTCGCCCGGCCCAACGAGAAGTTCCTCGGGTACGTCGACGGCCGGTACCGCTTCCAGAGCCGGATCGAGGCACCGGTGCTGCTCAGCGAGGACCGGCAGTTCACCGAGCTGGTCGGTGACGTCACCGAGACCACGGCCGGCCGCTACGACAGCGGGGCGGGTGAGGTCCGCTACCTCGCCGTCCCGGTGACGCTCGAGGGCGACCCGGCCCGCGGGGTCGCCGTCGTCGCCTACTTCGCCGACCAGGAACGCCAGGCCGCCGACGAGACCGCCCGGCTGATGCTCGGCGTCGGCGCGGTGACGGTCCTGCTCGCCGCCGCCGGGGCCTGGGTCGTCGCCGGCCGGGTCCTCGCGCCCGTGCGCGCCGTCGCGACGACCGCGCAGGGGATCACCGAGACCGATCTGACCGGCCGCATCCCGGTCGACGGGCGGCCGGTCGACGAGATCACCGACCTCGCCGTGGCCGTCAACGCGATGCTCGACCGGGTCGAGGGCGGTGTCGCGGCCCAGCGCCGGTTCCTCGACGACGCCGGCCACGAGCTGCGCACGCCGATCACCATCGTGCGGGGGCACCTGGAGGTGCTCGACCCGGCCGACCCCGAGGACGTGCGCCAGACGGTCGCCCTGGTCGACGACGAGCTCGAGCGGATGAACCGCATGGTCTCCGAGCTGCTGCTGCTCGCCCGCGCCGAGCAGCCGGAGTTCGTCCGCCTGCAGCCGGTGGACGTCGCCGAGGTGACCGCCGAGGTGTTCGGCAAGGTGCGGCGGCTCGGCGACCGGGACTGGCAGCTCGGCGCCGTCGCCCGTGCCGACCTGCTGCTGGATCCGCAGCGGCTCACCCAGGCCGTCGTCGCCCTGGCCGACAACGCCGTCCAGCACACCGCTCCCGGGGACCGCATCCTGCTGGGCAGCCGCCTCAGCGGGCAGCAGCTGCTGGTGTGGGTGGACGACACCGGACCGGGGGTGCCGCTCGCCGACCAGGAGCGGGTCTTCGAGCGGTTCGCCCGCGGCAGCTCCGGTGCCCGGCGCAGCGACGGCGCAGGCCTCGGCCTCTCCATCGTCCAGGCCATCGCGGCGGCCCACGGCGGCTCCGTCGAGCTGCACAGCCGTCCGGGCGAGGGGGCCACCTTCACCCTCGTCCTGCCCGCCCGCCCGGCGCCCCCGCGCGACGCCGGGCCGGCCGACCTGCCCGCCGGTACCAGCGGCACCGTCGACGACTCGCTCGCGACGCCGCCCCTGGTCGCCGGCGCCCCGTCCGCACCGACCGAGGGAGGACCCCGGTGAGCCGGGTGCTGATCGCCGAGGACGAGCCGCGGATCGCCGCGTTCGTCGAGAAGGGCCTGCGGGCCAACGGGTTCGTCACGGCCGTCGTCGGCGACGGGCTGTCCGCGCTGGACCGCGCCCGCAGCGGCGAGTTCGATCTCGTGGTCCTCGACATCGGGCTGCCGGTGCTGGACGGGTTCGCCGTCCTGCGCGCGCTGCGCGCGGAGCGCTGCGCGGTCCCCGTGATCGTCCTGACCGCGCGGGACAGCGTGCAGGACACCGTGGCCGGGCTCGAGGGCGGCGCGGACGACTACATGGCCAAGCCGTTCCGCTTCGAGGAACTGCTCGCGCGGGTACGCCTGCGCCTGGCCGGCGCCCGCGACGGCGAGGGCGCGGCCACGGTGCTGGCCGTCGGCGGGCTCTCGCTGGACCTGCGCACCCGCCGGGCGAGCGTGGACGGGCGCACCGTCGACCTCTCCGCGCGGGAGTTCGCCCTAGCCGAGACGTTCCTGCGCCACCCGGGACAGGTGCTGGCCCGCGAGCAGCTGCTCAGCCACGTGTGGGGGTACGACTTCGACCCCGGCTCCAACGTCGTCGACGTGTACGTCCGGTACCTCCGGAAGAAGCTCGGAGCCGGCCGCATCGAGACGGTGCGCGGCATGGGCTACCGCCTCCCCGCTGCCTGACCCGGGCCGCCGACGGCCCCGGCCCCCGCGCGGGGACCGGGGCCGCCGGGCCGGCCGATCAGTCGTCGGTGTCCGGGCTGTCGTCCTCGGGGGTGTCGTCGGGGGTGGTGTCGTCCGGGGTGGCGTCGTCGGGGGTGTCGTGGGCACCGTCCGACGTGTCCGCGGAGGCATCGGCGACGGCGTCGTCGTCGGGCGAGGCGTCGGGGCTGTCATCCGCCGCGACGGTGACGGCTGCCGGCGGCTGGGAGGAGGCCCCGCCGTCGTCCGCGGCGGCGATGCCGACGCCGGCCACGCCGAGCCCGGCGAGCGCGGTGCCGACGGTGACGATCTTCCAGGTGGCGGGCGTGCTGCTCATGGTGCGGTCCTCTCGGGAACGGTGGTGGTGCGCTGACGAGGACCACGGTGCCCGCCGCCGGTGAGGTCTCCGGAAGACCGCGATGAGGCTGTTCTCATCCGGCGGGAGAGCTCCCCGCGACGCAGCCGGCCCACTGCTCGGCGAGGGCCAGCCGGGCCTCGGTCGCCGCGGCCCACCCCGGCTGCTGCACCCGGAACGGCCCGGTGGCCAGGCCCACGAGCACCCCGGCCACCCGGGACTCCAGCTCGCCGCCGGGCCAGCGTCCCGCGAGCAGGTCGGCCACCCGGCTCCGGTAGTCGGTGATCGGCGCGGGATCGCCGGCCAGGTGCTCCAGCAGGACCAGGTGGCCCAGGAGGGTGGCCCAGTCGTCGATCCGCGCCCCGGGACCGGCGGTGTCCACGTCGAGCAGGCCCACCACCGCCCCGGCGTCCACGAGCAGCTGCGCCTCGTAGAAGTCACCGTGCACCGGCACCACGGGGTGCTCCCGTGCGGCCGCACCCACCGCAGCGGTGAGCCGGTCCAGCCGGGGGACCAGGGACGGGCACAGCATCCCGAGCACCGCCGCGTGCGCCCGCAGCCGGGGGAGCGGGTCGCCCGGAGCGGACCGGCGCGCCCGGGCCGCCACCTGCGGCAGCCGGTCGAGCAGGGCGTCGAGGGCCAGCGGGTCGGGCAGCCGGGCCGGACCGCCGGCCAGGGCGGTCCGCATCGGCGTGCCCGGCAGCCCGGGCAGCACGACGACGCCGTCGCCGGTGCTGGCCAGCACGGGCGGTACCGGCACAGCCGGTCCCAACGCGGCGTGCCGGGTGACGAGGTCCGCGACCGCAGCTGGCCGGACGACCTTGAGGAACCAGCGGCCGGCCGGCGAGGTCACCTCCACGACCGCCCGCCGGCCAGGCCGGTAGGCGCGCAACCGCAGCCGGGGGCCGCCGACGTCGATGCCGAGCGAGGCGAGCCGCTCGGCGACCCGGGCCGCCGACGTCGCCCAGGCCAGCCCGGGCAGTGCCGGGTCGAGCGGCCAGCGCCAGAGACCGACGGCGACCGGACCGCCCCCGGCCTCGCCCTCGACGACGGCGGCTCCCGGCGGGATCGCCGCCCCGGTGGTCGCTGCGAGGTGCTCCCGGGTGGAGCGCCCGTCCGCCCAGTCGACGACGGCGGTGTGGCGGACGGTCGCCGCGCCGTCCGGGCGCAGCGTCACCGCGGCCGCCGTGAGGCTGCGGAGCCGGCCGGACAGCGGTCCGAGCACGGCCGACCAGAGGTCGCCGGCCGGCTCACCGAGCAGGAGCTGGAGCGAGGGCGGCCACGACGGGGGCACCCTGGCCGGGCAGAGCGGGCCGCTGTCCACGCCGCCAGGCTCGGCTGCGGGGGTGAGCCCCGCGTGAGACCCCGATGAGGGAGCTCTCACCAGCGGCCCCGGTGCACCACCTCGTCGACGCCCCGCCGGCCGCGGCGCAGCGAGGGCGACCGGCGGTCCTCGCCGCCGGGGTAGCCGACGGAGACGCAACCGACCGGCCGGTACTCCGCCGGCACACCGAACGCCGCCCGGAACGCTTCGACCCGCTCCCCGGGGACGCCGAAGAAGCAGGCGCCCAGCCCCTCGTCGACCGCGGTGAGCAGCATCAGCAGCGCGGCCATGCCGGCGTCCACGTCCCAGTAGGGCACCGGCCAGCGGGCCTCGTCGCGGTCGGTCCAGCCCTTGTCCGGTTCGGCGTAGCGGTCGAGGTAGGCGGCCTTGTTGGCCAGCGGCACCACCAGCAGCGGCGCCCGCCGCATGCGGGTGAGCCAGCCGTCGGGCGCGCCGCCGGGCTGGGTGGGGGTCGGCGCAGTGGCCGACCAGAAGCGGTCGCGCTCCTCGGCGGTCTCCAGCACCAGGAACGCCCAGCCCTGGCTGAAGCCGGCCGACGGCGCGCGGATGGCGTGCTCCAGCAGCCGCTCGCGCACCTCCGGCGGCACCGGGCGGTCGGGGTCGTAGTCGCGCATCATGCGGCGACGGCGGACGACGTCGGCGAACTCCACCCCGTCAGCGTGTCACCCGCCGGTACGGCTCAGGCGCTCCGCCCGAGCCGGGCGAGCACGCGGGTGGCGCGGTCGGCGTCCCCGGGCACCTCGACGGCGGGGCGGCAGATCCCCTCCATGTGCAGGGCGGGCCCGAAGCCGTCCGCGCCCGCCTCGATCCGGTCCAGCTCCTCGTCGGTGAGCCCGGCGTCGGCGCCGACGGCGCGGGCGACGTCCCAGCGGTGGACCACCATGTCCCAGACGTAGAACTGCTCGAAGGCGGCGCCGACCGTGGTGGGCCCGAAGAAGCCGTCGAACTCCCGGGCGGGCACGGCGTCGTCGGACACGGCCGCGGCCACCCGCTCGGCGTGCTCGCGCCAGGCGGCGGCCGGATCGGCGGCGACATCCGGTGCGCCGCCGAGGTCCACGCCGTGCGTGGTGAGGAAGTCCCGCTGCGTGCCGATCAGGTGCCCGACGACGTCGGCGGCGGTCCACCCCTCGCACGGCGAGGGGCGGCTCCAGCCGGCCGGGGGCACGGCGTCGAGGAGCTGGGTGAGGGGGCGGTCGGCTGCCTGGTAGCTCGTGGCGGTGCGGTTCATGCCCCGGAACGTAGGAACGTGCGGCAGGCTCGGTCTTGATGGAACCCGACAGCCCCGGCGCGATGGACCTCGTGGAGCGGGCGCACCTCAGAGACCCGGGCGACGCGTCCCACGTCATGCACCGGTACGCCGCGCCCGCGGAGTTCGACGGGTTCCTCCAGCGCTTCTGGATCCCGGTGTGGTCGGTGCCGCCGGGTGAGGAGGCGCCGCAGCGGGTGCTGCAGTACCCGGTGGCCCTGGTCGTCGTGGCCCAGGACTACGCCCGGTTCTACGGCGTCGTCCCCGGGCTGTCGGAGACGACGCTGACCGGCGAGGGGTGGGCGGTCGGCGTGATGTGCGCGCCGGCGGCCGGGGCGCTGATCGCGGGCGGGCCGATGAGCGGCTTCACCGACCGGCACGTCGACGTCGCCGAGGTCCTGGGCGACCGGGGGGAGCGGCTGACCGAGCGGGTGCGTGCGGCGATGGGCCCGGACCCGCACTCCCCGGACGCCCACGGCGCGGCCGTGGCCGCGTTCGGGGACGCGCTGCGGCCCTGCCTGCCGGTGGACGAGGAGGGCCGGCTGGTCAACGAGGTCGTCGCCTTCGTCGAGGGCGACCGCGAGGTCGTCCGCGTGGCCCACGTCTGCGAGCGCTTCGACCTCTCCGAGCGGGCCCTCCAGCGGCTGGTGCGGCGCCGGCTCGGGCTGAGCCCGAAGTGGCTCATCCAGCGCCGCCGGCTGCAGGAGGCCGCCGAGCGGCTGCGCGGCACCCCGGCGAACCTCGGCGAGGTGGCGGCGGCGCTGGGCTACGCCGACCAGGCGCACTTCACCCGCGACTTCGCCCGGGTGACCGCCATGACCCCCGGCCGGTTCGCCGCCCGGTACCTGCGGGGGAGCTGACGCCGACGCCGGCGGGGGCGGTCCCTACGCTGGTCGCCGTGCCGAAGCTGCAGCTGCTCCCCGCCGTCGACGTCGCCGACGGCCAGGCCGTCCGTCTCGTGCAGGGGGAGGCCGGGAGCGCCACCTCCTACGGCGACCCCCTCGACGCCGCGCTGCAGTGGCAGCGCGACGGCGCCGAGTGGGTGCACCTGGTGGACCTCGACGCCGCCTTCGGGCGCGGGTCCAACCGCGAGCTCCTGGCCCGGGTGGTGGGCGAGCTCGACGTCGACGTGGAGCTCTCCGGCGGCATCCGCGACGACGCCTCGCTGGCCGCCGCACTGGCCACCGGCTGCCGCCGGGTGAACCTCGGCACCGCTGCCCTGGAGTCGCCGGAGTGGTGCGCGCGGGCGATCGCCGAGCACGGCGACCGGATCGCCGTCGGGCTCGACGTCCGCGGCACCCGGCTGGCCGCCCGCGGCTGGACCCAGGAGGGCGGGGAGCTGTACGAGACCCTCGCCCGCCTCGACGCCGAGGGCTGCGCCCGCTACGTCGTCACCGACATCACCAAGGACGGCACGCTCAAGGGGCCGAACCTCGACCTGCTGCGGGAGGTCTGCGCCGCGACGGCGCGGCCGGTGATCGCCTCGGGCGGGGTCAGCTCGCTCGACGACATCCGCGCCCTGGCCGGGCTGACGACGATCGGCGTCGAGGGCGCCATCGTCGGCAAGGCGCTCTACGCCGGCCAGTTCACCCTGCCCGAGGCGCTGCGGGTCGCCTCCGGGGACGGCGACGGAGCCCAGGCGTGACGGTCCTCAACCTGGGGTCGGCGAACCCCTGGGAGCCCGTCGTCGGCTACAGCCGGATCGTGGTCCGCGGCGACACGGCCTGGGTGAGCGGGACGACGGCGGTCGTCGACGGCGTCGTCGCCCACCCGGGCGACGCCGCGGCGCAGACCCGGCAGGTGCTGGCCACCATCGAGCGCTCCCTGGAGCGCGCGGGCTTCGGCCTCGCCGACGTCGTCCGCACCCGGATGTACGTCACCGACATCAGCCGCTGGGAGGAGGTCGGGCGTGCGCACGGCGAGGTGTTCGGCGACATCCGGCCGGCGTCGACGATGGTCGAGGTGTCGGCGCTGATCGACCCGGAGCTGCTGGTGGAGATCGAGGCCGACGCGGTGCGGGAGCCCGCGGCATGACGCTCGCCGTGCGCGTGATCCCGTGCCTCGACGTCGACGCCGGGCGGGTGGTCAAGGGCGTCAACTTCGTCGACCTGCGCGACGCCGGCGACCCGGTGGAGATGGCCCGGGTGTACGACGCCGAGGGCGCCGACGAGCTGACCTTCCTGGACATCACCGCCAGCTCCGGGAACCGGGAGACGACCTACGACGTCGTCCGCCGCACCGCCGAGAGCGTCTTCATCCCGCTCACCGTCGGCGGCGGGGTGCGCGGCGTCGAGGACGTCGACAAGCTGCTGCGCGCGGGGGCGGACAAGGTCGCGGTGAACACCGCCGCCGTCGCCCGGCCCGAGCTGATCGCCGAGATCGCGCACCGCTTCGGCAGCCAGGTGCTCGTGCTGTCGCTGGACGCGCGCCGGGTGCGCGACGGCGCGGTCACCGACTCCGGGTACGAGATCACCACCCACGGCGGGCGCCGGGGCACCGGCCGCGACGCCGTGGAGTGGTGCGTGCAGGCCGCGGAGCTGGGTGTGGGGGAGATCCTGCTCAACTCGATGGACGCCGACGGCACCCGGGCCGGCTTCGACACCGACCTGATCTCCCAGGTGCGGCGCGAGGTCGCCGTCCCGCTGATCGCCAGCGGGGGAGCGGGCGCGGTCGAGCACTTCCCGCCCGCGGTCGCGGCCGGCGCCGACGCGGTGCTGGCCGCGAGCGTCTTCCACTTCGGCGTGCTGCGCATCGGCGACGTGAAGGGCGCCCTCGCCGGCGCCGGCGTCCCGGTGCGGCGCGAGGCCGACCACCCGCTCGGGGGCTAGGGCGACAGGCCCGCGAACCAGGCGGCCGTACCGCTGCCCCGGTCGGGCACGTAGGCCACCACCTGCAGGTCGGGGTGGTCGGCCGGTGCCAGCCGGTGCTGCTCGAACTCCAGGGTGCCGGCCGTGGGGTGCACGAACGTCCGCCGGCGGGAGGTGAACCCCTCGACCGTGAGGTCGCCCCACAGCTCCCGGAACTCGGGACTGGCCTCGGAGAGGCGGGCGATGAGCGCCGAGTGGCCGGGGGAGCCGAGCCGCCGACCTGACTCGGCGCGGAACTCGGCGACGAAGTGCCGGCTGTCCTCGGCCCAGTCGGGGAGCATCTCGCGCAGGTGCGGGTCGGTGAACACCACCCACAGCAGGTTCCGATCGGCGGGCGGGAGGCCGTCGATCCGGGCGTAGAGGGCGGCGTAGGCGGCGTTCCAGCCGCCGATCGTCCAGTCGGCGGCCACGGCGAAGGCGGGGAACCAGAGGCTGTCGAGGAACCGCTGGGTGGCTGGGGGAGCGGCGTCCAGGACGGGCGCGTCACCGTCGGGCGCGCCGGGAGCGAAGCCACCGAGGGAGAGCAGGTAGTGCAGCTCCGAGGTGGTCAGCCGCAGCACCCGGCCAAGGGCCTCGAGCACCTGCCGGGAGGGGTGGATGTCCCGCCCCTGCTCCAGCCACGTGTACCAGGTGACGCTCACCCCGGCGAAGGCCGAGACCTCCTCCCGCCGCAGGCCGGGGCTGCGCCGGCGCGGCGGGTCCGGCAGCCCGAAGTCCGCCCGGGACAGCGCCTGCCGCCGGCTGCGCAGGAAGCTGCCGAGCTCCCGGCGCCGCGCCTCCTGGGTCACGCGGCGAACCTAGTACCGCCACTGCTAGCACCGGCAGCGTCTACCCCGTTCCCGCCCCCGGGTGGCTGACTGGCCGCATGGCAGAGCTGCGGTCCCGCACCGTCACCCACGGCCGCAACATGGCCGGAGCCCGGGCGCTGCTGCGCGCGGCCGGCGTCGACGGCGACGACATCGGCAAGCCGATCGTCGCCGTCGCCAACAGCTTCACCGAGTTCGTCCCCGGTCACAGGCACCTGCAGCCGGTCGGCCGGATCGTCTCCGACGCCGTCTCCGCGGCCGGCGGCGTGCCGCGGGAGTTCGACACCATCGCGGTCGACGACGGCATCGCCATGGGCCACGGCGGGATGCTGTACTCGCTGCCCTCCCGCGACCTGATCGCCGACTCGGTCGAGTACATGGTGCAGGCCCACTGCGCCGACGCGCTGGTCTGCATCTCCAACTGCGACAAGATCACCCCCGGCATGCTCATGGCCGCGCTGCGGCTGGACATCCCGACCGTCTTCGTCTCCGGCGGTCCGATGGAGGGCGGCACGGCGACCCTGGTGGACGGCACGGTCCGCACCGGCCTGAACCTGGTCTCGGCGATCGCCGACTCGGCCAGCCCGTCGGTGACCGATGCCGACCTCGGCCGCATCGAGGAGAACGCCTGCCCGACCTGCGGCTCGTGCTCGGGCATGTTCACCGCCAACTCGATGAACTGCCTGACCGAGGCGCTCGGTCTCGCGCTGCCGGGCAACGGGACGACGCTGGCCACCCACACCGCCCGCCGCGGCCTGTACGAGGCGGCCGGCACCACGGTCATGGAGCTGGTCCGGGCCTACTACGACCGCGACGACGCCTCGGTGCTGCCGCGGGCGATCGCCGGCCGCGCGGCCTTCGAGAACGCGATGGCCCTGGACATCGCCATGGGCGGCTCGTCGAACACGATCCTGCACCTGCTGGCCGCGGCCGCCGAGGCGGAGCTGGACTTCACCCTCGACGACGTCGACCGGATCTCCCGGAGCACGCCGTGCCTGGCCAGGGTCGCGCCGAACGGCGTCCACCTGGTCGAGGACGTCCACCGCGCCGGAGGCGTGCCCGCCATCCTCGGCGAGCTGGACCGCGCCGGGCTGCTGCGCCGCGACGTCCGATCGGTGCACCGCCCCGACCTGCGCGGCTGGCTCGACGACTGGGACGTCCGGGGTGGGCGGGCGACGCCGGAGGCGGTCGAGCTCTTCCACGCGGCACCGGGGTGCCGGCGCTCGGCGGCGGCGTTCTCGCAGTCGGAGAGGTGGGCGGGCCTCGACCTCGACGCCGAGGCCGGCTGCATCCGGTCGGTGGCGCACGCCTACACCGCCGACGGGGGGCTCGCCGTGCTGCGCGGCAACCTGTCGGCCGACGGCTGCGTGGTGAAGACGGCCGGCGTGGACGAGTCGATCCTGCGCTTCCGCGGTCCGGCCGTGGTCGTCGAGTCCCAGGAGGACGCCGTCGAGGCCATCCTGACCGGCCGGTGCAGGCCGGTGACGTCGTCGTCGTCCGCTACGAGGGGCCGCAAGGCGGACCGGGCATGCAGGAGATGCTGTACCCCACCGCGTTCCTGAAGGGCCGGGGCCTCGGCGCGGCCTGCGCGCTGGTGACCGACGGCCGGTTCTCGGGCGGGACGTCCGGGCTGTCCATCGGGCACGTCTCCCCGGAGGCGGCGGCGGGCGGGGTCATCGCACTGGTGCGGGACGGCGACGCGGTCAGCATCGACATCCCGGGACGGAGCATCCGGCTGGAGGTCGGCGAGGAGGAGCTCGGGAACCGGCGGGCGGCGCTGGAGGCCGCCGGGGGCTACCGCCCGAGGGATCGGCGCCGCCCGGTGTCCACCGCGCTGCGGGCCTACGCCGCCTTCGCCCAGTCCGCGGACAAGGGCGCCGTCCGGCTCGTCCCGTGACCCGGCGACCGGCGCCTGGCTAGCCGACCTCGACGCGGGCGACGTCGCGCCGGCCGGAGGCCCACAGCATCAGCTCCAGCGGCTCGCCGGTGACCGTGCGCCCGCCGGCCCCCAGCCGCTTCTCCGCACCGGGGTCGTCGCTGCGGCGCAGCACCAGGCCGCGGCGGCCGGCGGCGCGGCGCGCGTAGAGCCCAAGCCCGGCCCACAGCTGGTCCTGCTCCTCGCGGGGGAGGACCCGCGGTTCCCAGCCGGGCTGGGCGCGGCGGACGTCCTCGTGGTGGATGGCGAACTCCGACACGTTGAACGCCTTGGAGGCGGCCGGCAGCGTCATCGGCGACCACGCCGGCGGCCCGCTGCGCACCTGGTCGACCACCTCCGCGTACGGCGTCGACTCGCGCAGCCGGTCCTCCAGCCGGTGCGACCACCACGCCAGGCGCGCACCACCGGGCAGCATCTCCAGGCCGTACCCCGGGAGGGCGTCGGGGCGCCGGTCGCGCACGGCCAGGTGCGCGGCGAGATGGGCGGTGGTCCACCCCTCGCAGCAGGTCGGCGCGTCGGGGCCGAGCTCGTCGAGGAGGTCGGCCAGCGCGGCGCGCTCGCGGTCGACCAGGGACGGGGAAGAGTCGCTCACCCGGCGGAGTTACCGAGGAAGCCCGGGCCCGAAACCCGGCGTGCACCGGTGCGCGGGGTCGTTTAGCCCCACTAACGATCGCGTAGCATCCAGGTGCCTGCACCGACCCCGAGGAGTTCCGTGTCCCGCCGCCGAGACGCCGTCGTCCGACGGGGGCTGCGTCACGTCCGGCGGGCGATCGCCGAGCAGCCGGGCATGTTCACCCTCGCGCTGCTGGCCAGCAGCCTCTACGGCGCGATGACGGTCGCCAGCGCCTACGTCATCGGTGAGATCACCGACCGCGTGCTGCTGCCCTCGTTCGACGAGGGCGCCACCACCGCGGCCGCCCTCACCCTGGCCGCCGTCGCGATCCTCGGCGTCGCCCTGCTGAAGATCGTCGGCATCCTGGGCCGCCGGTTGTTCGCCGGCGTCATGAGCTACCGGTTGCAGGCCGAGTACCGCCGCCGGGTGACCGGCCAGTACCTGCGGCTGCCGCTCTCCTGGCACCAGCGCCACCCCACGGGGCAGCTGCTCTCCAACGCCAACTCGGACGTCGAGTCGGCGTGGTTCTTCGTCGCGCCGCTGCCGTTCGCCTGCGGTGCGCTGGTGATGATCGCCATCACCAGCGTGGCGCTCGTCCTCACCGACCCGCTCCTGGCGCTGGTCGGACTCGTGGTGTTCCCGCTGGTGTTCGCAGCCAACGCCGTCTACTCGCAGGTGATGAGCCCGCGGATGCAGCGGGCCCAGCAGCTGCGGGCCGAGGTCAGCGAGATCGCGCACGAGAGCTTCGACGCGGCGCTCGTGGTGAAGACGCTCGGCCGCGAGGACACCGAGACCGAACGCTTCGCCGCCCGGGCCGAGGAGCTGCGTGACGGGCTGATCGCCGTCGGCCGGGTGCGCGGGCTCTTCGACCCGATGATGGAGGCGCTGCCGAACCTCGGCACCCTCGCCGTCCTGCTCATCGGCGCCGGCCGGGTGGCCGAGGGCGCCACCGACGCCGGGGACCTGGTGTCGATCGCCTACCTGTTCACCCTGCTCGCCCTGCCGATCCGGGCCATCGGCTGGGTGCTCGCCGACCTGCCGCGTGCGCTGGCCGGGTTCGACCGGGTCACCCCCGTCCTCGAGGCGACCGGGGAGACGCCCTACGGGCCGGACGCCGCCGTCGCGGGCGCCGGCGGCGCCGCGGTGGCCCTGCGCGACGTGGCGTTCACGTTCGACGGGGGCAGCCGTCCCACGCTGACCGGCGTCACCTTCGACGTGCCGGCCGGCCGCACCGTGGCCGTGGTCGGCCCCACCGGGTCGGGCAAGTCCACGCTCGCCGGCCTGCTGGTGCGCCTGGTCGACCCGGCCGACGGCCGGGTGCTGCTCGACGGGGTCGACCTGCGCCGGCTGCGGGAGGGCGAGGTGAACGGCCAGGCGGCGTTCGTCGCGCAGAGCGCCTTCCTCTTCGACGACACGGTGCGCGGCAACGTCACCCTCGGCGCCCCCTTCGACGACGACGAGGTGGCGACGGCGTTGCGCGTGGCGGCGGCCGACGAGTTCGTGGCCGCGCTGCCCGACGGCCTGGACACCCGGGTCGGCGAGCGGGGCGCGTCCCTGTCCGGCGGCCAGCGGCAGCGGCTCGCGCTCGCCCGCGCCCTGGTCCGCCGCCCCCGGCTGTTGGTGCTCGACGACGCCACGAGCGCCGTGGACCCCGCCGTCGAGGCGCGCATCCTCGACGCGCTGCGGCGGAGCGGGAGGCCGACGACCGTGGTGGTGGTCGCCTACCGGCAGGCCACGATCGCGCTGGCCGACGAGGTCGTCTGGTTCGAGGACGGCCGCGCCGTCGCCCGCGGCACCCACGAGCAGCTGCTGGCCGAGGTGCCGGGGTACACGGCGCTGGTGCAGGCCTACGCGCAGGCGGAGGTGCCGGCGTGACCGCCGCGACGCGGCTCGACGACCGCGCGCCCGAGGGGGCCCTGGCCACGCTGCGACGCGGCCTGCGGATGATGCCGGAGTTCCGGCGCGGCCTGCCGGTCACCTTCGCCCTGGCCCTGGTCGCCACGGCCGGCCGCGTGGTCGTGCCCATCGCCGTGCAGCAGGTCATCGACCGCGGCCTGGGTGCGCCCGCCGGCCCCGATCTCGGGCTGGTCGCCTGGGTGGTCGCCGGCTGCGCCCTCGTCGTGGTGCTCACCGCCGTCGCGGTCTACCGGATGAACGTCCGGCTGTTCCGCACGACCGAGACCGCCCTGGCGGGTCTGCGGGTGCGGGCGTTCCGGCACGTGCACGACCTCTCCGTGCTGCACCAGCAGGGCCAGCGGCGCGGCTCGCTCGTCTCCCGGGTGACCAGCGACGTCGACCAGCTGTCGGTGTTCATGCAGTGGGGCGGTGTCCTCGGGCTGGTCAGCGTGGGGCAGCTCGTCGTCGCCACCGCCGTCATGTTCGTCTACTCCTGGCAGCTCACGCTCCTGGTGCTCCTCTGCTTCGTCCCCCTGGTGTTCGCCGTCCGCTGGTTCGCCCGCCGGCTGGTGCAGGTCTACGGCGTGGTCCGGGAGCGCGTCGGCGACGTGCTCGCCGCGGTCTCCGAGTCGGTGGTCGGCGCCCCGACGGTGCGGGCCTACGGGGTGCGCGCCCGCACCGCCGCGCGGCTGGACGCCGCCATCGACCGGCACTACCGCGCCCAGGTCGATGCGCAGAAGGTGACCGCCGCGGTGTTCGTCAGCGGCGAGTTCGTCGCCGCGATCGCCAACGCCGCCGTCGTGGTCGTCGGCGTGCTGCTGGGTCTGGCCGGCGACATCACCCCCGGCACGCTCGTCGCGTTCCTCTTCCTGGTCACCCTCTTCGTCGCCCCCGTGCAGACCGCCAGCGAGGTGCTCAACGAGGCGCAGAACGCCGTCGCCGGCTTCCGCCGGGTGCTCGACGTGCTCGACACCGAGCCCGACGTCCGCGACCCCGCCGTCGCCGCCCCCGACCGGGTGCGGGAGCTGCCGGCCGGGCCGCTGGGCGTCCGCTTCGAGCACGTCACCTTCCGCTACGCCCCCGGCGCGCGGGCGGCGCTCGACGACGTCGACCTGACCATCGCGCCGCGCACCCGCGTGGCGATCGTGGGGGAGACCGGCTCGGGGAAGACGACGTTCGCCAAGCTCGTCACCCGGCTCATGGACCCGGCCGGAGGGCGGGTGCTGCTCGGCTCCGACGCCGGTGGCTGGGTGCCGCTGTCCGACGTCGCCTTCGCCTCGCTGCGCGCGCGGGTGGTGATGGTGCCGCAGGACGGGTTCCTGTTCGACGCCACCGTGGCCGACAACGTGCGCTACGGCCGCCCCGGCATGACCGACGACGACGTCGTCGCCGCGTTCGACGACCTGGGCCTCGGCGCGTGGGTCGCCGGTCTGCCGGCGGGCGTCGGGACGGCGGTCGGGCAGCGCGGGGAGTCGCTGTCGGCCGGCGAGCGGCAGCTGGTCGCCGTCGCCCGCGCGTACGTGGCCGACCCCGACCTGCTGGTGCTCGACGAGGCGACCAGCGCCGTCGACCCGGCCACGGAGCAGCGGCTGACCCGCGCGCTGGACACCCTCACCGCCGGCCGCACCACGCTGACCATCGCGCACCGCCTCTCCACCGCCGAGCGGGCCGACGAGGTGCTCGTCGTCGACGCCGGGCACGTCGTGCAGCGCGGCACGCACGCGGAGCTCGTGGACGCCGACGGGCCCTACGCCCGGCTGCACGCATCCTGGCGCCGCTCGTCCGCGGGCGAACCCGAGCCGGTCGGCTGATCGGGCGCGCCAGCGGCTAGCGTGGCCGCATGCCTGGCAGCGGAGCGGGGCAACGGGGGCGCGGTCCCGCGGTGGTGGCGGCCGTCCTGGCCCTGCTCTGCACCCTTCCGCTGCTGTGGGCGGCGGTGATCATCCGGGCGCTGGCCGGCCTCGACACGGGCGCTGGTGGCTGGGGCTGGGCGCTGCTGCCCGCGGGCGCCGCTGTCCTGCTGGCCGCGGGGGCCGTGCAGCTCCTGCGCCGTCGCAGCCGCGGACTGCTCGCGGCGGCGAGCGCGCTGTCCGCCGTCCTCGTGGCGTGGCAGCTCGTGGGGGCGGCGGCCGACGGCAATCGCATCGCGGTGGCGATGGCGGTCCTCCTCGTCGCGCTGCTGGGCGTGCTCGGGCTGTGCCTCAGCCCGGCCGTCCGCGACCACGTGGCCACCCGGACAGGGCCCTCCTGACCGCCGGCCCGGTCCTGCCCCGTGCGGCTGTCCGCCGGCCACCCGCGCGTCGCCCCGCGGGGGGACGGCGCGGACGGGTTCGCGCCCGCTAGCGTCGGGGCGTGAGCACCGACACGCACAGCTCCGAGGCGGACGTCGTCGTGGTGGGGGCGGGCCTGGCCGGCCTGGTCGCCACCGCCGAGCTTGCCGACGCCGGCAAGCGGGTCATCCTGGTCGACCAGGAGCCCGAGGCGTCGCTGGGCGGGCAGGCGTGGTGGTCCTTCGGTGGCCTGTTCCTCGTCGACTCGCCCGAGCAGCGCCGGCTGCGGGTGCGCGACTCGCTGGAGCTGGCCCGCCAGGACTGGTTCGGCACCGCCGGCTTCGACCGCGACAGCGACCACTGGCCCCGCCAGTGGG
Source organism: Blastococcus sp. SYSU DS1024 (assembly GCF_054050795.1). NCBI lineage: Bacteria > Bacillati > Actinomycetota > Actinomycetes > Geodermatophilales > Geodermatophilaceae > Blastococcus > Blastococcus sp. SYSU DS1024. Next base: position 20,411 of record NZ_JBJHAA010000007.1, read on the forward strand.
CCGAGGCCTACCTGCAGTTCGCCGCGGGGGAGAAGCGGGCCTGGCTCAAGGAGCAGGGCATCGGGTTCTTCCCGGTCGTCGGGTGGGCCGAGCGCGGTGGCTACACGGCCACCGGGCACGGCAACTCGGTGCCGCGGTTCCACATCGTGTGGGGGACCGGTCCCGGTGTGGTGGCCCCGTTCGAGCGCCGGGTGCGGGCGGCCGTCGCGGCGGGCCGGGTCGAGCTGCGCTTCCGGCACCGGGTCACCGAGCTCGTCGTGAGCGGCGGCGCGGTGACCGGTGTCCGCGGCGCGGTGCTGGAGCCCAGCGGCGTGGCCCGCGGCGAGGCCAGCTCACGGGCCGAGGTGGGGGAGTTCGAGCTCTCCGCGCAGGCCGTCGTCGTCACCTCCGGCGGCATCGGCGGCAACCACGACCTGGTGCGCCGCTACTGGCCGGCCCGGCTCGGTCCGGCACCGCAGCGGCTGCTCTCCGGCGTCCCGGCACACGTCGACGGGCTGATGCAGGAGGCCACCGTGGCCGCCGGCGCGAGCATGGTCAACGGCGACCGGATGTGGCACTACACCGAGGGCGTCGCCAACCACTCGCCGGTCTGGGCGCGGCACGGCATCCGCATCCTCCCCGGCCCGTCGTCGCTGTGGCTCGACGCCACCGGCCAGCGGCTCCCGGTGCCGCTGTTCCCCGGGTTCGACACGCTCGGGACGCTCGCGCACATCGGGCAGACCGGCCACGAGCACACCTGGTTCGTCGCCACCCACAAGATCGTGGAGAAGGAGTTCGCCCTCTCGGGCTCCGAGCAGAACCCCGACCTCACCGGCAAGGACCTCCGGCTGCTCGCCACCCGGGTGAAGGCCGGCGTCTCCGGCCCCGTCCAGGCGTTCCTGGACCGGGGCGAGGACTTCGTCGTCGCCCGCACCCTGCCGGAGCTGGTGGCGGGCATGAACCGCGTGACCGGCGGCGCTCCGGAGCTCGACCTCGCGCAGGTGGAGCGGGAGATCGTGGCCCGCGACCGGGAGGTCGGCAACACCTTCACGAAGGACCTGCAGATCACCGCGATCCGCGGCGCCCGCAACTACCTCGGCGACAAGCTGATCCGGGTCGCCCCGCCGCACCGCATCCTCGACCCCGAGGCCGGGCCGCTGGTCGCCGTCCGGCTCAACGTCATCACCCGCAAGAGCCTCGGCGGGCTGGAGACCGACCTCTCCGGCCGCGTGCTACGGCCCGGCGGGGAGGTCTTCAGCGGGCTCTACGCCGCCGGTGAGGTGGCCGGCTTCGGTGGTGGCGGTGTGCACGGCTACCGCTCGCTGGAGGGCACCTTCCTCGGCGGCTGCCTGTTCTCCGGCCGGGTCGCGGGTCGCGCGCTCGCGGCCGCCCTGTGACGGGCGGGACGTGAGCGCACCGCGCGACCCCTGGTCGGACCCGGCGACGCCGACCGAGCAGGGGCCCGGCTACACCGGCCCGCCGCCCACGGCGCCGCCTCCCGGCTACGCGTCGCCCTACGGCCCGCCGCCGCCCGGGTACGGCCCCCCGCCCTACGGCTACCCCGGCCCGTACGGCTACGGCCACCCCGGCCCGTACGGGACCGCGCCGTTCCCTGGCGGTCCGGTGCCGCCCCGGGCCGGGCGCCGGCCGGGCCAGGTCGTCGGCGCCGCGGTGCTGAGCTTCGTGCAGGCGCTGCTGGTCGCGGTGGCCTCGCTGTACGTGTGGTTCTTCGCCTCGCTCGCGGAGATGGCGATCGAGCAGAGCCCGGGTGCCGCCCCCACCCAGGCCTACGTGTTCGCCCGCGAGGGCGGCGCGCTCGCGATCGTCCAGCTGGTGTCGGTGGCGCTGCTGGTGGCCGCCGGGATCCTCGCCCTGGTCCGGCGCACCCGCACGGCGTGGCTGGTGGTGCTGGCCGCGCACGGCGCCCAGCTGGTGCTCGCCGTCTACTGGTGGGCGAAGCTGACCGACCTGCTGGGGCCGGCCGCGGCGGTCGAGGACGTCGGCGGGGTGCTCGCCGTGTTCAGCCTGTTCTTCGCCGCCGCCCCGCTCGTCGCGCTCGGGCTGGTGCTCTTCGGCGGCGGGCGCAGCTGGTTCACCGCCCCGCAGGGCTGACCGGGCGGCACGGCAGACTGGCGGCATGTCCGCGACCGATCCCTCCGAACCCGCGCTGGCCCCCGAGGTCGCCGCCCTGCTGCGCCGTGACCCGGCCGGCCTGGTCGCCGCCGTCGTCCAGCAGCACGACACCCGCGAGGTGCTCATGGTGGCCTGGATGGACGACGAGGCGGTGCGCCGGACCCTCACGACCGGGCGGGCGACCTACTGGTCGCGCAGCCGGCGGGAGTACTGGGTGAAGGGGGAGACCTCCGGGCACCGGCAGTGGGTGCGGGAGGTGCGGCTGGACTGCGACGGCGACGCGCTGCTGCTGCTCGTCGACCAGGAGGGCGCCGCGTGCCACACCGGCGAGCGCAGCTGCTTCCACCGGGTGCTGCCGGCCGCGCAGGGGGTGGCGCCGTGAGGTTCGGGGTCACCTCGCCCTCGCCGGAGGAGTTCGCGGCGACGGCGGCGCCCGTCATCCCGGTCACCCGCCGCCTGCTGGCCGACGGCGAGACCGCCGTGGGCGTCTACCGCAAGCTCGCCGGCAACCGTCCGGGCACGGTCCTGCTGGAGTCGGCCGAGCAGGGCAAGCGGTGGGCGCGGTACAGCTTCGTGGGGGTCCGCAGCGCGGGAGTGCTCACCGAGCGCGACGGCCGCACGCAGTGGCTCGGGGACGACGTGCCCGGGCTGACCGACGACCTGCCGGCCGATCCCCTGGAGGCCGTGCGGGTCCTGGCGCGGCGGCTGCGCTCGCCCCGCGCGCCGGGGCTGCCCCCGCTCACCGGTGGGCTGGTGGGCTACCTGGGCTACGACGTCGTCCGCCGCCTGGAGCGGCTGCCGAGCACCAGCGTCGACGACCTGGGCATGCCGGAGCTGGCGATGATGCTGGTGACCGACCTGGCCGTGCTGGACCACAGCGACGGGTCGGTGCTGCTCATCGCCAACGCGTTGCGCGGGGCCGGAGCCGAGCCCTCCGCCGCCGGCTACGAGGACGCGGTCGCGCGCCTGGACGCCATGGCCGCCGCGCTGGTCCGGCCCGCCGCGCCGGCGGTCGCGGTCTTCGAGCCGGCCGACGTGCCGGCGTCGGTGCGCAGCAACCTGGCACCCGGGGTCTTCCAGGCCGGCGTCGAGGAGGTGCGGGAGCACATCCGGGCCGGCGACGCCTTCCAGGTGGTGCTGGCCCAGCGGTTCGAGCTCGAGACCGACGTCGCTGCGCTGGACCTCTACCGGGTGCTCCGGGCGACCAACCCGTCGCCGTACATGTACCTGCTGCGCTTCGCGGGCCGGGAGACGCCGTTCGACGTCGTCGGCTCCTCCCCGGAGGCGCTGGTGACGGTGACCGGCACCTCGGCCGTCGTGCACCCGCCGGCCGGTACCCGGCCGCGCGGCGCCACGCCCGAGGAGGACGTGCGCCTGGCCGAGGGGCTGCTCGCCGACCCCAAGGAGCGGGCCGAGCACGTCATGCTCGTCGACCTGGCGCGCAACGACCTGGGGCGGGTCTGCGTGCCGGGCAGCGTCGAGGTGCCCGACTTCATGCGGGTCGAGCACTACAGCCACGTCATGCACCTGGTCTCGACCGTTGCCGGCGAGGTGCGGCCCGGCTGCGACGCCCTGGACGTCTTCGACGCGACCTTCCCCGCGGGCACCGTCTCCGGCGCACCGAAGCCCAGCGCCATGGCGATCATCGACACCCTCGAGCCGACGCGGCGCGCCCTGTACGCGGGCACCGTCGGCTACGTCGACGCCAGCGGCGACATGGACATGGCGATCGCCATCCGCACCGCCGTCCTGCACCAGGGGCGCGCGTACGTGCAGGCCGGGGCGGGCATCGTGGCCGACAGCGACGCCGCGGCCGAGGAGGCCGAGACCCGTCACAAGGCGCGCGCCGTGCTGTCGGCGATCGCGACGGCGGAGCGGCTGCGGGAGCTGCCGTGAGCGGTGCGGCGGCCGGCGACCGGCCGGGTGCGCGGCGCGAGCTCGCGGCCGTCGTGGTCGGTGCCGCGGTGGCCGGGGCGCTGGCCCTGTCGACGGCGGGCCAGCGCTGGGCGGAGGTGACCGCCGAGCGACGGGCTCCTCTGCCGCCGGTGAGCGGGACCCTCACCGGTGGCGCCGCGGCACCGCTGGTGACCGCCGCCGGCCTGGTGCTGCTGGCCGCGGCCGTCGCGCTGCTGGCGGTGCGCGGGACGGGTCGGCTGGTGGTCGGGCTGCTGGTGGCGGCCTGCGGTGGCGCCCTGCTGTGGTCGGGCACCCGGGTGCTGACCGGGGGAGTCGCCGATGCCGCCGCCGACCTGCCCGGCGTCGGCGGCACCAGCGTCACCGCGACGTCGGTGGAGATCTCCGTGGTCTGGCCGGGCCTGGCGGTGGCCGCCGGGGTGCTGGCCGTCCTCGCCGGGGTGCTGGCCGTGCTCCGCGGGGCCTCGTGGCCCGCGATGGGTCGGCGCTACGAGCGCGACGCGGGGCAGGCGCCGGTGCGGTCGGAGGAGGACCGTGCGGACGACGCCTGGAAGGCGCTGGATCGCGGGGAGGACCCGACCGAACCCCCACCCCCGCCGCGGCCGGGTTCACCCCTATAGCGGAACGGCCCGGGATCGCGATGCCCGCCCCCGGGCCGGGGGTTCCGTGGCCCGCCTCTAGAGTGGGGCCACCCATCCGCCGGGATCGACGTACGAGGAGCAGTGGCGCCGATGAGCAACCACGGGACCTCGGCCGAGGCTGCGACGACGCCGTGAACGTGCTCGACGAGATCATCGACGGTGTCCGCGCCGACCTCGCCGTCCGCGAGGCCGCGACACCGCTGGACGAGGTGAAGGCCGCCGCGCAGGCGGCCCGGCCGGCGCGGGATGCGCTCGCGGCCCTGCGTGCCCCCGGCGTCGGCGTGATCGCCGAGGTGAAGCGGCGTAGTCCGTCCAAGGGCGACCTGGCCGACATCGCCGATCCGGCCCAGCTCGCGCAGCAGTACGCCGCCGGCGGTGCGCGCGTCATCTCGGTCCTGACCGAGCGGCGCCGCTTCGGGGGGTCGCACGCCGACCTCGCGGCCGTCCGCGCCGTCGTCGACGTCCCGGTGCTGTGCAAGGACTTCATCGTCAGCAGCTACCAGGTGCACGAGGCCAGGGCGTACGGGGCCGACGTGGTCCTGCTGATCGTCGCCGCACTGGAGCAGAACGTGCTGGTCGGGCTGCTGGAGCGGGTCGAGTCCCTCGGCATGACCGCGCTGGTCGAGGTGCACACCGAGGCCGAGGCCGACCGCGCGATGGCGGCCGGCGCCTCGGTGATCGGGGTCAACGCCCGCGACCTGACCACGTTGCAGGTGGACCGGTCCACCTTCGAGCGGATCGCCCCCGGCCTGCCGTCGGAGGTCGTCAAGATCGCCGAGTCCGGGGTCCGCGGCCCGCACGACCTGATCAGCTATGCCGCCGCCGGGGCCGACGCCGTGCTCGTGGGCGAGGGTCTGGTCACCGCCGGCGACGCCCGCCAGGCCGTCGCCGACCTGGTCACCGCCGGCTCGCACCCGGCCACCCCGCGCACCACGCGCTGAGCAGGCTGCCCCTCAGGATCCGGGTCGCCCGCAGGCAGGAGCGTCACCCTCCTGCCTGTCGCGGTGCAGGTGTTCCGCTTCGGGTGCGGCCGTCCCGAGGATGCAGACCTTCTCGATGTCCGGGACGGGTCCCTCGTCGTCGAGACCTCCAGGTCGTCCTGGACGAGGTGGTCCCCGTGGGGGCAGATGCCCTTGACCGTGACCGGGGAATCGTGGTGCTCGTTGGCCAGGAGAGCCATCAACTCGCGAACCGGCACCTGCCAGATGTGGCAGGCCCCCCCGGTACCCCTCTCCATCTCTCACCTGAATCGTGAGAGTGCCTCTGACCTGCGGGAATTGTCGTACCCCCTGCTTAGCCTGCGGGTATGTCGGTGGTCGGGTTCGCGGTCGGGGTGACCGTGGCGCCGGTGTCCGACGCGCCCTCGCCGTGGGAGCTGGAGGATCCTGATCCGCAGCGGTGGGACGAGCCGCTCAGTGCCTGGCTGCCCGCGCGGCGGTCGGCGGCAGAGGCCGCGGAGCTGCTGGGGCAGATCGTGGCCGCGGAGGCTCGGCTGGCCGCGCTGCGCGCGGAGCTGGTGATGGACCTGGCCGCCACCCGCCCCGCCCCGGCCGACCTGCTGCCCGGCGGTGAGCGCGCCGGGCAGGTCGGCCCGCCGGGGGCCAGCGAGTTCGTGCCCGATGAGCTGGCCGCGGTGCAGAACTGCAGCCGCACGGCGGCAGTGACGCAGGTGGAGCACGCCCACGTGCTCACCACCGTGCTGCCGGCGACCTTCGCTGCGCTGCGGCTGGGGCGGCTGGACTGGCCGCGGGCCCGGGCGATCGCCGCCGAGGTCGCCGCCACCGGCGCCGACACCGACCCCGCGGTCATCGCCGGCATGGAGACCGCCGTCCTCCCCACCGCCACCGAGCTGGGGGTGGGGAAGCTGCGGGCGGCGGTGCGCACCGAGCTGCTGGCCCGGGACGCCGCCGCGGCCGACCGGCGGCGGGAGGCCCGCCGGCGCGCGGCGGATGTGACGGTGCGCCCGGTCGGGGACGGGATGAGCGAGCTGCGCGCCCTGCTGCCCCATCCCGAGGCCCGCGCCTGCCGCGACGCCCTGGATCGGCACGCCCGCGCCGCGAAGGACGCCGGGGATGCGCGGCCGATCGGGATGCTGCGCGCCGGAGCACTGGCCGATCTGCTGCTGCGCCCCTGGCAACAGCAGCCCGCGGTGACCGCCCAGCTGACCGTGGTCGCACCACTGGACGCATTGACTCCCGGCCGGTTCCTGGCCGCCGGTGGGCCGCGCCCGCCCGCCTTCACCCGTACTGCGTCGGAAGCGGTCACAGGCGGGGCGCCCGCGCCGGTCGGGGAGGTGGACGGGGAGCCGATCACCGCCGCCCACCTGCGCGAACTGCTCACCCAGCTCGACGCCTGCAGCATCCAGGCCCCGCCCGGCGGCAGCCTGCAGATCGCGCTCACCGACGCCACCGGAAAGCTGCGGGCCGTCACCGGCCGGGCGGAGCTGGCGCGGCTGGCCACCCGCGGCTGCCCCCACCACCCCGCCCGGTCCTGCGACTGCCCGCTGCTCGGCCCGCCGGCGGCAGTCGACCGCTACCGCCCCTCGGCCGCCCAGCAGCGCTTCCTCGAGGCCCGCGACCGCACCTGCCGCCATCCCGGCTGCACCGCACCCGCCGGCTGGGCCGACATCGACCACGTCCTGCCCCACGCCGACGGTGGAGCCACCGCCTGCGAGAACCTGTGCTGCCTGTGCCGCCACCACCACCGGCTCAAGACCTTCGCCCCCGGCTGGCAGCACACGATGAGCGACGACGGCGTGCTCACCGTCATCACCCCCACCGGCGTCACCCGCACCAGCCGACCACCCGGCTACCGCGTCCTCACCGCACCACCCGAGCCGCCACCACCACCAGCGGACCCGGACGACGACCCACCTCCCTTCTGACCGGGTCCCGGGTGCACTGGTCCGATCCGGTGACGTCCCGCGCACCCCTGCGCCGATCGCGGCGCCCGGCGCGGGACACTGTGCGCATGACGACGACCAGCCCACCGCAGACCGGAGACCTCTCGCTCCCGGCGCGACCAGGCTGGCCGGACGCCACCGGGCACTTCGGGGTCTTCGGCGGCCGGTTCGTGCCCGAGGCGCTGATCGCCGCGCTCGACGAGCTGACCGAGGCGTACGAGGCCATGCGGGTCGACCCGGGTTTCCTCAGCGAGTTCGCCCGCCTGCAGCGCGACTACACCGGCCGGCCGAGCCCGGTCACCGAGGTGCCGAAGTTCGCCGCCCACGCGGGCGGCGCCCGGGTCCTGCTCAAGCGCGAGGACCTCAACCACACCGGCTCCCACAAGATCAACAACGTGCTGGGCCAGGCGCTCCTGACGAAGCGGATCGGCAAGACCCGCGTCATCGCGGAGACCGGCGCCGGCCAGCACGGCGTCGCCACCGCCACCGCGGCGGCCCTCATGGGGCTGTCCTGCACCGTCTACATGGGCGAGGAGGACACCCGGCGCCAGGCGCTGAACGTCGCCCGCATGCGGCTGCTCGGCGCCGAGGTCGTCCCGGTCACCACCGGCTCCCGCACCCTCAAGGACGCGATCAACGAAGCCTTCCGCGACTGGGTCACCAACGTCGAGACGACCAACTACGTCTTCGGCACCGTAGCGGGGCCGCACCCCTTCCCGGCGATGGTCCGGGACTTCCAGCGGGTGATCGGCGACGAGGCGCGTGCCCAGGTGCTCGAGCGCGAGGGGCGCCTGCCGGACGCCGTCCTGGCCTGCGTCGGCGGGGGGTCCAACGCCATCGGCATCTTCACCGCCTTCGTCCCCGACGACGGGGTGCGGCTGATCGGCCTGGAGGCCGGCGGCGACGGCGTCGGCACCGGCCGGCACGCGGCGACCATCACCGGCGGGACGCCGGGGGTGCTGCACGGTGCCCGCTCGTTCCTCCTCCAGGACGAGAACGGCCAGACGATCGACTCCCACTCCATCAGCGCCGGGCTCGACTACCCGGGCGTCGGCCCGGAGCACTCCTACCTGCACGACATCGGGCGGGCGGAGTACCGCCCGGTCACCGACGCCGAGGCGATGGAGGCCTTCGCGCTGCTGTGCCGGACCGAGGGCATCATCCCGGCGATCGAATCGGCCCACGCCCTCGCCGGCGCGCTCGCGCTCGGGCGCGAGCTGGGGCCGGACTCGCTGCTGCTGGTCAACCTCTCCGGCCGCGGTGACAAGGACGTGGAGACCGCGTCCCGGTGGTTCGGGCTGGGCGACCGGGACGACGCCGCACCGGGCCCGGGCCTGGACACCGATCAGCAGCCCACCGAGGGCGCGGTCACCAACGACGAGGCCGTGCCCGGCCCGGACGCAGGGGAGATGGCGTGAGCAGGCTGGCCGAGCGGCTCGACGTGGCGAGGACCGAGGGGCGGGCGGCGCTGATCGCGTACCTGCCGGTCGGCTACCCGGACGTCGAGGGCTCGATCGCCGCCATGGTGGCGGCCGTCGAGGCCGGGGCGGACGTGATCGAGGTCGGCGTCCCCTACAGCGACCCCGGCATGGACGGCCCGGTCATCCAGCAGGCCGTCGACGTCGCCGTCCGCAACGGCGTCGGCATGCGCGAGGTCCTGCGGGCCGTCGAGGCGGTGGCCGCGGCCGGCGCCGTCCCGGTGGTGATGAGCTACTGGAACCCGATCGAGCGCTACGGCGTCGAGCGGTTCGCGACCGATCTGGCCGCGGCCGGGGGAGCAGGGGCCATCACCCCCGACCTCATCCCCGACGAGGCCGCCGCGTGGATCGCCGCCGCCGAGCGGGCCGACCTCGACCGGGTGTTCCTCGTCGCGCCCTCGTCGACCGACGCCCGGTTGCGGTCCACCACCGCCGCCTGCCGGGGCTTCGTGTACGCGGCCTCGACCATGGGGGTCACCGGCACCCGTGCCACCGTCGGCGACGCCGCCGAGCGGCTCGTGGCCCGCACCCGGGAGGCCGCGCCCGGTCTCGCCGTCTGCGTCGGCCTGGGCGTCTCGAACGGCGACCAGGCCGCCGAGGTCGCCGCGTTCGCCGACGGGGTCATCGTCGGCTCCGCGTACGTGCGGGAGCTCATCGAGGGGCGGGGGATCGAGGGCGTCCGGGCGCTGACCGGAGACCTGGTCGACGGCGTCCGCCGGGCGGACGTGCGCGCGTGAGCGTCCTCGCGGCCATCCCCAGCCCCACCCAGGCCGTCTGGCACCTCGGTCCGCTGCCGATCCGCGCCTATGCGCTGTGCATCATCGCCGGCATCGTGGCCGCCATCGTGCTCACCCAGCGGCGCTGGACCGCCCGGGGCGGGAACCCCGACGACGTGCTGGACATCGCCATCTGGGCCGTGCCGTTCGGCATCGCCGGCGGCCGGCTCTACCACGTGATCTCCAGCCCCCGCCCGTACTTCGGGGAGGGCGGCGACCCGCTGCGCGCCTTCGCCATCTGGGACGGGGGCCTCGGCATCTGGGGTGCGATCGCGCTCGGCGGGGTGGGGGCGTGGATCGCCTGCCGGCGGCGCGGCATCCCGCTGCCCGCGTTCGCCGACGCCCTGGCGCCCGGGCTGCTGGTCGCGCAGGCGATCGGCCGGCTGGGCAACTGGTTCAACAACGAGCTCTACGGCGGCCCGACCGACCTCCCGTGGGCGCTGACGATCTACGAGTGGAGCGGGGGGCAGGCGGTCACCGGCGCCGACGGTGAGCCGGTCGTCCTCGGGACGTTCCACCCGACGTTCCTGTACGAGATGCTGTGGAACCTCGCGGCCGCGGCGCTGGTCATCTGGGCCGATCGCCGCTTCCGGCTCGGTCACGGCCGGGCGTTCGCGCTCTACGTGGCGTCCTACTGCGCCGGCCGGCTGTGGATCGAGCTGCTGCGCACCGACCCGGCCGAGACCTTCTTCGGGGTCCGGGTCAACGTCTTCACCTCGATCGTCGTCGGCCTGCTCGCCGTCGCCTACTTCGTCTGGCAGCGCGGGCGCCCCCGGGAGGTCGTCGACCGCGGGCCCCGCCCGTCCTCCGGGCCGGAGCCCGAAGCGTCCGACGGGTCCTCCGGCGCCTCGGCGACCGGCGTGCGTGACGACGATCACCGACCGCCGGGCCCGGCCTGACGGAGGTGGGCGTGTGCCCTGTCACGGATCGGCTTCGGCCGTGTCAGGACGGCGTTACGGCTGTGTACGCTTCCGGCTGACTCGCCAGCGATCCTGGTCGGGTCGTAGTGTCGGACCGGGCCAGCGCTGCCCCGCGGACGACGGCCCGCCGGCACCAATCGGTGGGCTCGCGCGCCTCTGCCGGTCGGGGCCACCTGTGTCCGGTCGGTCCCCGCGCCTCCGCACGTGCCGCCCTTGACCGCCGCCCTTGACCTCCGGCCCGGGCCCCCGCCCCCGTCCACCCCTCGCTCCGAGGGACGACGGTGCGCCGACGACGGGAGTGACATGACCGACCTTCCCGCCACCGCCACCGCGGCAGCCCCCGCCAGCGCTGTGCCGTTCTCCGCCGTGCCCGCCCCCAGTGGGCTCTACGACCCGGCCAACGACAAGGACGCCTGCGGTGTCGCCTTCGTGGCCGACGCCCGCGGCCGCCGGAGCCGCCGGATCGTCGCCGCCGGTCTCACCGCGCTGCACAACCTCGACCACCGCGGCGCCGCCGGTGCCGAGCCGAACTCGGGTGACGGCGCCGGCATCCTCACCCAGATCCCCGACACGCTGCTGCGCGCCAGCGTGGGCTTCGACCTGCCGCCGCTCGGCGAGTACTCGGTCGGCATCGCGTTCCTCCCGACCGACGAGGCCGAGCGCGCCGCCCGGTACGACGACGTGGCCCGCCTCGCCGAGGAGGAGGGGCTCACCGTCCTCGGCTGGCGCGACGTCCCGGTCGAGCCGGAGGGCGCCGATCTCGGCCCCACGGCGCGGGCGGTCATGCCGCACTTCGCGCAGGTCTTCGTCGCCGAGACCATGGGCGGCCGGGCCGACGAGAGGGCCTTCGGCGGGAACGTCGTCTGCAACGGGGTCACCCGCCTGGAGCGGCGCTCCTTCGTGCTGCGCAAGCGTGCCGAGCGGGCCGCGGTCGACGCGGGCAGCTCGCTCTACATCGCCTCGCTGTCATCGCGCACGATCACCTACAAGGGCATGCTGACCACCGACCAGCTGCCGCTGTTCTTCACCGACCTGCGCGACGAGCGCTACGAGTCGGCGATCGCGCTGGTGCACAGCCGCTTCTCGACGAACACCTTCCCGAGCTGGCCGCTGGCCCACCCGTTCCGCTTCATCGCGCACAACGGCGAGATCAACACCATCAAGGGCAACCGCAACCGGATGCGGGCCCGCGAGGCCAAGCTCGCCACCGAGGTGTTCGACGGCCCGGCCGGCCCCGCCTCCGAGCTCGGCCTGGACCGGATCTTCCCGGTCACCGCCAGCGACTTCAGCGACTCGGCCACCTTCGACGAGGTGCTCGAGCTGCTGCACCTGTCGGGCCGCTCGCTGCCGCACGCGGTGCTGATGATGATCCCGGAGGCGTGGGAGAACCACGACGAGATGGACCCGGCCCGCCGGGCCTTCTACCGGTTCCACTCCTCGATCATGGAGCCCTGGGACGGGCCGGCCGCCGTCTGCTTCACCGACGGCACGCTGATCGGCGCGGTGCTCGACCGCAACGGCCTGCGCCCGGGCCGCTGGTGGCACACCAGGGACGACCTGGTCGTCATGGCCAGCGAGGTCGGCGTGCTCGACATCCCGGCCGCCGACGTCGTGGCCAAGGGCCGGCTGCAGCCGGGCCGGATGTTCCTCGTCGACACCGCCTCGGGGCGGATCGTCTCCGACGAGGAGGTCAAGGGCGCCCTGGCCGCAGAGCACCCCTACGACGACTGGCTGCACGCCGGCCTGGTGCACCTGCCGCAGCTGCCCGAGCGCCGTCGCTCCCGGCCCAGCCACGAGTCGGTCGTGCGCCGTCAGCTCCTCTTCGGCTACACCGAGGAGGACCTGCGCATGCTGGTCACGCCGATGGCGGCCAGCGGCGCCGAGCCGATCGGCTCGATGGGCACCGACACCCCCATCGCCGCGCTGTCGGACCGCTCCCGGCTGCTCTACGACTACTTCGGGCAGCTGTTCGCGCAGGTGACCAACCCGCCGCTGGACGCCATCCGCGAGGAACTGGTGACCAGCCTGGGCCGCACCTTCGGTCCGGAGCAGAACCTGCTGGAGGCGTCCCCGGCGTCCTGCCGGCAGGTGCACCTGCCCTTCCCGGTCATCGACAACGACGAGCTGGCCAAGATCCTGCACATCGACGACGACGGCGACCTGCCCGGGTACGCCGCCGTCCGGATCACCGGTCACTTCGACGTCAACGGTGGCGGCACGGCGCTGGCCGAGGCGATCGAGCAGCTGCGCAGCAAGGTGAGCAAGGCGATCGCCGCCGGTGCCCGCATCATCGTGCTCTCCGACCGCGACTGCGATGAGCAGCGCGCCCCCATCCCGTCGCTGCTGATGACCGCCGCGGTGCACCACCACCTGGTGCGGGAGAAGACCCGCATGGAGGTCGGGCTCGTCGTCGAGTCCGGCGACTGCCGCGAGGTGCACCACGTCGCGCTGCTGCTGGGCTACGGCGCCGCGGCGGTCAACCCGTACCTGGCGTTCGAGTCGATCGAGGACCTCATCCGCGACGGCGCGCTGACCGGTGTGGAGCCCGCGCAGGCCGTCCGCAACATGGTCAAGGCGCTGGGCAAGGGCGTCCTCAAGGTCATGAGCAAGATGGGCATCAGCACCGTCGGCTCGTACACGATGGCGCAGATCTTCGAGGCGGTCGGTCTCTCCCAGGAGCTCGTCGACGAGTACTTCACCGGCACGTCCTGCCCGCTGGGCGGTGTCGGCATCGACGTCCTCGCCGAGGAGGTGGCCATGCGCCACCGCCAGGCCTACCCGGAGAACCCCACCGAGCGGGCGCACCGCCGGCTGGAGACCGGGGGCGAGTACCAGTGGCGCCGCGAGGGCGAGGTGCACCTGTTCAACCCCGAGACGGTGTTCCTGCTCCAGCACGCCACCCGGTCGCGCCAGTACGACGTGTTCGAGAAGTACACGCAGACGGTGGACAAGATGTCCGAGGAGGCCGCGACCCTGCGCGGGCTCTTCACGCTGAAGACCGGGGTGCGCCCGCCGGTGCCGCTCGACGAGGTGGAGCCGGTCAGCGAGATCGTCAAGCGCTTCAACACCGGCGCGATGAGCTACGGCTCCATCTCGCAGGAGGCGCACGAGACCCTCGCCATCGCGATGAACCGCCTCGGCGGCCGCTCCAACACCGGCGAGGGTGGTGAGGACCCCGACCGGTTCACCCCCGACCCCAACGGCGACCTGCGCCGCTCGGCGATCAAGCAGGTGGCCTCCGGCCGGTTCGGCGTCACCAGCGAGTACCTGGTCAACGCCGACGACATCCAGATCAAGATGGCGCAGGGCGCCAAGCCCGGCGAGGGTGGGCAGCTGCCCGGCGGCAAGGTCTACCCGTGGGTGGCCCGCACCCGGCACTCGACGCCGGGCGTCGGCCTGATCAGCCCGCCGCCGCACCACGACATCTACTCGATCGAGGACCTCAAGCAGCTCATCCACGACCTCAAGAACGCCAACGACGCGGCACGGGTCCACGTCAAGCTCGTCGCCGAGGTCGGCGTCGGCACGGTCGCGGCCGGGGTGAGCAAGGCGCACGCCGACGTCGTCCTGATCTCCGGGATGGACGGCGGCACCGGTGCCGCGCCGCTGACCTCGCTCAAGCACGCCGGCTCCCCGTGGGAGCTGGGCCTGGCCGAGACCCAGCAGACCCTGCTGGCCAACGGGCTGCGCGACCGCATCGTGGTGCAGGTCGACGGTCAGATGAAGACCGGCCGCGACGTGATCGTGGCGGCGCTGCTGGGGGCCGAGGAGTTCGGCTTCGCGACCGCGCCGCTGGTGGTCTCCGGCTGCGTGATGATGCGGGTCTGCCACCTCGACACCTGCCCGGTCGGCGTCGCCACCCAGAACCCGGAGCTGCGCAAGCGGTTCACCGGGCGGCCGGAGTTCGTGGTCACCTTCTTCGAGTTCCTCGCCGAGCAGGTGCGCCACTACCTGGCCGAGCTGGGCTTCCGGTCCATCGACGAGGCCGTCGGCCACGCCGAGCTGCTCGACACCCGCCAGGCCGTCGACCACTGGAAGGCGCAGGGCCTGGACCTCGCACCGGTGCTCGTCGTGCCCGAGCTGCCCGAGGGCACGCCGCGGCGGGCGGTGCGCGGCCAGGACCACGGGCTGGACGTCGCCCTGGACCAGACGCTCATCCAGCTGTGCGAGGGGGCGCTGCTCGACGCGCGACCGGTCAGCCTCGAGCTGCCGGTGCGCAACGTCAACCGCACCGTGGGCACGATGCTGGGGTCGATGGTCACCCGCCGCTTCGGCGGCGAGGGGCTGCCCGACGGCACGATCGACCTCACCTTCGGCGGATCGGCCGGTCAGTCCTTCGGCGCCTTCGTGCCCCGCGGCATCACCATGCGGCTGTTCGGTGACGCCAACGACTACGTCGGCAAGGGGCTGTCCGGTGGCCGGATCATCGTGCGGCCGTCCCGCGAGGCGCCGTTCCTCGCCGAGGACAACGTGATCGCCGGCAACGTCATCGGCTACGGCGCCACGGGCGGGGAGATCTTCCTCCGGGGCCGGGTCGGCGAGCGGTTCTGCGTGCGCAACTCCGGCGCGCTCGCCGTCGTCGAGGGCGTGGGCGACCACGCGCTCGAGTACATGACCGGGGGGCGCGCGGTGATCCTCGGGCACACCGGCCGGAACATCGCCGCGGGCATGTCCGGGGGCATCGCCTACGTGCTGGACCTCGCCCGGCACCGGGTGAACCCCGAGATGGTGGACGTCGAGCCGCTGGACGGGGAGTCGGCGCAGTGGCTGCGCGACGTGCTCGTGCGCTACGCGGCCGACACCGAGTCGACCGTGGCGACCGCGCTGCTGGCCGACTGGGGTCGCTGGTCCGAGCGGTTCAGCGTGATCATGCCGCGCGACTACCGGCGGGCACTGGAGGCCCGGCGGGCCGCCGAGGCCGCCGGCACGGACGTGGACCGAGCAGTGATGGAGGCGGCACGTGGCTGACCAGACCGGTTTCCTGAAGTACGAGCGCGACCTCCCGCCGCGGCGTCCCGTCGAGGTCCGGCTCCTGGACTGGAAGGACGTCTACAGCCGGCGCCAGAACGGGGAGGACCCGCTCTTCCCGACGGCGGAGGTGCGCAAGCAGGCCGCCCGCTGCATGGACTGCGGGATCCCGTTCTGCCACCACGCCTGCCCGGTGGCGAACCTGATCCCGGAGTGGAACGACCTGGCCCGCCGCGACGACTGGCACGACGCGATCGAGCGGCTGCACGCGACGAACAACTTCCCGGAGTTCACCGGAAAGCTCTGCCCGGCGCCGTGCGAGGGCTCCTGCGTGCTGAACCTGCAGGAGTCGCCGGTCACCATCAAGCAGATCGAGTGGGAGATCATCGACCGCGCCTGGGACGAGGGCTGGGTGCAGCCGCAGACCTCGGTCGAGCGCTCCGGCAAGAAGGTCGCCGTCATCGGGTCCGGCCCCGCCGGGCTGGCCGCGGCCCAGCAGCTCACCCGGGCCGGCCACGACGTGACCGTCTACGAGCGGGCCGACCGCATCGGCGGGCTGCTCCGCTACGGCATCCCCGAGTTCAAGATGGAGAAGTCCGTCCTGGACCGCCGGCTGGACCAGATGCGCGCCGAGGGCACCCGGTTCGTCACCGGGGTCGAGGTGGGCGGGAGCGGCGAGGGCGACCTGTCGGTCGAGCAGCTGCGCGCGGACTTCGAGGCCGTCGTCCTGGCCGGTGGCGCGACCATCGGCCGTGACCTGCCCGCTCCCGGGCGCGAGCTGGCCGGCATCCACCTGGCCATGGAGTACCTGCCCTACGGCAACCGCCAGGCTCTCGGGGAGCTCGACGACCCGCCGATCAACGCCCACGGCAAGCACGTCGTGATCATCGGTGGCGGTGACACCGGTGCGGACTGCCTCGGCACCGCCCACCGCCAGGGCGCGGCCTCGGTCACGCAGCTGGAGATCATGCCGGCGCCGCCGGACCGCCGTGACCAAGGCAGCAACCCGTGGCCGACCTACCCGATGATCATGCGCGTCTCCAGCGCGCACGAGGAGGGCGGCGAACGGCTGTACTCGGTCAACACCGAGCGGTTCGTCGGCGACGAGAACGGCAACGTCCGCGCGCTGCTCCTCCACGAGGTCGAGCGGGTCGACGGCCGGTTCCAGAAGATCGAGGGCACCGAGCGGGAGCTCCCCGCCGACCTGGTGTTCCTCGCCATGGGGTTCACCGGGGCGCAGCGCGAGGGCCTCGTCGACACCCTCGGCGTCGAGGTCGACGGGCGGGGCAACGTGTCCCGTGACGGAGAGTTCATGTCCACCGTGCCCGGCGTCTTCGTGGCCGGCGACATGGGCCGCGGCCAGTCGCTGATCGTCTGGGCGATCGCCGAGGGCCGCGCCGCGGCCGCCGCCGTCGACACCTGGCTGACGGGGGAGTCCATGCTGCCCCGCCCGGTCACCCCGACGGCGGTCGCGCTGCGCTGAGGCACCGCGCTCCTCCGGACCGCACCGCGGCCACGTGCCGTCCCCGGTTCGGAGGAGCGCGTCCGTCCCGCCTGCGCGGAAGCCTCCGGGCCCCGCCCGGCGCGACCAGGCCGGTAGCCGACACGCCGGTCCCGCCCCGTCACGCAGTTCGTCGTGGCACTAGCGTTATCCCCATGTCCCGCCGCGCGAAGATCGTCTGCACCCTCGGTCCGGCCACCAGCTCCGCCGAGCAGGTCACCGCCCTCGTCGAGTCGGGGATGGACGTCGCCCGGCTCAACTTCAGCCACGGTTCCCACGAGGACCACGCGACCGCCTACCACCTGGTGCGGCAGGCATCCGACAGCACCGGGCACGCCGTGGCCATCCTGGCGGACCTCCAGGGGCCCAAGATCCGGCTGGGCACCTTCGCCGACGGCCCGGTGACCTGGGCGACCGGCAGCCAGGTCTGCATCACCGTCGAGGACGTCGAGGGCACCGCGGAGCGGGTCTCCACCACCTACAAGGACCTTGCCAACGACGTCCGCGTCGGGGACCGCCTGCTGGTCGACGACGGCAACCTCTCCCTCAGCGTCGTCGGCGTCGAGGGCCCCGACGTCTTCTGCCTGGTCGTCGAGGGCGGCAAGGTGTCGAACAACAAGGGTCTCTCGCTGCCCGGGGTGGCGGTGAGCGTGCCGGCCCTGTCGGACAAGGACGAGCGCGACCTGCGGTTCGCGCTGCACCTGGGCGTGGACTTCATCGCGCTGTCCTTCGTGCGCTCGCCCGCGGACGTGGCGCTGGTCCGCGACATCATGCGCCAGGAGGACATCCACGTCCCGGTCATCGCCAAGCTGGAGAAGCCCGAGGCGGTGCGCAACCTCGACGCCATCGTCGAGGCGTTCGACGGCATCATGGTCGCTCGCGGGGACCTGGGCGTGGAGCTGGCGCTGGAGCAGGTGCCGCTGGTGCAGAAGCGGGCCATCCAGGCGGCCCGCGAGCGGAACAAGCCGGTCATCGTGGCGACCCAGATGCTCGAGTCGATGATCACCAACTCCCGGCCGACCCGCGCGGAGGCCTCCGACGTCGCCAACGCGGTGCTCGACGGCGCCGACGCGGTCATGCTCTCGGGGGAGACCTCCGTCGGGGCCTACCCGATCGGCGCGGTCCGGACGATGGACCGGATCATCGAGGCGGTCGAGAGCGACCACCTGTGGGTGCCCGAGGTGGCGCGGCGGTCGCGGTCCCGCTCCGGCGCGATCGTCCGGGCGGCGCGGGACATCGGGGAGTCCCTGGACGTCAGGGCGCTGGCCACCTTCACGCAGACGGGGGAGACCGCCCGACGGCTGGCGGCGCTGCACCCGAGGCAGCCGCTGCTCGCGTTCACCGTCGACGCCCGGGTGCGCAGCCAGCTGGCCCTGTCCTGGGGCGTGGAGACCTTCCTGGTGCCCATGGTGGAGCACACCGACGACATGGTGGCCCAGGTGGACTTCTCCCTCCTCTCCATCGGCCGGCTGAAGGTGGGCGACCGGGTGGTCGTGGTGGCGGGCAGCCCGCCGAACACGGTCGGGTCGACGAACCTCATCCGCGTGCACGAGGTGGGGACCGACTCGTGACCGGCGGGCCGCAGGACACCCAGGCGGCGGCGCTGCTGTCGGTGCTCGACCTCGCCGAGCGGGAGCCCGACGTGTTCGTCGGCAAGACACCGAGCAGCGAGCGGCAGCGGATCTTCGGCGGGCAGGTGGCCGGTCAGGCGCTCGTCGCCGCGGGCCGCACCGTGC
Organism: Blastococcus sp. SYSU DS1024; assembly: GCF_054050795.1. Taxonomy (NCBI): domain Bacteria; kingdom Bacillati; phylum Actinomycetota; class Actinomycetes; order Geodermatophilales; family Geodermatophilaceae; genus Blastococcus; species Blastococcus sp. SYSU DS1024. Next base: position 39,359 of record NZ_JBJHAA010000007.1, read on the forward strand.
CCGGCGAGCGGGGCGTGCACTCGCTGCACTCCTACTTCCTCCGGCCCGGCGACCCGTCGGAGGAGATCCGCTACTCCGTCGACCGGATCCGCGACGGGCGCTCGTTCTCCACCCGGCGGGTGATCGCCTGCCAGCGGCGCGGGGGCGAGGACGTGGCGATCTTCGCGCTCACCGCCGACTTCCACGCCGGGGAGCCCGCCGTGGCGGAGCACTCCCTGCCGATGCCGCAGGCGCCCGGCCCCGACGAGATGATGGGCACCGACCAGGTCGTGGCCCGGCACGGCGAGCGGGCCGCCTTCATGGCGGCGATGGGGCGGGTGGTCGAGCAGCGCTTCCAGCAGGACCCGTTCGCCGCGCCGCCCAAGTCGCCGCCGCACACGCAGTCGTGGACCTGGTTCCGCGTCGCCGGCGAGCTGGGCGACGACCCGGTGGTGCAGGCGGCGGCGCTGACGTTCGTCAGCGACCTCACCCTGCTCTCGGCGGGGTTCGCCCGGCTGGGCGGGGGATGGCCGGACTTCATCGGCGCCAGCCTCGACCACGCCGTGTGGTTCCACCAGCCGGTGCGCGCCGACGACTGGCTGCTCTACGAGACCGACAGCCCCGCGGCGTCGGCGGGGCGCGCGTTGTGCTTCGGGCAGATCTGGTCCGCCGACGGTCGGCACGTCGCCACCGTGGCGCAGGAAGGGCTCATCCGGTCCCTGGACCGGTGAGCCGCGGCCCCGCCGCTCAGGCGGGGCCCGCACCCGCCGCCTCGTCGGTGCGCTCCCCGTCCGGCTGCGCCGTCTCCTGCTCCCGCTGGGCGCGGGCCTGCTCGGCCCGTTCGCGCTCGGCGGCGCGCGCCGCGGCCTGCTCGGCGGCCTGGGTGGCGAAGTCGGCGGCCAGCCAGTCGTGGCCCTCGGTGAGCAGCGCCCACACGCGCTCGACGTGCGCCCGCGTCGTCGTCGGCGAGCCGATGGCGACGCGCAGGACCACCTCCCGCCGCACGGTGGTGTGGGTCAGGAAGACCTCGCCGGCGTCGTTGAGGCGGTCGAGCAGCGTCATCGTCGCGACGTCGGCGTCGACACCGGCCGGCCAGCGGGGCTTGAGGCAGACCAGGGACAGCGGGTGCGGCGCGACGACGTCGAACCGGTCGTCGGCCGCGGCCCAGCCGGCGAGCTCCTGGGCCAGCGCGACGTGCCCCCGGACGTGGGCGCGCAGCCCTTCGGCGCCGTACCAGCGGACGACGAACCACAGCTTGAGCGCGCGGAAGCGCCGGCCGAGCTCGATCTGCCAGTCGCGGTAGTCGACGACGGCGCCGGCGTCGGTGGCGGCGTTGCGCAGGTAGTCGGGGAGGATCGCCAGGGCTCCGGTCAGAGCCGCCCGGTCGGCGACCCAGAAGAGCGTCGCGTCGAAGCCGGTGAGCAGCCACTTGTGGGCGTCGGTGGTGTAGCTGTCGGCCCACTCGACACCGTCCTGCAGCCCGCGCAGCTCGGGGGCGACCGCGCTCACGCCGGCGTACGCGGCGTCGACGTGCAGCCAGACGCCGTACTGCTGGCAGATCGGCCCGATCACGGCGAGCGGGTCGACCGCGGTGGTCGACGTGGTGCCGACGGTCGCGCAGACCAGCACGGGCCGGTACCCACGGGCGACGTCCCGCTCGAGCCGGGCGGCGAGCGCGCCGGGGTTCATGGCGAGGTCGCCGTCGACCTCCACGATGCGGACCGCCTCGGTGCCCAGCCCGGCGATCCGGACGGCCTTCTCCATCGACGAGTGTGTCTCGCTGGAGACGTAGACGGTGGCGCGCTCGGGCTGCACGCCCTGGCGGACGGTGGCGCCGCCGCTGGCGCGGTGCAGCGCCGCGAGCAGGGCCACGAGGTTGGCCCCGGAGCTGGAGTCCTGGACGACGCCGCCGCCGCTGCCCGTGGAGCGGAACGAGGCGGGCAGCCCGAGGAGCTCGGCGAACCAGTCCATGACGTGCTGCTCGAGCTCGGTGGCGGCGGGGCTGGTCACCCACGACATCCCCTGCACGCCCAGCCCGGCGGAGACCAGGTCGCCCAGCACGGAGGGGCCGGAGGTGTTGGCGGGGAAGTAGCCGAAGAACCCGGGGTGCTGCCAGTGGGTGATCCCCGGCAGGACGACCCGGTCGAGGTCGGCCAGCACCGCGGCGAACGGCTCGCCCCGCTCGGGGGCCGACGCCGGCAGCGACGCCCGGACGTCGCCGGGGGAGACCTGCGAGCGCACCGGGAAGGACGCGATGCGCGCCCAGTAGTCGGCGATCCAGTCGACCACCTCGTGGCCGTGCTGCCGGAACTGCTCGGGCGTCATGTGCGGCGCGGGCTCGGTCACCACCCCACAGTATTGCCCGCGAGGAGCGGGGCCCGGAGGGTCCCCGAGGCAGCGCGGGAAAAGGCTCAGCGCAGCAGGGGAACGGCACCTGGCCGCGGTGCGATCCGGAGGACCGCAGAGTGATGGCCGCGGTCGCGATCCGGAGGATCGCAGTTCAGCACGGTGCCCCCGGTGCGACTCGAACGCACACTGCGCGGGTTTTGAATCCGCTCCCTCTGCCGATTGGGGTACGGGGGCGTGCCGGCCAGGTGCGACCGGCGCCCGAGAAGAGTAGCCGGGCGGTGGACCGGCGCCCACGCCGATAGGCTGCCACCCCGTGAGCAGCGAGCCGATCCGGGTTGTGATCGCCGAGGACGAGGCGTTGATCCGTCTTGACCTCAAGGAGATGCTCGAGGAGGAGGGGTATCTCGTCGTCGCCGAGGTCGGTGACGGCCAGCAGGCCGTGGACCGCGCCGAGGAGCTCCGCCCCGACCTGGTCATCCTCGACATCCAGATGCCGGTGCTCGACGGCCTTTCCGCCGCCGAGCAGATCGCCTCGGCCCGCGTCGCGCCGGTCATCGTGCTCACCGCGTTCAGCCAGCGGGAGCTGGTGGAGCGGGCCCGCGACGCCGGGGCGATGGCCTACCTGGTCAAGCCGTTCTCGAAGAACGACCTCGTGCCGGCCATCGAGGTGGCCCGGGGCAGGTTCGCCGAGATGACCGCGCTGGACGGCGAGGTGAAGTCGCTGGAGGAGCGGCTGGAGACCCGCAAGGTCGTCGAGCGGGCGAAGGGCCGGCTGATGGCCGACCAGGGCATGACCGAGGCCGAGGCCTTCCGCTGGATCCAGCGCACCGCCATGAACCAGCGGACGAGCATGAAGGCCCTCGCCGAGTCGATCCTGACGGCCACCGCGACCCCGGACGAGAGCACCGCCTGAGCCCGGGCGGCGTCCTCGGCGGGTCTGTCGCACCGCAGCGTCCCCTGCCGATCACCCAGCGTGCCCGCGGATCCATCATGCGGACACCGAGGTCACGACCTCATCACGGTCCCTTCCGGGCCGGGTGCAACCCTCCGGACGGCAGCTAGGTTCTGCGCACCGATCGGCGCCCGGTCGGCGGTCGTCGCGTACGCGCGCCGGCGCCGGGCGCACTGATGACACTGGGAGTCATTTGATGCGCACTGGCACTACTGCCCGCAGCATCGCCGTCACCGGTGCTGCCCTGCTCGCGCTGACCGCCTGCGGCGGCGGCGACGAGGACGGTGGCACGTCGGCCGAGGGCGGCGGCGACAGCGGCGAGAAGCAGGTCAACGTCTACGGCACCGACGGCAACATGGGCAACGCGCTCGGTGAGTCGTTCACCGAGGAGGGCGCGCTCGCCGGGATGAAGGGCACCACGCCCCTGACCGACCTGGGTGAGGACTTCACCAACCGGCTGCTGGAGGTGGACCCGAACCTGGTCGACTTCAACTACGCCGGGGAGACCTACGACGCGATCCTGATCTCCGCGATCGCCGCGTCGCTGGCGGGCAGCACCGACCCCGCCGTGTTCGCCCCCTACATCAACGGCGTGACCTTCGGCGGGGAGACCTGCACGGACTTCGCCTCCTGCCAGGAGATCGTCAACGCCCGGGGCAACCCCGACTACGACGGCGTCTCCGGTCCGCTGGCCTTCGCCGAGCCCGGTGAGCCCTCCGTGGCCAGCTTCGGCATCCTGCAGTTCGGCGAGGACAACACGATCGCCTCCGACGAGACCGAGTTCGTGCTCGCCGGCGACGAGGCGAACGCCGCGGACGACGAGGGCCCGGAGCCGGCCCCGCCGGGCGCCACCTCCGACGACCCGCTGGTCATCGGCACCCTGCTCCCGCAGACCGGCGACCTGGCCTTCCTCGGCCCCCCGGAGATCGCCGGTGCCGACCTGGCGGTCCAGGAGATCAACGAGGCCGGCGGCGTGCTCGGCCAGCCGGTGCAGCTCATCCAGCGCGACTCCGGTGACACCTCGACCGACATCGCGACCCAGTCGGTCGACGCCCTGCTCCAGCAGAACGTCGACGTGATCGTCGGTGCGGCCTCCTCGGCCGTCACGCGGACGGTCATCGACAAGATCACCGGCGCCGGCGTCGTGCAGATCTCGCCGGCGAACACCTCGGACGAGTTCACCAACTACGACGACGGCGGGCTGTACTTCCGCACCGCCCCGCCGGACACGCTGCAGTCGCGGGCCCTCGCCGACCTGATCATCAACGACGGCGCGAACACGATCGGGATCCTCGCCCGCAACGACTCCTACGGCACCGGGCTGGCGGAGAACACCGTCGACAACCTGGTGAGCAGCGGGCTCTCGGAGGACAGCATCGAGCTGGTCATCTACGACCCCACGGCGGCGAACTACGACGCCGAGGTGCAGCAGATGGTCGACCTCAACCCCGACGGGATCGTGGTCATCGGCTTCGACGAGTCCGCCCGGATCATCGAGAGCCTCAACGCGCAGGGCATCGGCCCGGCGCGCGGCTGAACCCGGCGGGCGGATCGCTGATCCGCTGACGGCCACCAGGGGCCCGGCACCGCATCGGTGCCGGGCCCCTGTGCGTCTGCACCCGTCGAGCCGTGGAGCGGCAGCGAGGACGACGACGGCGCCGGCACCCCCCTGCGGGGTGCCGGCGCCGTGTGCGTGCCGAGCGGGGTCAGTGCGCCTTGGCCAGCGTCCCCAGGTAGAGCTCGATGACCTTCGGGTCGTGCATGAGCGACTCGCCGGTCGCGGTGTAGGCGTTGCGGCCCTGGTCGAGGACGTAGCCGCGGTCGCAGATCTGCAGGCAGCGCCGGGCGTTCTGCTCGACCATGATGATCGAGACCCCGGTGGCGTTGATCCGGCGGCACCGGATGAACACCTCGTCCTGGTAGGCGGGGGAGAGGCCGGCCGAGGGCTCGTCGAGCAGCAGCACCGACGGCTCCATCATCAGCGCCCGGCCCATGGCGACCATCTGCCGTTCGCCACCGGAGAGCGAGCCGGCCTTGATCCGCCGCCGCTCCCCGAGCATGGGGAACAGCTCGGCCACGTAGTCGAAGCGCTCCTTGAAGACCTTGGGCCGCAGGTAGGCGCCCATCTGCATGTTCTCCTCGATGGTGAGCGAGGGGAACACGTTGTTGTTCTGCGGCACGTACCCCACGCCCAGGGACACCAGCCGGTGCGCGGGCGCGGAGGTGATGTCCTCCCCGCGCAGGGTGACCGTGCCGGAGCGCACCGGGATCAGCCCGAAGAGGGTCTTGAGCAGTGTCGACTTCCCGGCCCCGTTGGGGCCGATGATGCCGACCAGCTCGCCCTCCTGCAGGTAGAAGTCGCACCCGTTGAGGATGTTCACCCCGGGGACGTAGCCGGCGACGAGCTCGTCGCCACGCACCAGGGCGCCCTCGGCCAGCCGGGTGTGCTCGGGCCGGGTGGCGGCGAGCTCGGCGGGGGAGAGGCCGGCCGTGGGGGCGTCCGCTCCCGGGGCGGCCGGCGCGCCGGTGCCCTGGTCGGCCGGCCGGTCGAACTCGTACTCGGGGTTCGTGCTGGTGCGCGGATCCCCGCCCGCGCCCGGATCGATCGTCATCGTTCGCCGCCCTCCCGGTGCGTGCGGTCGGAGCTGAGCGTGTCCCCGCCCCGGCCCTGCTGCCGCGCGATCGTGTCCTCGGCCTCGGCCAGCTGGGCCTCCTCCTCCTCGACGGTGAGGGGCGCGTCGTGGTGGGCCCCGAGGTAGGCGTCGACCACGGCCTGGTTCTGGCTGATCGACTCCGGCGGCCCTTCCGCGATCACGTTGCCCGCGGCCATCACGACGACCCAGTCGCTGATGTCGCGGACCACGTCCATGTCGTGCTCGACGAAGATGACCGTCATGCCCTGCTCGCGCAGGTCCTTGACGTGCCCGAGCAGGCTCTGGGTCAGGGCCGGGTTCACGCCGGCCATCGGCTCGTCGAGCATGACCACCTTCGGGTCGCTCATCAGCGCCCGGGCCATCTCGAGCAGCTTGCGCTGACCCCCGGAGAGCGTGCCGGCGAACTCGTCCTTCTTGGTGTCGAGCTTGAAGCGCCGGAGCAGTTCCAGCGCCTTCTCGGTGTTGGCCCGCTCCTGCGCCCGCCACAGCCCGGGCACGAGCGCCGAGAAGAAGCCCTCGCCCTTCTGCCCCTGGGCGCCGAGCAGCATGTTCTGCAGCACGGTGAGCCGGGAGAGCGCCTTGGTGAGCTGGAAGGTGCGCACGACGCCGAGCCGGGCCACCTGGTGCGACGCCATCTTGCCCAGCGGTCGGCCGTCGAAGGACCAGGACCCGCTGTCCGGCTGGTCGAACCCGGTGAGCAGGTTGAACAGCGTGGTCTTCCCGGCCCCGTTCGGGCCGATCAGCCCGGTGATGCCGCCGCGCTGGATCTCCAGGTGGTCGACCGACACAGCGGTCAGCCCGCCGAAGGTGCGGGTCACGCCGTCCACGACGATCGTCGGGTCCGGCTTGGCGACGCCGATCTCCCAGGGGACGTCGCGCAGCGCCACGTGGGCCGGCGTGCGGGCGCCGGGCGCCGACGCCCCCGCCGTGGCGCCGGTGGGAATGGGCTCAGCGGGCATCGAGCATCACCTCTCGTCGGTCGCCGAAGATCCCCTGCGGGCGGAACACCAGCAGCAGGATCAGCCCGAGACCGATGATGACGAAGCGGATCTGGGCGACGTCGGTCGTCGACAGCAGGCCCTCGGGGATGACGCCGGTCTGGATCATGCTCCGGAGACCGGAGTCGGCGAACTGGATGATGAAGTACATCAGCATGGCGCCCACGACGGGTCCGAGCACGCGCGCGGCGCCGCCCAGGATGAGCGCCACGTAGGCGAGGAACGTGTTGGCGTTCTGGTACTGGTCCGGGGTCGCGGACCCGGTGCCGAGGGCGTAGACCATGCCCCCGAGGGCGCCGAAGACGCCGCCGAGGACCAGCGCCTGCATCTTGTAGACGTACACGTTCTTGCCGAGCGCGCGGACGGCGTCCTCGTCCTCGCGGATCGACTTCACGACCCGGCCCCAGGGGCTGCGCACCAGCCCCCACACGAGCAGGCAGCCGAGGGCGACCAGGGACCAGCCCACCGCGGTCACCCACAGGTCCGCGCCGCTCCAGAACGTGCCCAGCAGGCGGTACCGGCGGCTGGTGTCCCACGGGGCCAGCTCGACGAAGCCGCGGTTGAAGCCGGAGATGCCGCGGGAGCCGTTGGTGACCGGCGTCGCCGACACCGAGCGGAACAGCAGCCGCAGCCCCTCCGCCGTCGCGATGGTCGCGATGGCGAGGTAGTCCGCGCGCAGCCGCAGCGTGGGCAGGCCCAGCAGCAGCGCCAGGGCCACCGCGGCGGCGATCCCGATCGCGACCCCGACCCAGAAGTTCAGCCCCCACTGGCTGACCGACACCGCGATCCCGTAGGCGCCGACCATGGCGAAGGCGATCTGCCCGAAGTTGAGCAGCCCGGCATAGCCGAACTGCATGTTGATGCCGAGCGCCAGGAGGGCCAGGAAGACGGCCTGGAAGCCGATCCCCGCCTTGACGGCGATCGCCAGCGCGTCGATGAACTCACCCATTGCTCAACCCACCCGAACCCGGCTGCCGAGGATGCCCTGCGGTCGGACCATGAGGATCACGATCAGCAGCAGGAGCCCGCCGACGTACTTGACGTCGTTGGGGATGACCAGCGTGGACATCTGCACGAAGACGCCCACGACGATGCTCCCGACCAGCGCGCCGTAAGCGGTGCCGAGCCCGCCCAGGGTCACCCCGGCGAACATCAGGAGCAGCAGCCGGAAGCCCATGTCCCACTGGACCTCGTCGGACAACCCGAGCAGCACCCCGCCCAGCGCGGCGAGCGCGCCGCCCATCATCCAGACGACCAGGATCACCCGGTTCACGTCGATGCCCGACGACGCCGCGAGATCGCGGTTGTCGGCCACCGCGCGCATCGCCTTGCCCATCGTGGTCCGCTGCAGCATCAGCGCGACCAGCAGGAGCACGACCAGCGCGATGACGATCGAGTAGAGGTCCTTGTCGGTCATGTTGAACGGGCCGTAGTCGACGGCGCGCTGGCCGCGGTAGTCGGCGTACGCCTGCGAGCTGCCCCCGAAGAAGATCTGGTAGGCGTAGCGCAGCAGCAGGGAGAGGCCGATCGAGATGACCAGGGCGGCCACCAGGCCGGTGCCCCGGCGGCGCAGCGGCCGCCACAGCAGCCGCTCGTTGAGCAGGCCCACGCCGGCGCCGATCACCATCGCCAGCAGCGCGGCCGGGATCAGCGGCACGCCGCCCTCGACGTTGATGAACCAGGCGACGACGGCGCCGATGGTGACGAGCTCGCCGTGCGCGAAGTTGGTCAGGCCGGTGGTTCCGAAGATCAGCGACAGGCCGACGGCCGCCATGGCGATCAGCAGGCCGAAGCGCAGGCCGTCGACCAGCAGCTGGACCCACCGGACCGTGCCGCCACCGGAGTTCCGGCTGCCGTCGTCGAGGCCGATGATGACGCCCTGGTTGCGACCGGGGTCGACGGTGACGGTCCGGCTGTTGCCCGAGTTGAACTCGACCCCTTCGGGGAGCGCGTCCTCGGGGACGGTGACCGTGTACTCGCCGGGGCCGGGCAGCTCGACGGCGAACCGGCCGTTCTCGTCGGTCTCGTCGGTGCCGACCTCGTCGCCGTCCGGCGTGGTGACGACGACCTCGACCCCTTCGATGGGGCCGCTGAGGCTGGTCCGCAGGGTGCCGGAGACCTGCTCGCTCGCCTCCTCCGCCGTGTCCTCGGCGGCGTGCGCGGCGCCGGGGGTCAGCGTGGCGAGGCCGGCGGTGAACAGCGCGACCAGCAGCAGGCGCAGCGCCGTGAGGCCTCTCCCCCCCGGTGCGCCGGACGGCCTCCGAGACCCTGCTCGCGCGGGCCTGCATCGTCGACCGTGCCGGCGGACACGGTCCGTCGGGTGCGTCACTCGACCTCCTCGGCGGATTCGTTGAGGTCGGAACCTAACGCAGTTGCGCGGTCAAGCCGCCACCGTGCGCCGAGCTGTGACCTTTCCGCGACACGCCGTGCTGCGGAGGTTGCGGACGGTCGCGAAACGAGGCCGTGTCGGTGGACCCGACCGGTCCGGCGGGCTCAGCCCCGCGCGGCCATCGACATGCAGGTCAGCCGCGCGGTGGCGGTCCGCCGCCCCTGGTCGTCGGTCACGTCGATGAGGAAGGTCGAGAGCGTCCGCCCGCGGCGCACCGGCGTGCAGACGGCCGTCACCGTGCCGGCGGTCGTCGCCCGGAGGTAGCTGACGTTCAGCTCGATGCCGACGACCTGCCGGTCCGGGCCGGCGCCGACGGCCGCGGCCATGGACCCGATCGTCTCGGCGAGCGTGCAGGTGGCCCCGCCGTGCAGCAGACCGAAGGGCTGCTCGTTGCCGGCGACCGGCATCGTGGCGACCAGCCGGTCGGGGTTCCAGTCGGTGATCCGCACGCCGAGCTTGTCGTCGAGAGGGCTGCTGATGCCGTCGGGCAGCCAGTCCGGGGGAGGGGTGGTCACGGCTGGCACCGTAGCCAGCGGTCGGCGGGCCGGTTCTGTCGGGAGCCGCCCCTAGGATCGTCGGCGATGTCCGCTCCGGTGAGTACCCCCAGCGCCCCGCCGTCCGCCGTCCCCGCCGGGTCGGGGGCGCGCCCCCGCCTGCTCCTGCTCGACGGGCACTCGCTGGCCTACCGCGCCTTCTTCGCGCTGCCGGTGGAGAACTTCTCGACCACCACCGGCCAGCCGACGAACGCCGTCTACGGCTTCACGTCGATGCTGATCAACATCCTGCGCGACGAGCAGCCCACGCACCTCGCCGTCGCGTTCGACGTCGGCCGGAAGACCTTCCGCAGCGAGATCTACGCCGAGTACAAGGCGAACCGGGCGGAGAGCCCGACGGACTTCCGCGGCCAGGTGAGCCTCGTCCAGGAGGTGCTCGGCGCGCTCCGCGTCCCGGTGATCACCGCCGAGGGCTACGAGGCCGACGACGTCATCGCGACGCTCACCGTGCAGGCCGTGGAGCACGGCATGGACGTGCTGATCGCCACCGGCGACCGCGACGCGCTGCAGCTGGTCAACGAGCACGTCACCGTGCTCTACCCGCGCAAGGGCGTCTCGGACATGACCCGGTTCACGCCGGAGGAGGTCGAGGCCAAGTACGGGCTGAGCCCCGTGCAGTACCCCGACTTCGCGGCCCTCCGGGGCGACCCGAGCGACAACCTGCCCAGCATCCCGAGCGTCGGCGAGAAGACCGCCGCCAAGTGGGTGCGGGAGTACGGCTCGCTCGACGCCCTGGTCGACCAGGTCGACACGGTCAAGGGCAAGGTCGGGGAGAAGCTGCGCGAGCACCTCTCCGCCGTGCTGCAGAACCGGCGGCTCACCGAGCTCGACCGGCAGGTCCCCCTCGAGATCGGGCCGCAGGACCTCGCCGTCCAGGCGTGGGACCGCAACGAGGTGCACACGCTCTTCGACAACCTGCAGTTCCGGGTGCTGCGTGACCGGCTGTTCGCCACGCTGACCAGCGCCGAGCCGGAGGTCGAGGGCGGCTTCGACGTCACCGTCGACGAGGTTCCCGTCGGCGAGCTGGGTTCCTGGCTGGACGCCCACGCCCGCACCGGGCACACCGGTGTCATCTTCCGCGGCACGTGGGGTCGCGGCACCGGTGAGCTCACCGGGCTGGCGCTGGCCGCCGCGGACGACCACACCGCGTTCGTCGACCTCGGCCCGGCTCTGGACGTCGCCGACGAGCAGGCGCTGGCCGCGTGGCTCGCCGACGCGGAACGGCCGAAGGTCGTGCACGAGGTGAAGGGCCCGCTGCTGGCCATCTGGGCCCGCGGGTGGGAGCTCGCCGGGGTCGTCAGCGACACCGCGCTGGCCGCCTACCTGGCGCTGCCCGGGCAGCGCTCGTTCGACCTGGGCGACCTCGCGGTGCGCTACCTGCGCCGCGAGCTCAAGGACGCCGCCGAGGGCGACGGGCAGCTCACCCTGGACGGGCTCGGGCCCAGCGAGGACGACCTGGCCGCCGAGGCCGCGAAGGCCGACGTCCTCAAGGCCGTCGCCGTCAACGACCTCTCCGAGGCGCTGGAGCAGGTGCTCGGCCAGCGCGGTGGCGGCCACCTGCTCGGCGAGATCGAGCTGCCGCTCACCCGGGTGCTCGCCGCGATGGAGTACCGGGGCATCGCCGCGGACCTGGGGTTCCTGCACGACCTGCAGAAGGAGTTCGCCGACGGCGTCGCCGCCGCGGCGGCCGAGTGCTACGCCGTCATCGGCCGGGAGGTGAACCTCGGTTCCCCGAAGCAGCTGCAGACCGTCCTGTTCGACGAGCTCGGCCTGCCCAAGACGAAGAAGAACAAGACCGGCTACACGACCGACGCGGAGGCGCTGACCAACCTGCTCGCGCAGACGGGGCACCCGTTCCTCGAGCACCTGATGCGCCACCGCGACGTCACCCGGCTGCGCACCGTCATCGACGGCCTCATCCCGATGGTCGACGACGCGGGGCGCATCCACACCACGTTCCAGCAGACGATCGCGGCCACCGGCCGGCTCTCCTCGACCGATCCGAACCTGCAGAACATCCCGATCCGCACCGCCGAGGGCCGCCGGATCCGGCAGGCGTTCGTCGTGGGTCAGGGCTACGAGTCGCTGATGACGGCGGACTACAGCCAGATCGAGATGCGGATCATGGCGCACCTCTCCGGCGACGAGGGGCTCATCGAGGCGTTCACGTCGGGGGAGGACCTGCACTCCTTCGTGGCGTCCAAGGCGTTCGACATCCCCATCGAGGAGGTCGACCCGGAGATGCGGCGCCGGATCAAGGCGATGAGCTACGGCCTGGCCTACGGGCTCTCGGCATACGGACTGGCGCAGCAGCTGCGGATCAGCCCCGAGGAGGCGCGCGGTCAGATGCACGCCTACTTCGAGCGGTTCGGCGGCATCCGGGACTACCTCGACGGCGTCGTCGACGAGGCCCGGCAGACCGGCTTCACCGAGACCACCCTGGGCCGCCGGCGCTACCTGCCCGATCTCACCAGCGACAACGGGCAGCGGCGGCAGATGGCCGAGCGCATGGCGCTCAACGCCCCGATCCAGGGCTCCGCCGCCGACGTGATCAAGGTCGCGATGCTCAACGTGGAGAAGGCGATCGAGGCCGAGGGGCTGCGCTCCCGGATGCTGCTGCAGGTCCACGACGAGCTCGTGCTCGAGGTGGCGCCGGGGGAGCGGGCCGCCCTGGAGGCGCTGGTCCGCCGGGAGATGGCCGGGGCCGCCCAGCTCTCGGTGCCGCTGGAGGTCTCCGTCGGCGTCGGGCCCAGCTGGGACGCCGCCGCGCACTGAGCCCCGGGCCGGGCCGATGTGTCAGTTCCCGCGCTGCTGACCATGTCGGAGGACATGAGTTCTCCACGCACGTCCGGTCCCGAGGAGCAGTCGGTCCCGCCCTGGCTGGCCCGGTCGGCGGCCGTGGGCGGCCGGCTCCTCGTGCTGACGGTCCTGCTGTGGTTGCTCGCCGGGTTCGCGGTCCGGCTCACCCTGCCCCTCGTGGCCGTGGCGGTGGCGCTGCTGCTGGCCGGGGTCGCGGCGCCCGCGGTGGGGTGGGCCGAGCGCAAGGGCGTTCCGCGCTGGCTCGGCGCCCTCGGTGCCGTCGCCCTGCTGCTGGCGGCGGTGGCCGGGACCGCCGCTGGGCTGGGTGCCCGCATCGCCGATCAGCTGCCCCAGCTGCGCGACCAGTTCCAGCAGGTCACCGCGCAGCTGTCGGAGCGTTTCGGCATCCAGGTGCCGTGGGGGAACTCCTCCGGCGACGGCTCGGGAGGCGGAGGCGCGAGCGCCGGCGATCTCCTCGGCCCCGCCCAGACGGTCGCCGAGGTGCTGATCGCCGCCTTCCTCACCGTGGTGCTGGCCTTCCTGTTCCTGGTCGGCGGGGCCGGTATGTGGAGCTGGCTGCTGGGCAAGCTCGGCGGCCCCGTGCGCGAGGACGTCGACGCCGCCGGTCGCGCGGCCTGGACGACGGTCGGCGGGTACGTGCGCGGGCTGACGGTCGTGGCGCTGTTCGACGCGGTGGGCATCGGCCTGGGGCTGTTGCTGCTCGGCGTCCCGCTGGCCCTCACGCTGGCCGTGCTGCAGTTCCTCGCCTCCTACATCCCCACGATCGGGGCCTTCGTGGCCGGCCTCCTCGCGGTGGCCGTCGCCTACGGCTCCGGCGGGCTGACGACGGCGCTGCTGGTGCTCGCGCTGGTGGTGGTCGTCCAGCAGGTCGGCAACGACGTGGTGGAGCCCTGGGTGATGAAGAACCGGCTGCCGCTCAACGCCGTCACCGTGCTGATCGCCGTCACGGCCGGCGGCGTCCTGTGGGGGATCGCCGGCGCGCTGCTGTTCGTCCCGCTGGCGGCCGCGATCACGGCCGCCGCGCACGAGCTGTGGGTGCGGCGCGGGAGCCCGCCCATCGCGGGGGAGCCGGCGTCGGCGTGACCGGCGCGGATCAGACCGCCGGCTTCCCGCAGACGAGGATCAGCGTCCCGGGCACCAGGGCGCCGCGCTCGGGGGACCACTGGCCCCAGTTCTCGGTGCGGCCGGGCGTCCACTCCGGCTCGACCAGGTCCTGCAGCACCAGCCCGGAACCGACGACGGCGCGCACCCAGTCGCCGACCGTGCGGTGGTGCTCCACGTAGACAGCACGACCCGCACCGTCCGTCTCGACGTACGGCGTGCGGTCGAAGTAGGAGGAGACGATCCGCAGGTCCTCGGGATCGGGGGAGTCGGGGAACGGCCAGCGCATCGGGTGGTTGACCGAGGCGACGAACCGGCCGCCGGGTCGCAGCACCCGCGCCACCTCGCGCAGCGCCCCCTCGACGTCGGCCACGAAGGGGAGCCCGCCGAACGCCGAGCACACGACGTCCGTGCTCGCGTCGGCCAGCGGGAGCGCGCCGACGTCGGCCTGCAGGAGCGGCACGGCGATGCCCGTGGACCGGTTCAGCTCCGCGGCCCGGGCCAGCATGCCGCCGGAGAGGTCCATCGCCACGACCTCCGCTCCGGCCGTCCGCAGCCACCGGGCGCAGGGCGCCGACCCGCAGCCGATCTCGAGCACCCGCCGGCCGGCGACGTCGCCCAGCAGGTGGGCATCGGCCTCCCGCAGCCCCTCGGGGCACCAGAGGAAGTCGGCGTCCCCCAGGTCGGAGCCGTGCTCGGCGAGGTAGGCGGGCGCGGCCGCGTCCCACCAGCGGCGGTTGGCGCGCACCGACTCCGCGGTGCCCGCCGGGCGGCGGGCGACGCCCCCGGCGGCCGGGTAGCCGTCGCTGCCGAGGGGGAGGGTCGGGCCGGTGGGGGATGCGTCCATGACACGCCGATCGTGACACGCCGCCGACCGGGGAAGACCGCTCCCACCCAGGTGGACCGGGCGCGCCCGGCGTCCGTACGATGGAGGAGCGCCAGAGGTCTGTCGTGCCCTTCCCTCAGGGGAATGCTCGCGCCGGTTCTCCCCGCTGTTCCTCCCCGCGGTCCGACGGCCGCGGGTCGTCCTGTCCCTACGCATAAACCGTCCGGAGCAACCAACCACATGACCTCCACTCAGGTCCGTCCTTCCAGCACCCCCCAGGTCGCCATCAACGACATCGGTACCGCCGAGGACTTCCTCGCGGCGATCGACCAGACGATCAAGTACTTCAACGATGGCGACATCGTCGAGGGCGTCATCGTCAAGGTGGACCGGGACGAGGTGCTGCTGGACATCGGCTACAAGACCGAGGGCGTCATCCCCTCGCGCGAGCTCTCCATCAAGCACGACGTCGACCCCAACGAGGTCGTCAGCGTCGGCGACGAGGTGGAAGCCCTGGTCCTCCAGAAGGAGGACAAGGAAGGGCGGCTGATCCTCTCCAAGAAGCGCGCGCAGTACGAGCGCGCCTGGGGCACGATCGAGGCCAAGAAGGAAGCCGACGAGGTCGTCACCGGCACCGTCATCGAGGTCGTCAAGGGCGGCCTCATCCTCGACATCGGTCTGCGCGGGTTCCTCCCGGCGTCGCTGGTCGAGATGCGCCGCGTCCGCGACCTGCAGCCCTACGTGGGCCGCGAGCTCGAGGCGAAGATCATCGAGCTCGACAAGAACCGCAACAACGTGGTCCTCTCCCGCCGCCAGTGGCTGGAGCAGACGCAGTCCGAGGTCCGCAGCGAGTTCCTCAACAAGCTCGCCAAGGGCCAGGTGCGCTCGGGTGTCGTCTCCTCGATCGTCAACTTCGGTGCGTTCGTCGACCTCGGTGGCGTCGACGGCCTGGTGCACGTCTCCGAGCTGTCCTGGAAGCACATCGACCACCCCTCCGAGGTCGTCGAGGTGGGCCAGGAGGTCACCGTCGAGGTCCTCGACGTCGACCTGGACCGCGAGCGGGTCTCCCTGTCGCTGAAGGCGACGCAGGAGGACCCGTGGCGTCAGTTCGCCCGCACCCACCAGATCGGGCAGGTCGTCCCCGGCAAGGTCACCAAGCTGGTTCCCTTCGGTGCGTTCGTGCGCGTCGACGAGGGCATCGAGGGCCTGGTGCACATCTCCGAGCTGGCCGAGCGCCACGTGGAGATCCCCGAGCAGGTCGTGCAGGTCGGCGACGAGATCCTGGTCAAGGTCATCGACATCGACCTGGACCGCCGCCGGATCTCGCTGTCGCTCAAGCAGGCCAACGAGGGCGTCGTCGGCGACGAGGAGACCTTCGACCCGGCCGCGTACGGCATGGCTGCGTCCTACGACGAGCAGGGCAACTACATCTACCCCGAGGGCTTCGACGCCGAGACCGGCGAGTGGCTCGAGGGTTACGACGAGGCCCGCGAGACGTGGGAGCGGCAGTACGCCGAGGCCCAGGCCCGCTTCGAGGCGCACCGCAAGCAGATCGCCGCGGCCAAGGAGGCCGACGCCGAGGCTGCGGCCGGCGGCAGCTACTCCAGCGACGACGCCACGCCGGACGCCCCGAGCACCGGTGGCACGCTGGCCAGCGACGAGGCGCTCGCCGCGCTGCGTGCCAAGCTGGCCGGCGGGGAGTGACCTGAGGGTCTGACCCGGCAGCGCTGAACGTCGGAGGCCCAGGACCCCAGAGGTCCTGGGCCTCTGGCGTTCCCGCAGCCGGGGACGGAGGCGGGTCCGCCGGGTGCCCTCCGACGAGGGCCCGGGACGACGCGGGCACCAGGAAGGGCGAAGGGCCCGTGGACGTCGTCCACGGGCCCTTGGTCGTGCATGCGGCCGTTCTCTGCCACCCGGTGGCCACGACGGTCGTGGTCCCGTCCCGTGGGGGACGGGGGGCCGCTCAGAGGCTGAGGATGATGGCGAACGCCGTGCGGGGCCGGCCGCCGGAGCCGGCGAGGAAGCTCCAGGTGTGGCGGCCGGTGGTGGGCGTGGAGAACATCCAGCGCAGCAGTGAGCTGCGGTGGGCGACGGCCGGGCGCTGGTACTGCATCCGCTCGCGCACGGCGGGGATGTCGGCGCAGCGCACGCCCGAGGCAGCACCGAGCCGGTGCCGGCCGGCGGCGCGGGACGACGTGGATGCGGCGGGCGTGTGACGTGACATGTTCTCGTTCTGCCTCTCTCGGCGGGGAAGATCGCCGGGGCAGACGTTAACGGTGGTGCGCGTGTGACTGCTGCGACGCGCCCGGCGCGTCGGCGCCGTGTTACCTCTCCGTGATCTCTGTCCGGGCGGTCGCTACTGTCCGTGCGTGCTGAGGATCGGACTCACGGGTGGCATCGGTTCGGGCAAGAGCACCGTGGCCCGGCTGCTGGCCGAACGGGGGGCGGTGGTCGTGGACGCCGACCGGATCGCGCGTGAGGTGCTCGAGCCGGGCACCCCGGGGCTCGCCGCGGTCGCGGCCGCGTTCGGCGACGGAGTGCTCGCGGCCGACGGCTCCCTCGACCGCGCCGCGCTGGCGGCGATCGTGTTCTCCGACGAGGAGGCCCGCCGGCGGCTCGATGCGCTGGTCCACCCGATGGTGCGGCAGCGGTCGGCCGAGCTGGTCGCCACGGCTCCGGACGACGCCGTCGTCGTCAACGACGTGCCCCTGCTCGTCGAGACCGGGCAGGCGGGGACCTACGACCTCGTCGTCGTCGTGGAGGCCGACCTGGCGACGCGGATCGCCCGGCTCGTCGGACGAGGCCTCACTGAGACCGACGCGCGCGCCCGGATCGCCACCCAGGCGAGCGACGAGCAGCGGCGCGCCGTCGCCGACGTCGTCCTGGACAACAGCGGACCCCTCGAGCGGCTGGCCGAGCAGGTCGATCGTCTCTGGGCCGAGCGGGTCGAGCCGCTGCGGAGCTGAGCGGCGCCGGTCACGGATGCGCCGCCCCGAGATGCAGCAGAGCCCCGGGCCGGGACCCGGGGCTCTGCTGTCGTGGTGGGCGATACTGGGATCGAACCAGTGACCTCTTCCGTGTCAGGGAAGCGCGCTACCGCTGCGCCAATCGCCCTTCTCCGGCCTGTCGACCGGACCCTCCTCCGCGCTCGTGCCCCGCGAGGAAGCGACGAGGTGGAGACGGGATTTGAACCCGTGTAGACGGCTTTGCAGGCCGTTGCCTCGCCTCTCGGCCACTCCACCGCACGCGGGCACCGATCTCTCGACCGGTGCCCGAGGTTCCGAGCGGACGACGGGATTCGAACCCGCGACCCTCACCTTGGCAAGGTGATGCTCTACCAGCTGAGCCACGTCCGCGTTACGAGAAGAACTCTAGCGGACGTCCTGAGGGGGTGTGCAGGGGGGGTCCCCCCACCCTCTGCCCCAGGGGTCCGCCGGGGCGTTCTCGCAGCTCAGTGCCCTGGCGAGTCCGGCCCGCCGTTGGACAGCAGGGCGTCGAGCTCCGCGTCCAGGTGGAGCAGTGCGCTCTCCGACCCCGAGGGCACCAGGGCCTCGGTGTGGCGGAGGAAGGCGGCGACCGTCGCGCGGGAGAGCTCGAACAGGGCCTCGCCCGAGGGGGCCCGGAGGTGCAGGAACAGCAGGTCGGTCGTCGCGCGCGCCGGCCAGATCCGGACGTCGCCGTCGCCGGCGGGGTGCTCGAGGCCGGCCTGCAGCAGTTCCCGGCTCACCAGCCAGGCGATGCTCTCCTCGCCGTCGACCGCGCCGTCGGATTCCGCGGCGTCACCGAAGGCGATGCGCACCGCGTAGGGGTCGGTGGGGTCGTAGCAGAGCAGGGCCGGGACCTCCGTCCACGACCGCGGTCCGACCAGCTGGAGGGTGATGGGGGAGATGTGGCCCGGAGTCCATCGGCTGGTCATGACAGTTCCAACGACGGCGGTTGTGAGAAGTGACGTGCTTCGTGTGCTCTGGTCACACCCGCATCATGCGCCACAGGCGCGTGTTCCGAACCTGGTGGGCGTGTCGCAGCGACCGGCCCGCGACGACCTGCGCTCGGTCGTGACCGCCCGGCAGCAGGTCGTCGCCGACGGGCTCGGGCGCGACGACGCGTCGTCCGCGGCGTACGTCGTGTGGGGGCTCGGTGCCGGTATCCGGTGGCGTTCGGCACGTACGACGTCGTGCGGTCACGGATGGAGATCCGCACCGTAGGCTCTGAGGTGACCGGTCTCGACGGCCTCCCCGGACACGGCATCGGGCCCGGTCGGCAGGCTCCGTCGGCACCGGCGGAGGTAGTCGCGACCGGGCAGGTGACCAGCTGAGCGGACGAGAGACGACGGCGGCACCGGCGGCGGGCGTGCGGCAGCACCCGGAGACCCCGGACCAGCGGCGCGCGCGCTACGACGCCGATGACGTGCACAGCCTCCGCGAACGCGTGGCCGAGGCGCGCTGGCGCAGGCGGCTGGCCGTGCGCCGGAGCCTCAACCACGGCTACCGGGTGGGCGTGGGGATCGTCGGCGGCCTCATCGTCGCCATCGGCCTGGTCACCATCCCGCTGCCGGGCCCGGGGTGGCTGACGGTCATCGCCGGCCTCTTCATCCTCGCCACCGAGTTCACCTGGGCCGAACGGCTGCTCGAGTTCACCAAGCGCCACGTCTCGCGCTGGACCGACTGGGTCGCCGCCCAGCCCGTCTGGGTGCGCCTGCTGCTCGCGCTGGCGACGGCGGCGTTCGTGTACGGCATCCTCGTCGTCAGCCTGCACCTGATGGGCGTCCCCGACTGGGTGCCGGGGTGGGTACCGCTCTGGCGATGAGCATCTGGCACAATCAGAGGTGCAACGGGCGATTGGCTCAGTGGTAGAGCGCTTCGTTCACACCGAAGAGGTCACTGGTTCGAACCCAGTATCGCCCACCGGAACGAAGGGCCAGGTTCCCCGCGAGGGACCTGGCCCTTCGGCGTTCCCCGGCGGCCCGGCCCGGATCGCGGGACGATGGGGGTGATGAGCGCCCAGCCCGACCGCGCCGCCCGGCTCCAGATCCTCCTGGACCGCGACGGGCCGACCTGCATGTGGTGCGGGCGCCGGTTCTCCCCACTGGTCCGCCCGACCACCGAGCACGTCGTGCCCCGCGTCAAGGGCGGGCCGTCGTGGCTGGAGAACGAGGTCGCCGCCTGCGTGCGCTGCAACGGCGAGCGGGGTCACCGCAGCCCGGTCGAGTGGCTGGAGGAGTGCCGCCGCCGGGGCTGGCCGGCCGACGAGGCGCGGCTGGCGCGATCCCTCGGCGACCTCGCCGCGGCGATCACCCGGTCCGGTGGGCAGCGGCGGGCCCGGCCCTACCTGGACGCGCAGCTCCGCCGCCTGCGCCGCTCGCGGTCGGCGGCCTAGGGTCGGGGCGTGACGACGACCGGGCGCGTGGCGCGGATCTGGATCTACCCCGTCAAGTCCCTCGGCGGCACTTCCCGCGACTCCGTCCGCGTCGGGTCGGCCGGTCCGGAGGGAGACCGGGCCTGGACGGTCGTCGACGCGGCCAGCGGTGAGGTGCTGCGCGGCAAGCACGCACCGGGCCTCGCCGCGCTCACGCCCACCGGCGATGCGGGAGCCGACGCGGAGGCGGTGAGCGACGCGCTGGGGCGGCCGGTGCGGATCGAGCGGGCACCCGAGGGTTCCGGTGCCGATGCGGCCCCCGTGCACCTGGTCTCCCGCCAGGCGATCGAGCGGGCCGCGGCCGGCGACGTCCCCGAGGGTTGCTCCGCCGAGGACCCGCGCGCCAACCTGCTGCTGGACCTGCCCGACGACGACGAGCGGAGCTGGGTGGGCCGCACGGTGCGGATCGGCACCGCCGAGCTGGCCGTGGTCCGCACCCCGAAGCACTGCCTCGGCGTCTACGCCGAGGTGCGACAGCCCGGCGAGCTGACCGTCGGCGACGCCGTCCTGCTCTAGCGTCGGCTCCATGCGTCGCTGGTGGGCCGCCGGGGCGGCCGTGCTGCTGCTGGCCGGCTGCGGTGGCGGGTCCGGTGCGCCCGCCGAGCCGGCCGGCGCCCCCGGTCCCGGGGCGTCCGCGCCGGCGCCGGAGCCGCTGCCCGAGCCCGAGCCGGAGCCCGAGAGCTTCACGCTGCTGGCGACCGGCGACGTGCTGGTGCACCAGGGCCGGGCGCTCACCTCCGGTGCCCGGCAGCCCGACGGCTCGTACGACTTCAGCGGGGTGTTCGCGCCCGTCGCCGACCTGATCGGCGACGCCGACCTGGCCATCTGCCACCTGGAGACGCCGGTCGCCCCCGAGGGCGGCCCGTACCGCGGCTACCCGAGCTTCAGCGTCCAGCCGGAGATCGTCGACGCGCTGGCGGGCGCGGGGTACGACCTGTGCTCCACGGCCTCCAACCACTCGCTGGACGCCGGCTTCGACGGGCTCACCCGCACGATCGACACGCTGGCGGGGGCCGGCATCGGGCACACCGGCACGTACCGCAGCAAGGAGGAGAGCCTCCGGCCGACGCTCGTCGACGTGGACGGCGTGCGGATCGGCCACGTCGCGGCGACGTTCAGCCTCAACGGCGTGCCGCTGCCCGCCGGCCGGGAGTGGTCCGTGGACGTCGCCGCGCTGCCGGACGTGCCCGGCATGCTGGCCGCCGCGGCGCGGGCGCGCGCAGCGGGCGCCGAGGTCGTCGTCGCGAGCCTCCACTGCTGCCAGGAGTACGACCACGACCCGACGCCCACCCAGGTGGCGGCCGCCGAGGCGCTGCTCGGCTCCCCGGACGTCGACCTCGTGCTCGGCCACCACGCGCACGTGGTGCAGCCGGTCGAGCGGATCGGCGGCGAGTGGGTGGCCCACGGCCTGGGCAACCACCTCGCCGAGCACGCCACCCGCGGGTACCCGACGGAGGACTCGGTGGCCGCCCGCTTCACCTTCACCCGCGGCGCCGACGGCCGGTTCACCGTCTCGCGGGCGGAGGCGGTGCCGCTGCGCATCGAGCTGGGCGAGGACGCGGTGCGGATCGTCCCGGCCGACCCCGAGAGCTTCGCGCGGATCGCCGGCGTCCTCGACCGGCGGGGCGCGGTGGCCGCGGGGCTGGGCATCGTCCCGGGGTGAGCGCGGGGGCGCACTAGGCTCAGGGCGCCCGTTCCTCGATCCCTGGAGCATGCTCGTGTCCACCCAGCCCTCGCCCACCGCCGTCGGACCGATCCGGGTGCCGGCCGGGACGACGGCCCAGGACGCGCTCAAGGCGGCCGGCGTCCCGCTCAAGGGGCCCGACGGCGCCGTCGTCGTCCGCGACGTCGCCACCGGCGACCTCAAGGACCTCGCCTGGGCCCCCGACGCCGACGCCGAGGTCGAGGCCGTGGCGGCGTCCAGCGCCGACGGGCGCGCGGTCATCCGGCACTCCGCGGCGCACGTGCTCGCCCAGGCGGTGCAGGACCTCTTCCCGGGCACCCGCCTGGGCATCGGCCCGCCGGTCGAGAACGGCTTCTACTACGACTTCGACCCCGAGCGGCCGTTCACCCCCGAGGACCTGAAGGCGCTCGAGAAGCGCATGCAGGAGATCGTGAAGGCCGGGCAGTACTTCGCCCGGCGCGAGATCAGCGACGACGACGCCAAGGGCGAGCTCGCGCACGAGCCGTACAAGCTGGAGCTCATCGGCCTCAAGGGGGGTGCCGGCGAGGCGGCCGAGGGCGCCGACGTCGAGGTCGGCGGGGCGCAGCTGACCATGTACGACAACCTCGACCCGCGGTCGGGCGAGCGGGTCTGGACCGACCTCTGCCGCGGCCCGCACCTGTCGCGGACCTCGAGCATCCCCGCCTTCAGCCTCACCCGCAGCGCCGCCGCGTACTGGCGCGGCAGCGAGAAGAACCCGCAGCTGCAGCGGGTCTACGGCACCGCGTGGGAGAGCAAGGACGCGCACAAGGCCTACCTGGAGCACCTGGCCGAGGCCGAGCGCCGTGACCACCGCCGGCTCGGCGTCGAGCTGGACCTGTTCAGCTTCCCCGACGAGATCGGCTCCGGCCTGCCCGTCTTCCACCCCAAGGGCGGGGTGATCAAGCGGGAGATGGAGGACTACGTCCGGCGCCGGCACCTCGAGGAGGGCTTCGACTACGTCGGTACCCCGCACATCAGCAAGAGCGGGCTGTTCGAGACCTCCGGTCACCTCCCGTACTACGAGGAGACCATGTTCCCGGGCATGGACCTGGACAACGCGAAGTACTACCTCAAGGCCATGAACTGCCCGATGCACAACTTGATCTTCCGGTCGCGCGGGCGGTCCTACCGCGAGCTGCCGCTGCGGTTGTTCGAGTTCGGGTCGGTCTACCGGTACGAGCAGTCCGGTGTGGTGCACGGCCTGACCCGGGTGCGCGGCTTCGCCCAGGACGACTCGCACAGCTACGTCACCCCCGAGCAGGCCCCGGGGGAGATCCGGCACCTGCTGCACTTCGTGCTCGGGCTGCTGCGCGACTTCGGCCTCGACGACTACTACCTGGAGCTCTCCACCCGCGACGACTCCGACAAGTTCATCGGGTCCGACGCGGAGTGGACGGTCGCCACGGCCGTCCTCGAGGAGGCGGCGAAGGAGACCGGCCTGGAACTGGTGCCGGATCCGGGTGGGGCGGCCTACTACGGGCCGAAGATCTCCGTCCAGGCCCGGGACGCCATCGGGCGCACCTGGCAGATGTCGACGATCCAGTACGACTTCAACCAGCCCGCGCGGTTCGGCCTCGAGTACACCTCCGCCGACGGCGGCCGGCAGCAGCCGGTGATGATCCACTCGGCGAAGTTCGGCTCGATCGAGCGGTTCTTCGGCGTCCTCACCGAGCACTACGCCGGCGCCTTCCCGGCGTGGCTGGCCCCGGTGCAGGTCGTCGGCATCCCGGTCACCGACGAGCAGGTGCCCTACCTGACCGACGTCGCGCTGGCGCTGCGCGCCCGCGGCCTGCGGGTGGAGATCGACGACTCCGACGACCGGATGCAGAAGAAGATCCGGACGGCGAGCAAGCAGAAGATCCCGTTCGTCCTCATCGCCGGGGCCACCGACGCCGAGGCCGGCGCGGTCTCCTTCCGCTTCCGCGACGGCAGCCAGCGCAACGGCGTGCCGGTCGACGAGGCCGTCGAGTTCGTCGCGGCCTGGGTCGCGGCCCGGAACAACACCGACCCGACGGCGGAGACCGCGGCGGTCCCCGGATGACCGGAGAGCCGCACGAGCCGTACCGGGTGGCGGTCTCCTCCGACGACGGCGGTCCGGCGACGGTGTTCGAGCACCTCTGGACGCCCTACCGCATGGCCTACATCCGCGGGGAGGGCAAGCCGACGGGCGCGCACGACTGCCCGTTCTGCGTCATCCCGACCCTCGGGGACGCCGAGGGGCTGGTCGTGGCGCGGGGGGAGACGGTCTTCGCCGTCCTCAACCTGTACCCGTACAACGCCGGGCACCTCATGCTGGTGCCGTACCGGCACGTGCCCGACTACACCGACCTCACGCCCGAGGAGGTCGCCGAGCTCGGCGCCTTCACGCAGACGGCGATGCGGGTGGTGCGGGCGGTGACCGGTGCCCACGGCTTCAACATCGGCATGAACCAGGGGTCGGTCGCCGGCGCCGGCATCGCCGACCACCTGCACCAGCACGCCGTGCCGCGCTGGGGCGGGGACACCAACTTCATGCCGGTCATCGGGCTCACCCGCGTGCTCCCGCAGGTGCTGGCGGAGACCCGGGCCCTGCTCGCCGCCGCCTGGGCGGACCACCTCGCCACGAGCCCGGAGGCCTGAGTGCTCGGCGTCAACGCCCGCCCCGTGGTGGCCAAGGTGGTCAACCCGCTGGCCGTCCGGCTGGCCCGGCTCGGGGTCACCCCGGACATGGTCACGATCACCGGGACCGTCGGGGCGGTCGCCGGCGCGGCCGGGCTCATCGCGACCGGCCACCTCTTCTGGGGCGCGTTCACCGTCACGGTCTTCGTGCTGCTGGACATGCTCGACGGCGCACTGGCCCGCCTGCGCGGCGGCGGTTCGGTCTTCGGCGCCGTGCTGGACTCCACCGGTGACCGCGCCGCCGACGCCGCGATCTTCGGTGCGCTGATCTGGTGGTTCGCCGGGAGCGGGGACAACCGGCTCCTCGTCCTGCTCGCGCTGCTCTGCCTGGTGCTGGGCGTGCTCACCTCCTACATCAAGGCGCGGGCCGAGGGCATGGGCCTGTCCTGCGACGTCGGGGTCGTCGAGCGGACGGAGCGGCTGATCCTGGTGCTGACCGGCACCGGCTTCACCGGGCTGGGCATCCCGTACGCCGTCCACGTGGCGCTGTGGGTGCTCCTGGCCGGCAGCGCCGTCACCGTTGCCCAGCGCGTGCTGGCGGTGAAGCGGTCCGCGGACGGACGGCGGATCGAACCGTGAGCGGCGCGCGGGAGCAGCTGGCCGGGCGGCTGTCCGACGCGGGCTACGCGGCGGGGTGGCGGGCGGTGCGGATGCTGCCCGAGCCGGCCGCGCGGTCGCTGTTCGACCGGGCGGGGGACTGGGCCGCCGGTCGCGAGGGCCGGGGCGTCCGCCAGCTGCGCGCCAACCTGCGCGTGGTGACCGGCGGACGGCTGACCGAGCCGGAGCTGGCGGAGCTGACCCGCCGCGCGATGCGGTCCTACGCCCGCTACTGGCAGGAGGCATTCCGGCTGCCGACGCTGACGGCGGAGCGGATCCGGCGGGACAGCGTCGTCCCCGGGATCGAGCACATCGCGCGCGCCCGCGCCGAGGGGCGCGGGGTGGTCGTCGCCCTGCCGCACAGCGGCAACTGGGACGCGGCCGGCGCCTGGTTCACCGACTGGCTGGACGGCCCGTTCATGACCGTCGCCGAGCGGTTGCGGCCCGAGTCGCTGTACCGGCGGTTCCTCGACTACCGCGAGTCGCTGGGGTTCCGGGTGGTGCCGCTCACCGGCGGGGAGCGGCCGAGCTCGGAGGTGCTGCGGGCGTGGCTGGCCGGCGGCGGCGTGGCCTGCCTGCTGGTCGACCGCAACCTCGGTGCCGGCGGTGTCCCGGTGAGCTTCTTCGGCCGGACGGCCACCATGCCCGGTGGCGCGGCGCTGCTGGCCGACCGCACCGGTGCCGCCCTCGTCCCCGCCGTCTGCCAGTTCACCGCGACCGGGTGGCGGATGTGCATCTCGCCCGAGGTGCCGGTGCGGGGCCCCGGCCGGCTCGCCGACCGGGTGGCGACGGCGATGCAGCAGGTGGCCGACACCTTCGCCGCCGGTATCGCCGAGCGCCCCGAGGACTGGCACATGCTCGGCCGGATCTGGCCCGACGTCCCGGCCGATCCGGCCGACCCCGGCCGGGGGACCGCGGACTGATGCGCATCGGCCTGGTCTGCCCCTACCGCTGGGACGTCCCCGGCGGTGTCCAGTACCACGTGCGCGATTTCGCCGCGACGCTGCGGGGTCTGGGCCACCACGTGGAGGTGCTCACGCCCGCGCAGCACGAGGAGTCGGTCACCGATCCCTTCGTCACCTTCGCCGGCCGGACCGTCCCGGTCCCGTACAACGGCTCGATGGCCAGCCTCCAGTTCGGCCCGGTGTCGGCCGCGCGGGTGCGCCGCTGGCTCCGGGAGGGCAGGTTCGACGTCGTCCACGTGCACGAGCCGGCGACCCCGTCGGTGTCCCTGCTGGTGTGCATGATCGCGACCGGCCCGATCGTGGCGACCTTCCACGCGGCGACGACCCGCTCCAAGTGGCTGGCCGCGGTCGGCCCCATGGCGCGGCCCTGGCTGGAGAAGATCAGCGGCCGGATCGCCGTCTCCGACTTCGCCCGCCGCGTGCAGGTCGAGCACCTGGGGGGCGACGCCGTCATCATCCCCAACGGCGTGCACGTGCCGTTCTTCGCCGACGGGCCGCCGCTGCCCGGCTGCGGGCGCGGGACCGGTGCCCCGCCCACCATCGGCTTCGTCGGGCGGTTCGACGAGCCCCGCAAGGGGCTGCCGGTGCTGCTGGAGGCGCTGCGCACCGTCGTCCGGGCCCATCCGGCGGCCCGGCTGCTCATCGCCGGACGGGGCGACGCCGACCAGCTGTGGTCCATGGTGGGCACCGAGCTCCGGCCGCACGTGACCCTGCTGGGCGAGATCTCGGAGGCGGACAAGGCGGCGCTGCTGCGCAGCGTGGACGTCTACTGCGCCCCCAACCTGCTCGGCGAGTCGTTCGGCGTGATCCTCATCGAGGCGATGGCCGCCGGGGCTCCCGTCGTCGCCAGCGACCTGGACGCCTTCGTCCGGGTGCTGGACGACGGGGCCGCGGGTGTCGTGGTGCGACGGGACGACGCCGCCGCGCTCGGCCGGGCGCTCTCGGACCTGCTCGCCGACCCGGCCCGGCGCGCCGAGCTCGCCGCGCGCGGCTCGCGGGTGGCCGCGCGGTACGACTGGCAGGTGCTCGCGCGCCGCGTCCTGGCGGTCTACGAGACCGTCCTGCCGCCCGGTGGCGGCGTGGTGACCGCAGCGCCCGAGGACGAGTTCCCCGGCGTGCCGCCGACAGGCACCGCGGCCGGACCTCCCCGCATCCGGCGGCCGCGCCGCTAGCCTCGGCCCCGTGACGTCCCAGGCCGGGTTGCTGCTCGCCGCCGGAGTGCTCCTGCTCCTGGCGATCTGGACCGTCTGGACGCTGACCCGGCTGCGGCGGCTGGAGGCCCGGGTCGACCGGGCCTGGGCCACGCTGGACGCCCAGCTGCAGCGCCGCGCCGGGCTGGCCGAGGAGCTGGCCCGCCACCACCCCGCGACCCTCGCCGCCGAGGTCCGGCTCGCCCTGGTGTCCCACGCCGCGGAGGCGCGTGAGGCCCGGGACCGGGGGGACCGGGAGCTGGCGGAGAACGCGCTCGGGCACGCACTGCGCGAGCTGCCGCCCGGCCTGCCGGGCGTCCCCGCCGCGCTGCGCACGGACCTGGCGGGCACCCATACGCGGGTCGCCCTGGCCCGCCGGTTCTACAACGACGCCGTGCGCGACACCCGTGAGCTGCGCGGCCGGCGCTTCCCCCGCTGGGCGGGGCTGCACCGGACGGTCCCGCTGCCGCGCTACTTCGACATCGACGACCGGCTGGACGACGTGACCAAGGACGCCGACGTGGCCGGCCGCCTCGCCGGCTGACGCCCGTACGGTGGGGGTCCCCCGTTCTCGACCCCAAGGCGGAAACCAGTGACGACGCAGCCCGACCCGTCCGGCGCCCGGACCGGTACCGACCGCGTGAAGCGCGGCATGGCCGAGCAGCTCAAGGGCGGCGTCATCATGGACGTGGTCACGCCGGAGCAGGCCCGGATCGCCGAGGACGCCGGCGCCGTCGCGGTGATGGCGCTGGAGCGGGTGCCGGCCGACATCCGCGCCCAGGGCGGCATCGCGCGGATGAGCGACCCGGACATGGTCCAGGGGATCGTCGACGCGGTCTCCATCCCGGTGATGGCCAAGGCCCGCATCGGCCACTTCGTCGAGGCGCAGGTGCTGCAGGCCCTCGGCGTCGACTACATCGACGAGTCCGAGGTGCTCACCCCCGCGGACGAGGCGCACCACATCGACAAGCACGCGTTCACCGTCCCGTTCGTCTGCGGCGCCACCGACCTCGGCGAGGCGCTGCGGCGCATCTCCGAGGGCGCGGCGATGATTCGCTCCAAGGGCGAGGCCGGCACCGGCAACGTCGTGGAGGCCACCCGGCACATGCGGTCGATCCGGGCCGGCATCAAGGCGCTGGGCACCCTCGACGAGACCGAGCTGTTCGTCGCCGCCAAGGAGCTGCGGGCGCCGTACGACCTGGTGGCCGAGGTGGCCCGGCTCGGCAAGCTGCCGGTGGTGCTGTTCACCGCCGGCGGGATCGCCACCCCGGCCGACGCGGCGATGATGATGCAGCTCGGCGCCGAGGGAGTGTTCGTGGGCTCGGGCATCTTCAAGTCCGGCGACCCGGCGCAGCGGGCGGCGGCCATCGTGCAGGCCACCACCTTCTTCGACGACCCCGACGTGATCGCCAAGGTCTCCCGCGGCCTGGGGGAGCCGATGGTCGGGATCAACGTCGCGACGCTGCCGGAGAGCGAGCGGTACGCCACCCGCGGCTGGTGACGTACGACCCGGGGGTGGGACGGGACCGCATCGCGGGCCTGGACCTCGCCCGCGGGCTGGCCGTGCTGGGCATGTTCGGTGCCCACCTGGGCATCAGCGGCGAACTGCGCGCGGACCCGTCGACGTGGGCCGCAGTCGTCGACGGCCGGTCCTCCATCCTGTTCGCCACCCTGGCCGGCGTCTCGATCGCGCTGCTCACGGGACGGTCCCGGCCGGTCGACGGCGTCGACCTGGTCCGGGCCCGGCTGCGCATCGTCGTCCGGGCCGCGTGGATCGTCGCGATCGGCGCGGTGCTGGAGTGGCTGGACACGTTCGTCGCGATCATCCTCGGCGTCTACGGTGCGCTGTTCGTGCTCGCTCTGCCCTTCCTCCGCCGGCCGCCGCGGCGGTTGCTCGTCGCCGCGGGGGTCGTGGCCGTTGCCGGGCCGCCGCTGAACGCGTTCCTCGGGCAGGTCCTCTCGGTCGCCGACGCGGAGTCGCACTACGTCGCGGAGCTGCTGGTCACCGGCGCCTACCCGGCGATGCTGTGGCTGGCCTTCGTGCTCGTCGGGCTGGCCGTCGGCCGGCTGGACCTGGGTGCCGCGGGCGTCCGGGCGCGCCTGGGCGGGGCGGGCGCGGCCGCCGCCGTGCTGGGCTACGGGGGCGGCTGGGCGAGCACCCGGGCCGTCGCCGACGGCGTCCCGTCCACCGGTCCCCGGGAGGGCTTCGCCTCGCCGGTGGGGGAGTGGGAGGCGGCGTGGCTGACGGGGGCCGAGCCGCACAGCGGCACGACCTTCGAGCTGGTCGGGTCGTGCGGTGTCGCCGTCCTCGTGATCGCCGGGTGCCTGGTGCTCGCCGACCGGTTGCCGCTGCTCACCGCTCCGCTGCGCGCGGTCGGCGCGCTGGCGCTGTCGGTCTACACCGCGCACATCGTCGTCATCTGGGCGCTCGAGACGGCCGATCCCGGCGCCGCGGACGGCGCCGACGTGTGGCTGGCGTTCGTCGTGTCCGCGCTCGCGGTGGCCGGCATGTGGCGGTGGAAGCTCGGCCGGGGGCCCCTGGAGCGGCTGCTGACCTGGAGTTCGTCGCGCGCCGCCGCCGTCGAGCCCACGCGGCGGACCTGAGCGGGCACGGGCAGGGCCCGGCGCGCCCCGCGGGGCGCGCCGTACCGTCGGACCTCGTGTCCACCCCCTCCACGCGACCCGAGATCGGGGTCCTGGCGCTGCAGGGCGACGTCCGCGAGCACCTCGCCGTGCTGCGGGCCGAGGGCGCCGAGCCCCGGCCCGTCCGCCGCCCGGAGGAGCTGGCGGAGGTGGACGGCCTGGTCCTGCCCGGCGGCGAGTCGACGACGATGGCCAAGCTCGCCGACCGGTTCGGCCTGCTCGAGCCGCTGCGCGACGCCGTCCGCGCCGGGCTGCCCGCCTACGGCACCTGCGCCGGCATGATCCTGCTGGCCGACCGGCTGGTCGACGCCCCGCCGGGCCAGCCGACGCTGGGCGGACTCGACGTCACCGTGCGGCGCAACGCCTTCGGCCGCCAGGTCGACTCCTTCGAATCGCACGTCGAGCTGGCCGGAGTCGAGGGCGGGCCGCTGCACGCCGTCTTCATCCGCGCGCCGTGGGTGGAGCAGGCCGGGCCCGGGGTGCAGGTCCTCGGGCGGGTCGTGGGCGGAGCGGCCGACGGTAGGATCGTCGCGGTCCGCCAGGGCGACGTGGTGGCCACCAGCTTCCACCCCGAGCTGACCGGGGACCGCCGGGTGCACGCGCTGTTCGTCGACATCGTGCGCGCGCACCTGGCCGACGCAGAGAGGGGAGAGCCGTGAGCGGCCACTCCAAGTGGGCGACGACCAAGCACAAGAAGGCCGGGATCGACGCCAAGCGCGGCAAGCTCTTCGCCAAGCTGATCAAGAACATCGAGGTCGCCGCCCGCACGGGCGGCGGTGACCCCGCCGGCAACCCGACGCTCTACGACGCCATCCAGAAGGCGAAGAAGAGCTCGGTGCCCAACGACAACATCGACCGGGCGGTCAAGCGCGGATCGGGCGCCGAGGCCGGTGGCGTCGACTACCAGGGCATCACCTACGAGGGCTACGCGGCCGGCGGTGTCGCGGTGCTCATCGAGTGCCTCACCGACAACAAGAACCGCTCGGCCATGGAGGTCCGCACGGCCATGACCCGCAACGGCGGGTCGATGGCCGACCCCGGCTCCGTCTCCTACCTGTTCTCCCGCAAGGGCGTGGTGGTCGTGCCGAAGACCGGTGACGTCGACGAGGACAGCGTGCTGCTGGCGGTGCTCGACGCCGGCGCCGAGGAGGTGCGCGATCTGGGCGACGTCCTGGAGGTCCTCTGCGAGCCGACCGACCTGGTCGCCGTGCGCACCGCGCTGCAGGACGCCGGCATCGACTACGACTCCGCCGAGGCGGGGTTCCAGCCCAGCGTGCAGGTGGAGCTGGACGCGGAGGGTGCGGCCAAGGTCTTCCGGCTGATCGACGCCCTCGAGGACTGCGACGACGTGCAGAACGTCTACGCCAACTACGAGGTGTCCGACGAGGTCATGGAGCAGGTCACCGCCAGCGCCTGACGACCGACCCCGGTGCACCGCCTCCCGGGCGTGTCGGGGTCGCCGTGCCGGAGCGGCCGGTTAGCCTCGGTCGAACATCAGTTCGGCCGACGGGAGCGTGACCATGCGGGTGCTCGGTATCGACCCGGGCCTCACCCGGTGTGGGTGGGGCGTGGTCGACGGGCGCCCGGGGGCGCGGCCGACGGCGGTCGGCGTCGGCGTGGTCCGCACCCTGGCCGAGCTCGACCTCGAGCTGCGGCTCCTGGAGCTGCACACCGCCGTCACGGCGCTGCTGCGTGAGCACCGCCCCGACGTGGTGGCGATCGAGCGGGTGTTCACCCAGAACAACAAGGGCACCGCCACGGGCACCGCCCAGGCGGCCGGGGTCGCCGCCCTCGCCGCCGCCCAGGCCGACCGGCCGGTCGCCTGGCACACGCCCAGCGAGGTCAAGGCGGCCATCTCCGGCAACGGCCGCGCGGACAAGGAGCAGGTCACCCTCATGGTCACCCGGGTCCTCGGGCTCCCGGCCGCCCCGAAGCCGGCCGATGCCGCCGACGCCCTGGCGCTCGCGGTCTGCCACGCGTGGCGCGGTCCGGCGCAGCAGCGCCTGCGCACCGCGGCGCTCGCCGGCGGGATCGGTGCGCCGGTGCGCGCCACCAGCACGCTGCCGCGGTGGACGGGGGTGGCGGCGCGATGATCGCCAGCGTGAGCGGCCGGGTGGCCGCGGTCTCCCCGGACGGCGCCGTCGTCGAGGTCGGCGGGATCGGGCTGGCGGTGCAGTGCACCCCGGGCACGATCGCCCGCCTGCAGGTGGGGGAGGCCGCCCGGCTGGCCACCAGCCTCGTCGTGCGCGAGGACTCGCTCACCCTCTACGGCTTCGCCGACGACGACGAGCGCCAGCTGTTCGAGCTGCTGCAGACCGCCAACGGCGTCGGCCCGCGCCTCGCGCAGGCGGTGCTGGCCATCCACCCGCCGCGAGAGGTCCGGCGGGCGGTGTCGACGGCCGACGTCAAGGCGCTGATGCAGGTGCCGGGCATCGGCAAGAAGGGTGCCGAGCGGCTGATCCTGGAGCTGCGCGACCGGCTGGGCTCCACGGCCACCGACACCTCGCTCGACGCGCCCGCGCCCGCGGGGCTGCCGTCGGTGACCCCGGTGGCGCCCTGGCGCGACCAGCTGACCAGCGCGCTCGTCGGCCTCGGGTGGAGCGGCAAGGAGGCCGAGGGCGCGGTCGGTCAGCTCGCCCCGGTCGCCGACGAGCAGCTCGCCGCGACCGGGAGCGTGGAGGTCGCGGTGCTGCTGCGGCGGGCGCTCCAGCTGCTGGGTAGGTCGTGACCGCGCCGTTCGACCGGTCGTTGACCGGTGAGCTGGCCTCCGACGCGGCGCCGGAGTGGTCGGTGTCGCCGCAGGCCGGTGAGGAGGAGCGGGTCGTCGAGTCGGCGCTGCGCCCGCACTCGCTCGACGACTTCATCGGCCAGCCCAAGGTCGCCCGTCAGCTGGCCCTGGTGCTCGAGGGGGCGCGCCGGCGGGGGCGCACGCCCGACCACGTCCTGCTCTCCGGCCCGCCCGGGCTGGGGAAGACCAGCCTCGCGCTGATCATCGGCTCCGAGCTCGGCACCTCGGTGAAGATCACCAGCGGTCCGGCGATCGAGCGGTCCGGCGACCTCGCGGCGATGCTGTCGAACCTGGCGCCCGGTGACGTCCTCTTCATCGACGAGATCCACCGCATCGCCCGCCCCGCCGAGGAGCTGCTCTACATGGCGATGGAGGACTTCCGGGTCGACGTCGTCGTCGGCAAGGGCCCCGGGGCGACGGCGATCCCGCTGGAGATCAACCCGTTCACGCTGGTCGGCGCCACCACCCGTGCCGGGCTGCTCACCGGCCCGCTGCGCGACCGGTTCGGCTTCGTCGGCCAGATGGAGTTCTACGAGCCGGCCGACCTGCAGCGGGTGCTGGCCCGCAGCGCGGCGCTGCTCGGGGTGGAGCTGACCGACGAGGGGTCGGCCGAGATCGCCGGTCGCTCCCGCGGGACACCGCGCATCGCCAACCGGCTGCTGCGCCGGGTGCGCGACTACGCCGAGGTGGAGGCCGACGGCCGGGTCACCCGTGCGGTCGCCGAGGCCGCGCTGGCCCTGTACGACGTGGACCACCTGGGCCTGGACCGGCTGGACCGGGAGGTGCTGGACGCGCTGGTCGGCAAGTTCGGCGGCGGCCCGGTCGGCGTCGCCACCCTGGCGGTGGCCGTCGGCGAGGAGCCGCACACCGTGGAGGAGGTGTGCGAGCCGTTCCTGGTGCGCGCCGGGCTGCTGGCCCGCACGCCGCGCGGGCGGGTCGCCACCGAGGCCGCCTGGGCGCACCTGGGGCGGCCGCTGCCGGCCGGGGGTGTCCCCCTCGGCCGGGTCACAGCAGACCCACGGGCACCGGGGTCGTCGTCAGACACCCTCTTCGACGCCTAGACTCCCGGACGCTGGCGCGCAACTCGCAGGCCGGGCCGTGCGCGTCCCGCCTGGTCGCCGCGCGCACGGCAACCGACGCACCCGAGCGGTCCCGTCCCGGGCCGCACCACCGCGAGCCACCAGTCGCGGAAGAGAGGCACACCTGTCGTGGAGTACTTCCCGCTGATCATGCTGGCCCTGCTGGCCGTCGTGCTGTTCGTGCTGCCCGCGCGGCAGCGCAAGAAGATGCAGGAGCAGCACGCGGCTCTGCTGGCCTCCCTCACCGTCGGCACCCCGGTCATGACGACCAGCGGGATGCACGGCACGGTGGCCGGGGTCGGTGAGACGACCATCGACCTCGAGATCTCGCCGGGTGTCGTGGCGACCTTCGCCCGCCAGGCGATCCTCGAGGTCCGCCGCCCGGCCGGGTCCGCGCCGTCCGACGAGGACCCCGCGCGCCCGGCCGACGGCACCGTCTGACCCGGGAGACCTCCGTGGCCAACCGCACCCTCCCCGCGGGGCGCTACTTCGGCGCGTTCGTGCTGATCGTGGCCCTGCTCTACGGGCTGGTCTTCTTCACCGGGGACACCCGTACGCCGCAGCTCGGCCTCGACCTGCGGGGCGGCACGACGGTGACCCTGACCGCCCGCACCCCCGACGGCCAGGCGCCGGCCCAGGAGGACCTGGAGCTGGCCCGGCGCATCATCGAGCAGCGGGTCAACGGGCTCGGCGTCGCCGAGGCATCGGTGGTCACCGAGGGCGACTCCAACATCGTCATCTCGGTCCCCGGGGACGACGGCGAGCAGGCCCGGGAGCTCGGCGCCACGGCGCAGCTGCGCTTCCGGCCCGTGCTGGAGGTGGCCCCCGCCGGCCCCGTCGAGGAGGAGCCCGGCGCGGAGGAGCCCGGCACCGACGCCGCGGAGGACCCCGCGGCCGGCGGCGACGCCGTCGCGGACCCCACGCTGCCCGACCCGGACGCCCCCGCCGTCACGCAGGAGGAGGCCGCCGCCGAGTTCGCGACGCTGACCTGCGACGCGGAGGAGCTGCTCGGCGAGGTGAACCGGCCGCAGGACTTCGTGGCCGCGTGCAGCGAGGACGGCACCGTCAAGTACCTGCTCGGCCCGACGATCATCGAGGGCACCGAGATCGACGACGCCAGCGCCGCCACCGACCCGACCGACGGCAGCTGGGTCGTCCTGCTCGACTTCCGGTCCGGCGGGCGGGAGACCTGGGCGAACTACACCGCGGCCAACGTGGGGTCGAACGTGGCGTTCACCCTGGACGGCCGGGTCGTCTCCGCGCCCACCATCCAGGGCGCGATCAACGGCCAGACCACCATCCAGGGCAGCTTCGACCAGGAGTCGGCCACCGAGCTGGCCAACCAGCTCCGCTACGGCGCCCTGCCGCTGACGTTCACCCAGGCGACCGCGCAGTCGATCTCCACCGAGCTCGGCGAGGAGCAGCTGGAGGCCGGCCTCATCGCCGGTGCCCTCGGCATCGCGCTGGTCTTCGTGTACGCGCTGGTCTACTACCGGCTGCTCGGCCTCGTCATGATCGCCAGCCTGATCCTCTCGGCGGTGGTGGTCTACGCCTGCCTGATCCTGCTGGGGCGCGAGATCGGGTTCACCCTCAGCCTCGCCGGCATCGCCGGGTTCATCGTCTCCATCGGCATCACCGCCGACTCCTTCGTCGTGTACTTCGAGCGGCTCAAGGACGAGATCCGGGAGGGGCGCTCGCTGCGGTCGGCGGTCCCGCGGGCCTGGGTGCGGGCGCGGCGGACGATCCTGTCCGCGGACGCGGTCAGCTTCCTGGCCGCGGCGATCCTGTACCTGCTCGCCATCGGTGACGTGAAGGGCTTCGCGTTCACCCTCGGCATGTCGACGGTGCTCGACCTCGTCGTCGTCTTCCTCTTCACCCACCCGCTCATGGCCGTGCTGTCCCGGTTCCGGAACTTCGGCAAGAACCGGTTCTCGGGCCTCGGCCGGGTGGAGCACACGCGTCGAGCCGGCACCGGCGCACCGGCACGGGAACTCGTCGGTGCCACCGCCGCGGTCGGCGGCCCGCAGGACAGGAGCACCTCATGACGCGCCCGACCGACCCGGCCGACCCGGCCGAGCCGACCACCGAGCAGTCGCCGGTGGGCACCGGCGAGGAGACCCTGGCCGACGCCGGGCTGCCCCAGGACCCGGGCAGTGACGACGCCGCGACCCCGGCCGCGCCCGGTGGACGGGCCGGGCTGGCCCACAGGCTCTACAACGGCGAGGCCGGCCTGGACGTCGTCGGTCGCAGCCGCCTGATCTACCGGATCACCGCCGTGGTGGTGCTCCTGTGCCTGCTCTCGATGGTCTTCCGCGGGTTCAACTTCGGCATCGACTTCGAGGGCGGCAACAGCTTCCGGCTGCCCGGCACCGAGCAGCAGCTGCAGGAGGCGCGCGCCGCCGCGGAGGACGCCGGCGCCAACGTCGCCTCGGCCCAGGTCGTCGGCGGGAACACGCTGCTCATCCGCACCTCGCAGCTCGACAACGAGACCGAGCGCGCCGTGGTCGAGGAGATGGCCGAGGCCGTCGGCATCGCCCCGGAGCAGGTCAGCCCGGAGTCGGTCAGCGCGGAGTGGGGCCAGGACATCACCACCCAGGCGCTCGTGGCGCTGGCGGTCTTCCTCGTCGCCGTCGTGCTCTTCCTCGCCGTCCGCTTCCAGCCGAAGATGGCCGTCGGCGCCATGGCCGCGCTCGCGCACGACATCGTCGTCACCGCCGGCGTGTACGCGCTGGTCGGCTTCGAGGTCACGCCGTCGACCGTCATCGGCTTCCTGACCATCCTCGGCTTCTCCCTGTACGACACCGTGGTCGTGTTCGACAAGGTCGACGAGAACACCCGCGACCTCGAGCGGAGCGCGCGCATGACCTGGGGCGAGGCGGCCAACCTCGCCGTCAACCAGACGTTGATGCGGTCGATCAACACCTCGGTGATCGCGCTGCTCCCCGTCGCCGGCCTGCTCTTCGTGGGTGCCGGCCTGCTCGGCGTGGGCACCCTCAAGGACCTCGCCCTCGTGCTCTTCGTGGGCCTGGCCGCCGGCACCTACTCGTCGATCGTGCTCGCCACCCCGATCGTCGCCGACCTCAAGGAGCGCGAGCCGGCCCAGCAGGCGCTGCGCCGGCGGGTGCTGGCCAGGCGCTCCTCGGCGGCGCGCACCGGGGGCGCCGCCGTCCCGGCCGGCCCCGTGGCCAGCGCTCGCCGGCGCCGGGGCTCCGGCGCCGTCGCGGCGCCGGAGCTGCCCGGGGCCGTCACCGCGGACGTCGTCGTCGAGTCGCCGCCGTCGGTGCGGCCGGATGCGCCGCGGGGCGCCAGCGCCGCCCCGCGGCCGGGTGCCCGCCCGCAGCGTCCGGGCGCCAGCCGGCCGACGGGCAAGCGGCGCCGGTGAGCGCGGCCCCGGTCGAGCAGCCGCTCGACGAGCTCATCGCCTCCCTCACCGTGGACGTCCCCGACCACCCGGAACCGGGGATCGTCTTCCGCGACCTCACCCCGGTCTTCGCCGACGGGCCCGCCTTCCGGCGCATGGTCGACGGGCTGGCGGCGCCGCAGGGGTCCGGTCCGAGGCCGTTCGACGTCGTCGCCGGGGTGGAGGCGCGCGGGTTCCTGCTCGCCTCCGCGGTGGCGCTCGACGCCGGCGTGGGCGTGGTGCCCGTCCGCAAGGCGGGCAAGCTGCCGCGCGCGCGGGTGTCCGCCGACTACACCCTGGAGTACGGGACCGCGACGCTGGAGCTGCACGCCGACTCGGTCCATCCCGGCCAGCGGGTGCTGCTCGTCGACGACGTGCTCGCCACCGGCGGCACGCTCGGCGCCGCCGTCGCGCTGGTCGAGCAGCTCGGCGGCGTGGTGTCGGCGATCTCGGTGGTCGTCGAGCTGGCGGGGCTCGGGGGCCGGGGGCTGCTGGCACCGCACCCGGTGCACGCCCTCTGGACCACCTGACCGAGGGAGATCCCGCTCGCGGCCCCGGCGCGGGCGGGCGTGGTCCGGCTAGCATGGTGGGGGTCCCCCCTCTGCCAGCCGCAGGAGTCGCCCGTGGCCTCCGAAGTAGCCGCCGACGCGGCTGAGGCGCGGGCCGGTGCGGTCCCCGAGGGGGCCGTCGCCGAGGGGGTGGGGGAGGCCCCGGTCCGCAGCCCGCTGCCCGAGCGACCCGCGGTCCGCCGTCCCGACGACGTCGGCTCGGATCCGCCCGACGCCGACCTCGGCACCCCCCGTCGACGGGTGCGCGACCGCCTGGCCCGGCGGATCGTCGCCGGGCAGCGCAGCGGTCTGGTCCGCCCGGTGCTCGAACCACTGGCCGTGCTGCACCGGCAGAGCCACCCCAAGGCCGATCTCGCGCTGCTGCAGCGTGCCTACGACGTCGCCGAGGCGGCGCACTCCACGCAGCGGCGCAAGAGCGGCGACCCGTACATCACCCACCCGCTCGCCGTCGCCACGATCCTTGCCGGGCTCGGCATGGACACGACCACCCTGATCGCGGCGCTGCTGCACGACACGGTCGAGGACACCGGCGTCACGCTGGAGACGATCACCACCGACTTCGGCTCCGAGGTCGCCCACCTGGTCGACGGCGTCACGAAGATCGACAAGGTGAAGCTGGGCGATGCCGCCCAGGCCGAGACGATCCGCAAGATGATCGTGGCGATGTCCCGCGACCCGCGGGTGCTGGTCATCAAGCTCGCCGACCGGCTGCACAACATGCGCACGCTGCGCTTCCTCCCGCCGGAGAAGCAGGAGAAGAAGGCGCGCGAGACGCTGGAGATCCTCGCCCCGCTGGCCCACCGGCTGGGCATGAACACGATCAAGTGGGAACTCGAGGACCTCGCGTTCGCCACGCTGTACCCCAAGCGCTACGACGAGATCGTGCGGCTGGTGGCCGAGCGCGCCCCCTCCCGCGACACCTACCTGGCCGAGGTCGCCGCGGCGGTGACCGAGCAGCTGAAGGCCGCCAAGATCGACGCGGTCGTCACCGGCCGGCCGAAGCACTACTACTCGATCTACCAGAAGATGATCGTCCGCGGCCGGGACTTCACCGACATCTGGGACCTCGTCGGCATCCGCATCCTGGTCGACTCGGTGCGCGACTGCTACGCGGCGCTGGGCATCATGCACGCCCACTGGCAGCCGGTGCCGGGCCGCTTCAAGGACTTCGTGGCGATGCCGAAGTTCAACATGTACCAGTCGCTGCACACCACGGTCATCGGGCCGCAGGGCAAGCCGGTCGAGCTGCAGATCCGCACCCACGACATGCACCGCACCGCCGAGTACGGCATCGCGGCGCACTGGAAGTACAAGGAGAAGGCCCGCGCCGGGGGCAAGCCGGCCGCGGGGGAGAGCGGTGCGCCGCCCAAGGCCGGCTCGCCCGACGACATGCTGTGGCTGCGCCAGCTGCTGGACTGGCAGCGGGAGGCCCAGGAGCCGGGGGAGTTCCTCGAGACCCTGCGCTACGACCTGGGGCCGCAGGAGGTCTTCGTCTTCACGCCCAAGGGCGACGTGGTGAGCCTGCCCGGGGACTCCACCCCCGTCGACTTCGCCTTCGCGGTGCACACGGAGGTCGGCTACCGCACCATCGGCGCCCGCGTGAACGGCTCGCTCGTGTCGCTGGACAGCAAGCTCTCCAACGGCGACGTCGTGGAGATCTTCACCTCGAAGTCGCCCACCGCCGGGCCCTCGAAGGACTGGCTGACCTTCGTCGGCTCCTCCCGCGCCCGGACCAAGATCCGCCAGTGGTTCACCAAGGAGCGCCGCGAGGACGCCGTCGACGCCGGCAAGGAGGCGCTGACCCGCGCGATGCGCAAGGCCGGGCTGCCGCTGCAGCGGCTGCTCGGCGGCGAGGCGCTGTCGACGCTGGCCAAGGACCTGCGGTTCGCCGACGTCACCGCCCTCTACGCCGCGGTGGGAGAGAACCAGCTCTCCGCCGCCTCCGTGGTCGAGAAGCTCATGGCCGCGCTCGGCGGCAGCGAGGGCGCGACCGAGGACATCGCCGAGACCGCGATTCCCACCCGCCGGCCGGCGGCGCGCCGCTCGGCCGGCGGCGACCCGGGCATCGTCGTCCACGGCATGACCGACGTCTGGGCCAAGCTCGCCAAGTGCTGCACCCCGGTCCCCGGCGACGACGTCCTCGGCTTCGTGACCCGCGGCGGTGGCGTGAGCGTGCACCGGACCGACTGCACGAACGCCGGGGACCTGCGCAGCAAGCCTGAACGTCTGGTCGAGGTCGAGTGGGCGTCGTCGCCGGGGTCGGTCTTCCTCGTGGCCATCCAGGTGGAGGCCCTCGACCGCCACCGGCTGCTCTCCGACGTGACCAAGGCCCTGGCCGACGAGCGGGTCAACATCCTCTCGGCGTCGGTGCAGACCAGCCGCGACCGCGTGGCCATCAGCCGGTTCACCTTCGAGCTGGCCGACCCCGCGCACCTGGGCGCGGTGCTGCAGACGGTGCGCAACGTCGACGGCGTCTTCGACGTCGAGCGCGTCACCGCGTAAGCGACCTCAGCGCGTCGCCGTCCGCCGTCGCCGACCCCGTCGTCCCCCCTCGTGATCAGGTCACCTGATCGTTCCGGGTCCTGGCTCACCTCCGGGCGTGAGCCAGGACCCCTGCAGGTGAGCCAGGAGGGCGACCGCCGTCAGCCGACGACGGCCATGTCCTCGATCGTCACCGGGATGTTCGGCGGGCCGTCACCCGGGCCGTCCGCGCCCTGGACCCCACCGGCGGCGACCTCGTCGAGCACGGCCAGCCCCGCCTCGTCGATCGAGCCGACCACGGTGTACTCCGGCGGCAGCTCGGTGTCGACGAAGGTCAGGAAGAACTGGCCGCCCGTGCTGTTCGGCGCCGCGGTCTTGGCCATGGCCACGGTCCCGCGGGGGTAGGTCGTGTCCGGGGTGACCTCCTCGGCGTACTTGTAGGTGGGCCCGCCGGCGCCGGTGCCGGTCGGGTCCCCGCACTGGAGCACCCCGAACGTCTCGGCGTTCACCAGCCGGTGGCAGGAGGTGCCGTCGTAGAACCCCTGCTCGGTCAGGTAGACGAAGCTCGCCGCCGCGCACGGGGCCTGCGCCCGGTCCAGCGTGAGGGTGAGGTCTCCCTGGTCGGTGCTCATGAGCAGGGTCGCGGTGCCCTGGGTGGGGGTCGACTCCGGGTTCGGCGGGGTGCCCACGTCGGTGAGGTTGGTGTTCCCCGACTCGTCGGGCAGGTACTCGCAGGTGACGGTGCCGTCGGCGTTGGTGGTGCGCGCCGCGGACGTGCTGGTCGCCGGCGTCGTCGGCTCGCCCGCCAGGTCGTCGGTGTCCTCGTCCCCGCCGAACACGTTTGTGATCAGCAGCGCGGCGCCCACGATCGCGACGACGGCGATCGCGGTGAGCAGCAGACCCAGGTTGCGGCGGCGCTTCTTCGCCTGCTCGGTGCGGCGCTCGAGCTGGCGCTGCAGGTGGCGCTGCGCGGCTTCCCGACGCTGCTTGTTCGTGGGCACGGGGGCGGACTCCTCGGGCGGGACGGGGCGCGGTGCGCGGCCTCGGGCGGCAGGCGGCGGCGCTGGTCGGGGTGCGAGTCTAGGTGTCCGGGCTGGGGGATCCCTGGCAGCGCCGGAACCCCCGTGCGCCCCCGCGTAACCTGCACGGGTGCTCATCCGCTCGTTCCCCGCCGGCGCCTTCGGCACCAACTGCTACGCCGTCGCCTCCGGGCCGGGGCAGGAGTGCGTCGTCGTCGACCCCGGCATGGACGCCGTCGAGCCCCTGGCCCGCATGCTCGCCGACGACGGCCTCAAGCCGGTCGCGGTCGTGCTGACCCACGGCCACCTCGACCACACCTTCTCGGTGCTGCCGGTGTGCGACGGCTACGACATCCCCGCCTACCTGCACCCCGACGACTTCGGGATGCTCACCGACCCGGCGCGCTGGCACGGGCCGCAGCTGGCCCCGCTGATCACCGGGGTCCGGCTCCCGGACCCCTCGGAGGTCCGCACGCTCGACGACGGCGCGGTGCTGTCGCTGGCCGGGGTGGACCTCACCGTCCGCCACGCGCCCGGTCACACCCAGGGCTCGGTGATGTTCTCCCTCGACCTCGGTGAGGCGCCGGGGCTGCTCGCCGGTGACGTGCTGTTCGCCGGCTCGGTGGGCCGCGTGGACCTGCCCGGCGGCTCCTGGGACGCGATGCTCCGGTCGCTGCGGGACGTCGTGCTGCCGCTGGACGACGAGACCGTCGTGCTGCCCGGCCACGGCCCGGCGACGACGATCGGCCGGGAGCGGGCCACCAACCCGTACCTGGCCGAGGCGGCCGCCGCCCCGAAGGGTCGCGGGCTGTGAGAGCGACGGGCGAGCGAGCATCGCAGGGAGCGCCAGCGACCGAGGAGCGGAACGAGTCCGGAGCCGAACGGGGTGCACTGTGAGCGGGCTGACCGCGCCGAAGGGCACGTTCGACACGCTGCCGCCGGACTCGGCGCGGTTCCTCGCCGTCCGGGACGCGCTGACCGCGCCGCTGCGGCGGGCCGGCTACGGCTACGTCGAGACGCCGGTGTTCGAGGAGACCGCCGTCTTCTCCCGCGGGGTGGGCGAGTCCACCGACGTCGTGACCAAGGAGATGTACACCTTCTCCGACCGCGGCGGCCGTTCGCTGACCCTGCGCCCCGAGCTCACCGCCGGGCTGATGCGGGCCTTCATCGAGCACCGGCTGCACTCCGGTGCGCTGCCGGTGAAGCTGTGGACGGTCGGCTCGGCGTTCCGCTACGAGCGGCCCCAGGCCGGGCGCTACCGGCACTTCACCCAGGTGGACATGGAGGCGCTCGGCGTCGACGACCCCGCGCTGGACGCCGAGGTGGTGGCGCTCGGCGTGCAGGGGTTCCGCGACCTGGGCCTCACCGACTTCGAGCTCTTGCTGACCTCCCTCGGTGACGCGACCTGCCGGCCGCAGTACCGCGAGCTGCTCGTGGCGTACCTGGCGAAGCTCGACCTCGACGAGGA
This sequence comes from Blastococcus sp. SYSU DS1024, assembly GCF_054050795.1. Taxonomy (NCBI): domain Bacteria; kingdom Bacillati; phylum Actinomycetota; class Actinomycetes; order Geodermatophilales; family Geodermatophilaceae; genus Blastococcus; species Blastococcus sp. SYSU DS1024. The sequence continues at coordinate 81,958 of NZ_JBJHAA010000007.1, forward strand.
GACGCGGCGCCGGGCGGCGATCAACCCGCTGCGGGTGCTCGACGACAAGCGGCCCGAGGTGCAGGCGCAGCTGGACGAGGCCCCGCTGATGGTCGACCACCTGTCGGACACCACGAGGGCGCACTACGACGCCGTCCGCCAGCACCTCACCGACCTCGGCGTGACGTGGACCGAGGCGCCCCGGCTGGTCCGCGGGCTGGACTACTACACGAAGACGACGTTCGAGTTCGTGCACAACGGCCTCGGCGCGCAGTCGGCCATCGGCGGCGGCGGGCGCTACGACGGGCTCTCGGCCGCGCTCGGTGGCCCCGACGTCTCCGGCATCGGCTACGCCGTCGGGGTGGACCGGACGCTGCTGGCCGTCCAGGCCGAGGGGCTCGACGTCGGCGCGGTCGCGGGGGTGCAGGCGTTCGTCGTGCCGCTGGGTGCCGAGGCGAAGCGGCTGGCCGTGCGGCTGGTCGGCCAGCTGCGCGCCGCCGGGGTCGCGGCCGACACCGTCTACGGCGACCGCGGCCTCAAGGGCGCGATGAAGGCCGCCGACCGGTCCGGCGCGTCGCGCGTCGTCGTCATCGGGGAGCGGGACCTCGCCGACGGCGTGGGGCAGCTCAAGGACATGCGGACCGGTGAGCAGGTCGCCGTCCCCGTGGGTGAGCTGTTCGACCGGGTGCGTGCGAGTGTGGAGGGGTGACTTCTTCGATGGAGCAGCGACCGCTCGGGCGGACCGGGGCAGACGTCAGCGTGATCGGGCTGGGCACGTGGCAGCTCGGCGGTGACTGGGGTGACGTCGACGAGGACACCGCCGCCGCGGTGCTCGACGCCGCGCTCGACGCCGGGGTGACCCTGCTCGACACCGCCGACGTCTACGGGGACGGCCGCTCGGAGCAGCGCATCCGCAAGGCGCTGGCGCCCCGGTCCGACCGGCCGTTCGTCGCCACCAAGGCCGGCCGCCGCGCCGACCCCTTCACCGCCGAGCAGTACACCCCGGAGAACCTGCGCGCCTGGGTCGACCGGTCCCGCCGCAACCTCGGCGTCGACACCCTCGACCTGGTCCAGCTGCACTGCCCGCCGACCGCCGTCTACTCCGACCAGCGGGTCTACGACACCCTCGACGGGTTCGTGGCCGACGGCTCGATCGCCGCCTACGGGGTGTCGGTGGAGACCGTCGCCGAGGGCCTGACGGCGCTGGAGCACGAGGGCGTCCAGACGATCCAGGTCATCCTCAACATCTTCCGGCGCAAGCCGCTGGAGGAGCTGCTGCCCGCCGCGCAGAAGGCCGGCGTCGGCATCCTGGCCCGTGTGCCCCTGGCCAGCGGGCTGCTCAGCGGCAAGTACGACGAGTCGACGACGTTCCCGGAGAACGACCACCGGAACTTCAACCGGCACGGTGAGGCCTTCGACGTGGGCGAGACCTTCGCCGGCGTGCCCTTCGACGTCGGTGTCGCGGCGGCCCGCGAGGTGGCCGAGATCGCCGGCGACGCCGTGCCCACCGCCGCGTTCGCGCTGCGCTGGGTGATCGACCTGCCCGGCGTCAGCACCGTCATCCCCGGGGCGCGCAACGTGACCCAGGTGCGCGGCAACGTCGCCGCCGCGTCGATGGCCCCGCTGTCGGACGCCCAGCTCGCCGACCTCGAGCGGGTGTACGACGAGCGCATCCGCGCCCACGTGCACGACCGCTGGTAAGCCACACCCTCCTTCCGCTCCACCGAAAGGCCCGACGTGCTCCGCACCCACGACGCCGGAACGCTGCGCGCGTCCGACGCCGGCACCACCGTCACCCTCGCCGGCTGGGTCGCCCGCCGCCGCGACCACGGCGGCGTGGTCTTCCTCGACCTGCGCGACGCCTCCGGGTACGTGCAGGTCGTCGTCCGCGAGGAGGAGGCCCACCACCTGCGCAACGAGTACTGCGTGCTCGTCGCCGGTGAGGTGCGGCGGCGCCCCGAGGGGAACGAGAACCCCGAGCTGCCCACCGGCGAGATCGAGGTGGCCACCTCCGAGCTGCGGGTGCTGTCGACGTCGGCCCCGCTGCCGTTCCCGATCGAGACCGACCAGGCCGCCAGCGACGACGTCCGCTACCGGTACCGCTACCTCGACCTCCGTCGGCAGGGCCCGGCGGCGGCGATCCGGCTGCGCTCGGAGATCAGCCGCATCGCCCGCGGCGTGATGGCGCAGCACGGTTTCGTGGAGGTGGAGACGCCGAACCTCACCCGCTCCACGCCCGAGGGCGCCCGGGACTTCCTCGTGCCGGTGCGCCTGCAGCAGGGCAAGTGGTACGCGCTGCCGCAGTCGCCGCAGCTGTTCAAGCAGCTGCTGATGATCGGCGGCCTGGAGCGCTACTACCAGATCGCCCGCTGCTTCCGGGACGAGGACTTCCGCGCCGACCGGCAGCCGGAGTTCACCCAGCTGGACTTCGAGATGAGCTTCGTCGAGCGCGACGACGTGCTCGCGATCGCCGAGGACGTCGTCCGCTCGCTGTGGCGGGAGCTCGCCTCCTACGAGATCCCCGAGATCCAGCGGATGACCTACCGCGAGGCGATGGACCGGTTCGGCTCGGACAAGCCGGACCTCCGCTTCGGCATCGAGCTCACCGAGCTCACCTCCTACTTCGCCGGCACGCCGTTCCGCGTCTTCCAGGCGCCCTACGTCGGCGCGGTCGTCATGCCCGGTGGCGGTTCCCAGCCGCGGCGGGCCTTCGACGCCTGGCAGGACTGGGCGAAGTCCCGCGGGGCCCGCGGGCTGGCCTACGTGACGATCGCCGAGGACGGCACGCTCGGCGGCCCGGTCGCCAAGAACATCTCCGACGCCGAGCGCGCCGGGTTGGTCGAGGCCGTCGGCGCGAAGCCGGGCGACTGCGTCTTCTTCGCCGCCGGCGCCCGTCGCCCCTCCCAGGAGTTGCTCGGCGCCGCGCGCAACGAGATCGCCAAGCGCCTCGACCTGATCGAGCCCGGCTCCTGGTCGTTCCTGTTCGTCGTCGACTTCCCGATGTTCGAGGAGACCGAGGACGGCGACTGGACGTTCATGCACCACCCCTTCACCTCGCCGACCCCCGAGTGGCGGGACCGGTTCGCCGAGGACAAGGGCGCGGCGCTGTCCGACGCCTACGACATGGTGATCAACGGCAACGAGGTCATGAGCGGTTCGGTCCGTATCCACGACGCCGAGCTGCAGGAGCGGGTGTTCGAGACGCTCGGCATGTCCCGTGAGGAGGCCCGTGAGCGGTTCGGGTTCTTCCTCGAGGCCTTCGCCTACGGTCCGCCGCCGCACGCCGGTGCCGCCCTGGGGTGGGACCGGCTGTCGGCGCTGCTGTCGGGGGTGGAGTCGATCCGCGAGGTCATCGCCTTCCCGAAGACCGGCGCCGGCTTCGACCCGCTGACCGGTGCGCCGACGCCGATCACCGAGGCCCAGCGCAAGGAGGCCGGCATCGACGCGAAGCCGGAGGAGCCGCCGCTGCCCGGTGAGCCCGGGGCGCCCGGGCCCTCCGACCCGACGAAGTAGCGGCCGGGGGCGTGAGCCCGCACGCGGGTCCGGCGTCGGCTCGGTAGCGTCGCGGGCATGTCGCTGCGCGCCCGCACCCTGCTCGGACCCGGCCCGTCCAACCCGTACCCGGAGGCGCAGGTCGCGCTGGCGCAGCCGCTGCTGGGCCACCTCGACCCGGAGTTCCTGCGGATCCTCGACGAGACGTCCGACCGGCTGCGCCAGGTGTTCGGCACGGCGAACCGGCGCACGCTGCCGCTGTCGGCCACCGGTTCGGCCGGCATGGAGGCGGCGTTCGTCAACACCGTCGGCCCCGGCGACGTCGTCGTCGTCGCGGTGAACGGGCTGTTCGGCCAGCGGATGACCGACGTCGCGGCCCGCTGCGGGGCCGAGGTCGTCGCCGTCGAGCACGAGTGGGGGCAGCCGGTCGACGCCGAGCGCGTGCTGGCGGCGCACCCGTCTCCGAAGCTGATCGCCGCCGTGCACGCCGAGACCTCGACGGGGGTGCGCTCGGACCTCGAGCCGCTGGCCGCCGGCAAGGGCGACGCGCTGCTGCTGGCCGACTGCGTCACCTCGCTCGGCGGCATCCCGGTGTGCCTGGACGACTGGGGCGTCGACCTGGCCTACTCCGGCTCGCAGAAGTGCCTGGGCGTCGCGCCGGGGCTGGCGCCGTTCACCATCTCCGACCGCGCCTGGGAGCGGCGGATCGAGAAGCCGCAGAGCTGGTACCTGGACCTCGGCATGCTCGGCGGGTACGCCGGCGAGGCAGCCGGGTCGGGCGGCCGCACGTACCACCACACCGCCCCGACCGGCATGGTCGTGTCGCTGCACGCGGGGCTCGGCCGGATCCTGGACGAGGGGCTGGACGCCGTGCACGCGCGGCACGCCGAGGCCGGGCGGCTGCTGCACGAGGGGCTGGCCGAGCTGGGCCTGGAGCTGTTCGCCGCCGAGGGCCACCGGCTCCCGGAGCTGACCACGGTGAAGGTCCCCGACGGCGTGGACTCGGCCGCCGTCCGCGGCGAGCTGCTGGAGCGCTACGACCTGGAGATCGGCGGGGGAGTGGGCGCCTACGCCTCGACCGTCTGGCGGATCGGCCTCATGGGCCCGAACGCCTCACCCGCCAAGGTGGGGCTCGTGCTGTCCGCGCTGGAGGAGGTCCTCGGCCGCTAGGGTCCTGGGAGGTACCGCGACCTGCTGCCGTGGCTGGTCGCGATCGCGGTGGCGGCAGCGGTGGCCGTCGTCCTCCCGCGGCTACGACCGCCGGCGGGCTCGCGGGCCGATCAGCCGCAGGAGCTGTTCACCCTGCCCGGCTGACGCCTCGCCGACCGGGCCCGTCAGGCGGCGTCGAGGCGGGCGAGCTGGTCGGGGGAGAGGGTCAGGTCGGCGGCGGCCGCGGAATCGACGATCGTCGCCGCCCGCGACGCGCCCGGGATGGGGACGACGACGTCGTTCTGCGCCAGGTGCCAGGCCAGCGTCACCTGGTACACCGACACCCCGAGCTCCCGGGCCACCGCCGCGAACGCCGGTGCGGTGGAGCTCAGCGAACCGGCCGCCGTCACCCCGCCGAACGGGCTCCACGGGAGGAACGCCAGCCCGTGCGCCGCGCAGTGCGCGAGCTCGCCGTGCGAGGAGCGGTAGCCCGGTGCGAACTGGTTCTGCACGCTGACCAGCGCGTCGCCCACGATCGACCGGGCGACGTCGATCTGCGCGACGTCGGCGTTGGAGATGCCGACCATCCGCACCAGCCCGTCGTCGGCGAGCTGCCGCAGCGCGCCCATCGACTCCTCCCACGGCGTGGCCGGGTCCGGACGGTGGAACTGGTAGAGCCCGATCGCGTCCACGCCCAGCCGGCGCAGCGAGGCCTCGCACGCCCGCCGCAGGTAGGCCGGCGACCCGTCGAGCTCCCAGTCGGTGCCGCGGCGGGTGTGCCCGCCCTTGGTCGCCACGAGGACGTCGCCGCCGGTGGAGGAGTGCAGCGCCTCGGCGACCAGCTCCTCGTTGTGGCCGAACTCGGCCTCGTCGCGGGCGTAGGCGTCGGCGGTGTCGATCAGCGTCACGCCCGCGTCCAGGGCGGCGCGCACGACGCCGACGGCCTCCTCGCGGGAGGGCCGGTCCTGCTTGGTCGACAGCGGCATCGCCCCCAGCCCGATCGCGCTGACCGTCACGTCCCCGATGCGTCGCTGCTGCATGGGAAGCGTCGTGCCCCGCGGGTAGCGTCCTCACCCGTGAGTTCGCTGTTCGACCCCGCTCCCGAGGAGGGTGGCGCGCCGGTGGTCGACCCGGGGGCGCCGCTGGCGGTGCGGATGCGGCCGCGGGCGCTCGACGAGGTGGTCGGGCAGCAGCACCTGCTGGGTGACCGCGCGCCGCTGCGCCGGCTGGTCGAGTCCGACGAGCCGATGTCGCTGGTGCTCTACGGCCCGCCCGGCACCGGCAAGACCACCCTCGCCCACGTGATCTCGCTGGCCACCAAGCGCCAGTTCGTGCAGCTCTCGGCGCTCGACTCCGGGGTGAAGGAGGTGCGGGCGGTCATCTCCAGCGCCAAGCGCGAGCTCACCTACGCCGGCCGGCGCACCGTGCTCTTCATCGACGAGGTGCACCGGTTCTCCAAGACCCAGCAGGACAGCCTGCTGTCCGCGGTCGAGGACCGGATCGTCAGCCTCATCGCCGCCACCACCGAGAACCCGTTCTTCTCCGTGGTCAGCCCGCTGCTGAGCCGCAGCCTCGTCCTGGCGCTGCAGCCGCTCACCGACGACGACGTCCGCGCCCTGCTGAACCGCGCGCTCACCAGCGAGCGCGGGCTGGCCGGCGAGGTCACGCTCAGCGACGAGGCGCAGGAGCACCTCGTCCGGATCGCCGGCGGCGACGGGCGCAAGGCGCTCACCGCCCTGGAGTCCGGCGCCGGGGCGGCCCGGGCCGTCGGGGCGACGGAGATCGACCTCGCCACGCTGGAGACGGCGGTGGCGCAGGCGGCGGTGCGCTACGACCGGCAGGGCGACATGCACTACGACGTCGCCAGCGCGTTGATCAAGTCGATCCGCGGCAGCGACGTGGACGCCGCGCTGCACTACCTGGCCCGCATGGTGGAGGCCGGGGAGGATCCGCGCTTCATCGCCCGGCGCCTGGTGATCAGCGCCAGCGAGGACATCGGCATGGCCGACCCGACGGCCCTGCAGGTGGCGGTGGCCGCGATGCAGGCGGTGCAGTTCATCGGCATGCCCGAGGGGCACTTCCCGCTGGCCCAGGCAGTCGTGCACCTGGCGACCGCCCCGAAGTCCAACGCGGTCACCGTGGCCATGGGCGAGTCGGTCGCCGACGTCCGCGCGGGCCTGGCCGGCCCGGTGCCGCCGGGGCTGCGCGACGCGCACTACGCGGGGGCGAAGAAGCTCGGCCACGGGAAGACCTACCAGTACCCGCACGACCACCCCGACGGGATCGTGCCGCAGCAGTACCCGCCCGACGGTCTCGTGGGCAGGGACTATTACCGCCCGACCGGCCGGGGCGTGGAGGCGCGGCTGGCGGAACGGCTGGGCAAGCTGCGGGCGATCCTCCGCCGGACGCGCTGACCGACCGGCGGGGCACGGACGGCGGGGCGGGCCCGCGACTAGTGTGGCGTGGCCGGAACGACGCTCCCGGCGCAGAATCCCCTCAGAACAGGAGCACGCGTGTCCGCAGGAGAGATCGCCGGGCTGATCGCAGCCGGGGCCCTGGTGCTGCTGGTGGTGCTGGTGGCAGTCCCGCTGCTCAAGCTCGGCCGGACGCTCGACGAGACCACCCTGACCATCCGCCAGGTCCGCGAGCAGAGCGCGCCGATCCTGAGCCAGGCCGGCACCACGGTCGCGCACGTGAACAGCAACCTGGAGCGGGTCGACGACATCACCGGCAACGCCGCCAACGTCTCCAGCAACGTCGCGGCGCTCACCAGCGTCGTCGCCGCCACCCTGGGCAGCCCGCTGATCAAGGTCGCCGCGTTCAGCTACGGGGTCCGCAGCGCCGCGAAGAAGAAGCGGGAGGGCCAGGCCATCGCCGACGCCGCCCGTCGCGACAAGGAGGCGCGCCGCGCGCGCCGGGCCACCCGGCGGGCCGCCTGATGCGCCGGCTGTTCTGGCTCGCCATGGGGATCACCATCGGGGCGCTCGTCGTCCGCAAGCTCTCCGCCGCCGCCGAGAAGATGACGCCGGCCGGTATCGGGGCCTCGATCGCCGAGGGGCTGCGCGACCTCGCCGACGCGATCGGCGACTTCGGCGCCGATGTCCGCGAGGCGATGAGCGAGCGGGAGCTGGAGCTGCGCGCCGGCACCGGCCTGGACGCGCCCCTGCCCGACGCGGGTGACGCCGCGGCCCTGCGCCGCGGAGCGCACGCCGCCGACCTCTGACCCACCCCGGCCCGCCGCACCCCGTGCACCGGGCCCCGCAGAACTGAGTAGACGATGCAGACCGCCGAGATCCGCCGCCGCTTCCTGGAGCACTTCGCCCAGCGCGGGCACACCGTCGTGCCCAGCGCCTCGCTGGTGTCCCCCGACCCGTCGCTGCTGTTCACCGTCGCCGGCATGGTGCCGTTCATCCCGTACCTGACCGGCCGCGAGCCGGCGCCGTTCCCGCGGGCCACCAGCGTGCAGAAGTGCGTGCGCACCCTCGACATCGAGGAGGTGGGCAAGACCACCCGCCACGGCACGTTCTTCCAGATGAACGGCAACTTCTCCTTCGGCGACTACTTCAAGGAGGGGGCGATCCAGCACGCCTGGGACCTGATCACCGGGCGGCTGGAGGACGGCGGGCTGGGCTTCGACCCGGACCGGATCTGGGTGACCGTCTACCTCGACGACGACGAGGCCGCCGACGCGTGGCGCCGCATCGCCGGCCTCCCGGTCGAGCGGATCCAGCGGCTCGGGAAGAAGGACAACTACTGGCACACCGGGGCGGCCGGCCCCGGGGGCCCGTGCTCGGAGATCTACTTCGACCGCGGTCCGCAGTTCGGTCCCGACGGCGGCCCGCTGGTGGACACCGCCGGCGACCGGTTCCTGGAGATCTGGAACCTCGTCTTCATGCAGTACGAGCTCGCCGACGTCCGGAGCAAGGAGGAGTTCACGGTCCTCGGCGAGCTGCCGAAGAAGAACATCGACACCGGGATGGGGCTGGAGCGGGTCGCCTACCTGCTCCAGGGCGTCGACAACATGTACGAGATCGACGAGGTCGCCCCGGTGCTGCGCCGGGCCGCCGACCTCGCCGGGGTCACCTACGGCAAGGACGTCGACGCCGACGTCCGGCTGCGGGTGGTGGCCGACCACGTGCGCAGCGGGCTGATGCTGATCGGCGACGGCGTGACGCCGGGCAACGAGGGGCGCGGGTACATCCTGCGCCGGCTGCTGCGCCGCGCCGTGCGCTCGATGAAGCTGCTCGGCGTCGACGAGTCGAGCCTGCCGGAGCTGCTCCCGGTGTCGAAGGACGCCATGCGGGCCAGCTACCCCGAGCTGGACACCGACTTCGCCCGCATCTCGTCGGTGGCCTACGCCGAGGAGGAGGCGTTCCGCCGCACCCTCACGTCGGGGACGACGCTGTTCGACACGGCGGTCGAGCAGGCCAAGCAGGCCGGCGCCCCGACCCTCTCCGGCGAGCAGGCGTTCTCGCTCCACGACACCTACGGTTTCCCGATCGACGTCACCCTCGAGATGGCCGCCGAGCAGGGCGTGACCGTCGACGAGGAGGGCTTCCGGGCCCTGATGAAGGAGCAGCGCGACCGCGCCCGGGCCGACGCCCGCGCCAAGCGCACCGGCTCGGTCGACGTCCTCGCCTACCGCCGGTTGCTGGCCGAGCACGGGCCCACCGACTGGCGGGCCTACGAGACCCTGCGCACCGACTCGCGCGTGCTGGGCATCGTGGCCGAGGGTGACGACGAGGGCGAGCGGCCGGCCGGCCCCGGGGAGATCACCCGGGTGGTGCTGGACCGCACACCGTTCTACGCCGAGTCCGGCGGCCAGGTGGCCGACGCCGGCATCCTGACCTGGGACGGCGGCCGCGCCGAGGTGATCGACGTGCAGCGCCCGGTGAAGGGTCTGGTCGCCCACCAGGTGCGGGTGCTCGAGGGCGAACTGCGCTCCGGCGCCGAGCTCACCGCCGAGGTCGACCGGGAGTGGCGGCTGTCGGCCTGCCAGGCGCACTCGGGCACGCACGTGGTGCACGCCGCGCTGCGCCAGGTGCTCGGCCCGCAGGCCCTGCAGTCGGGCTCCTACAACCGGCCGGGCTACCTGCGGCTGGACTTCGCCTGGCAGGGCGCGCTGACCCAGCAGCAGCGCACCGACATCGAGGACGTCGCCAACGCCGCCGTCCGGGCCGACCACACGGTCACCGCCTCGTGGATGACGCTGCCGGAGGCGCAGGCGTTCGGCGCGCTCGCGCTGTTCGGCGAGACCTACGGCGAGCAGGTGCGCGTCGTGGAGATCGGCGGGCCGTGGTCGCGCGAGCTCTGCGGTGGCACGCACGTGCGCGGGAGCGCGCAGATCGGCACCCTCGCGCTGACCGGTGAGTCGTCGGTGGGCTCGGGCTCCCGCCGGGTCGAGGCCGTCGTCGGGCTCGAGGGGTTCCGGTACCTCGCCCGCGAGCGCGACCTGGTGCGCCAGCTGGCCGACATCCTCAAGGCGCCCCAGGACGGCCTGGTGGAGCGGGTGAGCGGCATGGTCGCCCGGCTGCGCGACCTGGACCGGGAGCTGGCCGACCTGCGGGCGCAGCAGACCCTCGCCGCCGCCGGCGAGCTGGCCGCCTCGGCCCGCGACGTCGGCGGTGTCGCCGTCGTCACCGGGTCCCCGGCCGGCCTCGGCGGCGGTGACCTGCGCACGCTGGCCCTCGACGTCCGCGGCCGGCTGGGAGCCGACCGGCCGGCCGTCGTGCTGCTGGCGTCGGAATCCGGTGGCAAGGTAGCTCTGGTGGCCGCACTCAACCCGGCCGCGGTCTCGCAGGGGCTGTCGGCCAACGACGTCCTGAAGGCGGCCTCGGCCCCCGTCGGCGGCCGCGGTGGCGGCAAGTCCGACGTCGCCCAGGGGGGCGGAACCGATCCCGCGGGTATCCCCGCGGCACTGCAGGCCGGCGAGCAGGCGGTCGCGACCGCCACGGGAAGGTGACCAACGTGTCCGACACCGAGTACAACCCCGAGGACACCGGGCCGGTCGGCGGTCGGCGGCGCGAGCTGCCGGCCGTGCCGCCGGCCCGTCCGCGCCCGGCCACGGGGGAGCAGCCGACGTACCACCCGACCACCGAGATCGACCTCAGCCAGGGGTTCCCGCCGGTCAAGCACGAGACCACGGAGATCGATCTGTCCGGTGGCTGGCCGCAGCACCTCAAGATCCCTCCGCGCCGCCCCGGCGCGCCGCGCGCCCGCGGTCGGGTCCTCGGCGTCGACGTCGGGACCGTCCGGGTGGGCCTCGCGCTGTCGGACCCCACGGGCACTCTCGCCAGCCCGCTGGAGACCCTGCGCCGGGCCAAGGACAAGGCCGACCTCGACCGGCTCGCCGCCCTGGTGGTGGAACACGAGGTGACAGAGGTGGTCGTGGGAGAGCCGGTGCACCTGTCGGGCGCGGCGGGCGCCTCCGCGCAGGATGCTGCCGATTACGCACAGGAACTGGCCGACCGCATCCCGGACGTGCCGGTGAACCTGATCGACGAGAGGCTCTCGACCGTGACCGCAGCCAGCCACCTCCGGGAGGGCGGCGTCGAGGGCCGTCGCCAGCGGGCGGTGATCGACCAGGCAGCCGCCGTGGTGATCCTGCAGCAGTACCTCGACAGCCGGCAGGCGCCCTCGTGAGCGCGCCCGGCGGACGGCCGCCGCGGGGGAGGCACGCGTTCGACGACGGGACCGGGGGCCTGCCGTTCCCGTTCCCGACCGGCTCCGGTTCCCCTGTCGGCGGTTTTCCGCCGGGCCGCATCCCGCACCCGCCGCGGCACGCCGGCGGCCGCGCCGGCGACGCGACCGGGCCCCTGGGCGCCTCCGGCTGGACGTCGCCGGGCTTCCCGATGACCTCCCGGCACGGCGGAGCCGACGAGCACGGCTTCGGGGCTCAGCACCCGTCCGCCCCGCTGCCGCCGCTGCCGACCGGTGCGTGGGGCCGGCTGCGGCCGCGCGAGGACGCCGTGGACGACGACGCCACCGTCGCCGCCCCCCGGCTGTCCACCGGGCCCGACGACACCCCGGACGAGACGCCGGCCGCACCCGGCCCGGCGTCGGCGGACGACCCGACCGGCGGGCTGGACGTGATCGGCGCGAACGTCGACGAGGACCGGCCACGCCGGCGCGGCCTCGGCCGGCGCCGGCAGGCGTCCGCCGCGCCGGCGCCCGCCGCGGCCGGCGGGCCGGAGCACGAGCCGGCCGACGACGCCGCGCACGACGCCGCCCACGGGGCCACCGCGGCGGACGAGGACCACCTCGACGACGGGGCCCTGCTGCACGACGACGAGATCCCGATCGCGCCCTACGACTCGCGCAGCGACCGGGAGCGGCGCCGCCGGCGCCGCCGCCCGCTGGCGATCGCACTGGTCGTCCTGGTGCTCGGCGGCCTCGTCGCGGGCATCGTCGTCGGCGGCCAGCAGCTGCTCTCGATGCTGGACCCGACCGCGCCCGACTACACCGGCGCGGGCAGCGGCAGCGTGGACGTGCGGGTGCAGCAGGGGGACACGCTCACCGACATCGCGCGCACCCTGGCCGACGCCGACGTCATCGCCTCCACCGCCCCGTTCGTCGAGGCCGCGCAGGAGAACCCGGCGGCCACCTCGATCCAGCCGGGCGTCTACACCCTCCGGGAGCAGATGAGCGGCCAGGCCGCGCTGGAGCTGCTGCTGGACCCGGCCTCCCGCCAGGTCTCGCGGGTCACCGTGCCCGAGGGGTTCACGGTGGACCAGATCCTCGCCCGGCTCGCGGAGCAGACCGGCACCACCCTCGCGGAGGTGGAGGCGGCGGCCGATCCGGCGGCGCTGCCGCTGCCCCCGTACGCGGGTGGGCAGCTGGAGGGCTACCTGTTCCCGGCCACCTACGACTTCGAGCCCGGCACCACGCCGCAGCAGATGCTGCAGCAGATGGTCGAGACCTTCAACCAGACGGCCGCCCGGCTGCGGCTGGAGGAGCGGGCCGCCGCTCTCGGGCGCACCCCCGGTGAGGTGGTGACGGTCGCCTCGATGGTCCAGTCGGAGACCCGGCTCGACGAGGAGCGGCCCGACGTCGCCCAGGTGATCTACAACCGGCTCGAGCAGGGCATCGCCCTCGGCATCGACGCCACGCTCGCCTACGGCCTCGACAAGAGCGGCAACGAGCTCACCGTCACGGACCTGCAGACCGACAGCCCGTACAACACGCGCACCCGCCAGGGCCTGCCGCCGACCCCCATCAGCTCCCCGGGGGAGGCGAGCCTGGAGGCGGCCCTGGCCCCGAGCAGCGGCGACCTCCTGTACTACGTGCTCGAGTCGGAGGACGGGTCGCACTTCTTCACCAGCGACTACGCCGAGTTCCAGCAGGCTCGCCAGCGGTGCGCCGACGCCGGTCTCGGGTGCGGTGGCTGAGCGGCCGCAGCGTGCAGCGGTCCTCGGGCGGCCGGTGAGCCACTCGCTCTCCCCGCTGCTGCACCGCGCCGCGTACGCGGCGCTCGGGCTCACCGGCTGGTCCTACGACGCCCTGGACGTCGGGGCCGAGGACCTGCCGGTGCTGCTGGCCGGCCTGGGCGAGGAGTGGCGCGGCTTCTCGGTGACCATGCCGTGCAAGCAGGCCGCGGTCGAGGTCGCCGACGAGGTGGAGCCGCTCCCGCGGTTGCTGGGCGCGGCGAACACCCTGGTCCGCACCGGGGCCGGCTGGCGGGCCGAGAACACCGACGTCGCCGGCGTGGGCACCGCCCTGCAGGTGGGCGGGGTGGACGAGGTGCGGCACGCGGCCATCCTCGGCGCCGGGGGGACGGCTGCGGCCGCGGCGGTGGCCCTGGCCTCGCTGGGAGCCGAGCGGGTCGACGTCGTCGTGCGCGAGCCCTCGCGCGCCGGTGAGGTGGTGCGGGTCCTCGACACCCTGGGCGTGCGCACGCGGGTGCTGCCGCTGGCCGGTGCGCGCGTCGAGGCCCCGGTCGTCGTCAGCACCGTGCCGGTCGACGGCCAGCCGGCCGTCGCCGCGCTGGAGTGGCGAGGAGAGCAGACGGTCCTCGACGTCCTCTACGCGCCCTGGCCCACGCCGCTGGCCGAGCGCGTCTCCGCCGCCGGCGGCGCGGTGATCAGCGGTCTGGAGGTGCTGTTCTGGCAGGCCACCGTGCAGGTGGAGCTCATGACCGGCCGGCCGGCCCCCATCGGCGCGATGCGCGCGGCGCTCGACGTGCGCTGACCGCGCCGTGGACGTCTCCCGCCCGGTCCTCGCCGGGGTCGCGGTGCTGGCCGGGCTCCTGGTCGGGCCGGCGCTGGCGCGCAGCACCGTCCGGCTGGCCACCCGCGACGACGCGGCGTTGCCCTCCGGCTCCCGCACGGCGCTGACCGCGGCGCTCACCTCGGGGTTGCTCGCCGCCGCCGTCCTGCTCGGGGGCGGCCGCCCGGCCACCGCCGCCCTGGTGTGGGCCGCGGGCGCGGCGGTGGTGCTGGCCGGCGTCGACCTCGCCGTCCACCGGCTGCCCGACCGCGTCCTCCTCCCGGCGGCCGTCGTCTGCGGCGCAGCCCTGCTCGCCGACGCCGCCGTGCTCGGCACGTGGTGGGCGCTGGCCCGGGGCGTCGCGGCGGGGGCCCTCGCGCTGGCCGTCTCCGGCGCGGCACGGCTGGCCGCCCCGGCCGCCCTCGGCCTCGGTGACGTCAAGCTGCTCGGCCTGCTGGGGCTGGTGCTCGGGTGGTCCGGCTGGGGTGTCCTGCTCGCCGGGCTGTTCCTCGGCCTGGTCGTCGGCGCCGCCGTGTCGGTGGCCCTGGTGGTCACCGGGCGGGCGGGGTGGCGCAGCACCGTGCCGTTCGGCCCGCCGATGCTGGTCGGTGCCGTCCTGGCGCTGGCGATCGGCGGCATCCCACCCGCCTGAGGGGAGGGGCCCGTGGACCAGGTCCTCCTACTGGCAGAATCCCCGGCATGTTGCGCTGGCTGACCGCCGGTGAGTCGCACGGCCAGCAGCTCACCGCCATCCTCGAGGGGCTCCCGGCCGGGGTCGAGGTGCAGACCGCCGACCTCGACCTGCAGCTCGCCCGCCGCCGCCTCGGGCACGGGCGGGGCGCCCGCATGTCCTTCGAGCAGGACGTCGTCACCCTCACCGGCGGGGTGCGCCACGGCCGCACCCAGGGCGGCCCGATCGCGGTGCAGGTGGGCAACACCGAGTGGCCCAAGTGGCAGACGGTCATGTCCGCCGACCCGGTCGACGCCGAGATCCTCGCCGGCCAGGCGCGCAACGCGCCGCTGACCCGGCCCCGGCCCGGTCACGCCGACCTCGCCGGCATGCAGAAGTACGGCTTCGACGACGCCCGCCCGGTGCTCGAGCGCGCCAGCGCCCGGGAGACGGCCGCCCGCGTGGCCCTCGGCGCGATCGCCCAGGCGTTCCTGCGGCAGGCGCTCGGCGTCTCGGTGGTCAGCCACGTCGTGGGCATCGGCCCGGTCGTCGCGCCCGACGGGCTCGTGCCCGGGCCCGACGACAACCCGCGCCTCGACGAGGACCCGGTGCGCTGCGCCGACCCGGGCACCAGCGCGCGCATGACCGCGGAGATCGACGACGCCCGGAAGAACGGTGACACCCTCGGCGGGGTCATCGAGGTCGTCGTCCACGGGCTGCCGCCGGGTCTGGGCAGCCACGTGCACTGGGACCGGCGCCTGGACGCCCGGCTGGCCGCGGCGCTGATGGGCGTGCAGTCGGTCAAGGCCGTCGAGGTCGGCGACGGCCTGGAGACCGCCCGCCGCCGCGGCTCCGTGGCCCACGACGAGATCGTGCTGGCCGACGCAGCGGACGGCGGGCAGCGGGTGCAGCGGCTCACCGACCGGGCCGGTGGCATCGAGGGCGGGATGACCAACGGCGAGGTGCTGCGCGTGCGCGCGGCCATGAAGCCGATCAGCACCGTGCCGCGCGCCCTGCAGACGGTGGACGTCGCCACCGGGGAGGCCGCGGTCGCGATCAACCAGCGCAGCGACGCCTGCGCGGTGCCCCGCGGCAGCGTGGTGATGGAGGCGATGGTGGCGCTGGTGCTGGCCGATGCGGCGCTGGAGAAGTTCGGCGGCGACTCGGTGGCCGAGACCCGGCGCAACGCGCAGGCCTACCTCGACTCCCTGCCGTACCGGTGAGCGGGCCGGCCCTGGTTCTCGTCGGCCCGCCCGCATCGGGGAAGACGACGGTCGGCACGGCCATCGCCGACGCGTGGGGGCTGGCCTTCCGGGACACCGACCGCGACGTCGAGGAGGGGGCCGGCGCGACCGTCGCCGACCTGTTCGTCCAGTCCGGGGAGCCGCACTTCCGCGCGCTCGAGGAGCAGGCGGTCGCGCGGGCGCTCGCCGAGCACACCGGCGTGCTCGCCCTCGGCGGCGGGGCGGTGACCAGCGCCGCCACCCGCGAGCTGCTGGTCGCCCACGGCCGCGCCGGCGGCACCGTCGTGTGGCTCGACGTCGACGTCGCCTCCGCCGCCCGCCGCGTCGGGCTCTCCCGGGACCGGCCGCTGCTCGCGGTCAACCCGCGCGCCATGCTGCGCACCATGCTCGAACAGCGCGCCCCGCTCTACACGGAGGTGGCCACGCACCGGGTCACCACCGCGGGGCGGTCGCCGGAGGAGGTCGTCACCGAGGTGCTCGCCGTCCTGACCCCGGAGGAGGACCGGTGAGCCGCCGCGTCCCGGTCGCGGGGGAGCAGCCCTACGAGGTCGTCATCGGTGCCGGCGCCCAGACGGAGCTGGCGCTCGTGCTGGCCGGCACGGCGAAGGTCGCCGTCGTCCACGCGCCACCGCTGGCCGCCGCGGCCGGAGCCGCGGTCGAGACGCTGCAGACCGCCGGCGTGGCCGCGGAGGCGGTCGTCGTCCCCGACGGCGAGGCCGCCAAGACCGCGCAGGTCGCCGCCGAGGTGTGGGAGGAGTTCGGCCGGCTCGGGCTGACCCGCTCCGACGCCGTCGTCGGGGTGGGCGGGGGCGCGGTCACCGACCTGGCCGGATTCCTGGCCGCGACGTGGACCCGCGGCATCCGCGTCGTGCAGGTGCCCACCAGCCTGCTCGGCATGGTCGACGCCGCCGTGGGCGGCAAGACCGGCATCAACACCGCCGCCGGGAAGAACCTCGTCGGCGCCTTCCACCCGCCGGCCGCCGTGCTGGCCGACACCGATCTCCTGGCCGGTCTGCCCGAGGCGGAGTTCCGCGCCGGGCTGGCCGAGGTGGTCAAGTGCGGCTTCATCGCCGACGGCCGCATCCTCGAGCTGCTGGACGCCGATCCGACCGGCCGCCGGGACACCGAGGAGCTCATCGAGCGTGCGGTGCGGGTGAAGGCAGCGGCGGTGGGGGAGGACCTGCTCGACACCGGGGTGCGCGAGTTCCTCAACTACGGCCACACCCTCGGCCACGCGATCGAGCGGGTCGAGGACTTCGGCTGGCGGCACGGCGAGGCGGTCGCCGTCGGCCTCGTCTTCGCCGCCGAGCTGGCCGGGCAGGCGGGCCTCCTGGCGCCGGCGGAGGTCGCGCGGCACCGCACGCTGATCGCGGCGATGGGGCTGCCCACCAGCTACGCGGGGGACTGGCCGCGCCTGCAGCAGGTGATGCGGGTGGACAAGAAGGCCCGAGGGGCCTCGCTGCGCTTCGTCGTCCTCGACGGGCTCGGCAATCCCAGGATCCTGACCGACCCGCAGCAGGCCTGGCTCGACGCGGCGTGGGCCGCAGTATCGGAGACGCCATGACCATCCAGGTGCTCAACGGCGCCAACCTCGGCCGGCTCGGCACGCGCGAGCCCGAGGTGTACGGCACGACGACCTACGCGCAGCTGGTCGAGCTGGTGGAGACCGCGGCGCGGGAGCTCGACGTCGAGGTGCAGGTGCGCCAGACCGACGACGAGGGCCAGCTGCTGCGCTGGATCCACGAGGCGACCGACGCCGGCGACCCGATCGTGGTGAACCCCGGCGGCTGGACGCACACCTCGGTGGTGCTGCACGACGCGCTGGCCGCGGTGAGCGCCCCGGTGATCGAGGTGCACATCAGCAACATCCACCGCCGCGAGGAGTTCCGGCAGCACTCCTACGTCTCCCGGGTCGCCGACGGGGTGATCGCCGGGCTCGGCGTGCACGGCTACGTGCTGGCGCTGCAGTGGATGACCCTGCGAGGCGTGTCATGAGCCGCGACACCACGCGGGAGGCGGCTCGGCGCGACGCGCTGCGGGCCACCGCGGCCGGGCGCGGGCTGGACGCCGTGCTGGTCACCAACCTGCTGAACGTCCGCTACCTGACCGGCTTCACCGGCTCCAACGGCGCCCTGTTGCTGCGGGCGGACGGCGGCGACGTGTTCGGCACCGACGGGCGCTACACCACCCAGGCCGGTGCGCAGGTGCCCGACGTCGAGCTGCTCGTCGACCGGGCCACGGTGCCGGCCCTGGCCCGGGAGGCGGTGCGGCGCGGCGCGGGGCGGATCGGCTACGAGTCCCACGACCTCACCGTGGACGGGCTGCACGGCCTGGAGCGGGTGCTGGCCGACGCCGCCGCGGGTGGCACGGTCCCGGAGCTCGCCTCCGTGCGGCGGGCGGTCGAGGGACAGCGGGCGATCAAGGACGACGCCGAGATCGAGTCGCTGCGCGCCGCCTGCGCCGTCGCCGACCAGGCGCTGGCCGAGCTGGCCGCCGAGGGCGCGTTGCGGCCCGGCCGCACCGAGCTGGAGGTCGGCCGCGAGCTGGACGCCCGCATGCTGGCGCTCGGCGCCGAGGCGCCGTCGTTCGAGACGATCGTCGCCACCGGCGCCAACTCGGCGATCCCGCACCACCGGCCCGACCGCACCGAGCTGCGCGCCGGCGACTTCCTCAAGCTCGACTTCGGCGCCACCGTGGACGGCTACCACTCCGACATGACCCGCACCCTGGTGCTGGGCCACGCAGCCGACTGGCAGCGCGAGGTCTACGAGCTGGTCGCGGCCGCGCAGGCGGCCGGCCGGGCGGCGCTCGCGGTCGGTGCGGAGGTCGTCGCCGTCGACGCCGCGGCGCGCGACGTCATCGTCGCGGCCGGGCACGGCGACCACTTCACCCACGGCCTCGGCCACGGGGTGGGGCTGGAGATCCACGAGGCGCCCGGCATCGGAGCGCAGGGCGCGGGTAGGCTTGCCGCCGGTATGGCCGTCACCGTGGAGCCAGGCGTGTACCTGCCCGGCCACGGCGGTGTCCGGATCGAGGACACCCTGATCGTCACCGACGACGCGCCCGAGTTGTTGACCCTCACGAGCAAGGAACTGCTGGTCCTCTAGATGGCTACCACCAACGACCTGAAGAACGGCATCGTCCTCAACCTGGACGGCCAGCTCTGGACCGTCACCGACTTCCAGCACGTCAAGCCCGGCAAGGGCGGGGCCTTCGTGCGCACGACGCTGAAGAACGTGCTGTCGGGCAAGGTCGTGGACAAGACCTTCAACGCCGGCACCAAGGTCGAGACGGCCAACGTGGACAAGCGGTCGATGACCTACCTGTACAAGGAGGGCACCGACTTCGTCTTCATGGACGGGGACACGTTCGACCAGATCTACGTGCCGGCCGAGACGGTCGGCGGGGGCGCGGACTACCTGCTGGACAACACCGAGGTCATCGTCGCGGTGCACGACGGCACCCCGCTGTACGTCGAGCTCCCGGTGACCATGGAGCTCGTCGTCGAGCACACCGACCCGGGTCTGCAGGGCGACCGCTCCACCGGTGGCACCAAGCCCGCCACGCTGGAGACCGGCGCGCAGATCCAGGTGCCGCTGTTCATCACGACCGGCGAGAAGCTGAAGGTCGACACCCGCGACGGCCGCTACCTCGGCCGCGTCAACTGATCGCGGGCTGACCCGGTGGCTGCACGGACCAAGGCGCGCAAGCGCGCCGTCGACGTCCTCTACGAGGCCGACGTCCGGGGCCGGGACCGGATGGAGCTGCTCCGCGAGCGGGTCGCCGACGGCAACCCGCCGGTCCCCGACCACGCCATCCGCCTGGTCGAGGGCGTCGACGAGTACGCAGCGCGCATCGACGAGCTGATCGAGGCGCACACCTCCGGCTGGTCGCTCGAGCGGCTGCCCGACGTCGACCGCGCGATCCTGCGGATGGCCACCTTCGAGCTGCTCTGGGTCGACGACGTGCCCGACGCCGTCGTCATCGACGAGGCGGTGGAGCTGGCCAAGGCGCTGTCCACCGACGAGTCGCCGAAGTACGTGAACGGCGTCCTCGGCGCCATCCTCGCCGCCGAGGTGCCGACCGCGTAGGTCAGTGCAGGTCGCGGCGGGAGAAGAGCCAGACGCCGAGCCCGACGACGACCGCGGCGAACGCCGTCACCACCAGCCCGCCGTGCAGGTTGGTGAGCAGGAACGACGGTGGGTTCATGCCGCTGTAGGACTCGCTGTAGTCGTAGATCCGGACGCCGCCCGGGTTGACCAGCGCCACCGAGTTGGCGATCACCAGCCACCGGTCGAGCATCGGGTCCCAGACCCGCAGCGCGTTCTCCACGACGGCGACGTAGACGAACGCCACCCCCAGCGCCGCCCCGGTGTTGCGGGTCAGGTTGGCCAGGCCGAACCCGAGCAGCGCGATCAGGACCGTCAGCAGCACTCCGCGTCCCTGGACCGCGAGCAGGTCGCTCCAGAAGCCGGCCGGCAGCGGGCCGTCGGTACCCACCGCCGCCCGCAGGACGAACGCCATGGCCAGCCAGGCGGCCTGGGCGGCGACGCCGATCCCCGCCGCGGCCAGCACGAGGACACCGATCTTGGTGCCCATGACCTTCAGCCGGTCGGGCACCCAGAAGAGCAGTGCCACGATCGAGCGGGTGACCCACTCGGCGCCGATCCAGGTGGCCCCGACCAGGAAGGCGAGCACCGACGCCCCGGCCGCGAACGCGATCGCACCCGTGGTGGCGTTGTCGGCGAGGTCGAACGGCCGGACGGTGAGGAAGTCCTCCACCTGCCAGTCCGGGGCCGGGCAGTACGCCGCCACGTCCTCGCCGGCAGCCGCCGCGTCCTCCGCGCACTGCTCGAGCCACTCCGCGTCCGCAGCGATGGCCTCCTCCATCGCGGCGCGCGCGGCGGCGTAGTCGGCCTCGGTGGGCTGGCCGTGGTTCAGCAGCCCGACACCGACGGCGGCCAGCCAGCCGAGGACGGCCAGGCCGAGCAGGACGTGGATGAACCGCCGCGCGGCGAAGCGGTGCAGCTCGGCGCGCAGCAGGCTGCCGCCGCGGCGCGTGCCGGTCGGCTCGGGGCCGGTGGCCGGCTGGTCCAGCACCGCGCTCATGCCCGCTCCCCGGTGATGGCGAGGAACGCGCTCTCCAGGTCGGGGGTCACGCGGACCAGCTCCTCGACGTAGTGCCCGTGCTCGGCGAGCAGCCGGGTGATCGGTCCGGTCTCCGGGGAGCCGTGCACGAGCACCTGGCCGTCCGGGGCGGGGGAGACGGAGTAGCCGGCCGCGGCGAGCAGGGCGGCCGCGCCGGCCGGGTCGGGCAGCGCCACCCGGACATCACCGGTGCCGGCGCGGGACAGCACCTCGCTCACCGGCCCGGAGGCGACGCGGCGCCCCTTCGCCAGGATGGTGACCGAGTCGCAGACCTGCTGGATCTCGGCGAGCAGGTGCGAGGAGACCAGGACGGTCGTCCGCCAGTCGGCGCCCAGCCGCCTGATCAGCTCGCGGACGTCGCGGATGCCCGCCGGGTCCAGGCCGTTGCTGGGCTCGTCGAGGATGAGCAGGCGGGGCGCCTTCAGCAGCGCCGCGGCGATGCCCAGGCGCTGCTTCATGCCGAGGGAGTAGCCCTTGAAGCGGTCACCGGCGCGGTCGCGCAGGTCGACCAGTTCCAGGCACTCCTCCACCCGGGCACGGGGGACGCCGGCGGTCTCGGCCAGGAGCCGGAGGTTGAGCCGGCCGGACATCCCCGGGGAGAACAGCGGGGTCTCCACCAGCGCGCCGACGTCGCCGATGACGCCCGGGAGCTCGGCGGGGACCGACCGGTCCAGCAGCCGCATCTGCCCGGTCCCGGTGTCCGGGCGGACGAGCCCCAGGAGGATGCGGATCGAGGTGGTCTTCCCCGAGCCGTTGGGACCGAGCAGGCCGTGGACGCCGCCGGACTCGAGGGTCATGTCCAGCCCGTCGAGCGCCCGGTGCGGTTGCCCGCCCTTGCCGCGGTAGGTCTTGCTGACCCCCACCATCTCCACTGCCGGCATGGTGCCCCTTCCGCGGACCGGGATGTCGGCTGCAGAGTGGCACAGGTCGGGGTGCACGCCCAGGCGCTGCCGCGCGTGTCGAGACGAGCCGGATCCGTAAGAGCGAGCGTGCGAGAGGAGAGGGGCCTCCGTCAGCGCGGAGCGCGCCGGCGGTCGCCCCAGGCGGAGTCGTCGACGTCCTCCTCGAGCTCGTCGTCGCCACCGGAGCTGACGATGCCCTCCATGCCGGGGGAGAGCACCCCCCACTCGATGAGCCGGGAGGTGAGCTCGTCGGGGCTCATGTCGTAGATGATCGCCAGCGACTTCAGGTCCTCGGCGCGGATCGAGAGGACCTTGCCGTTGTAGTCGTGCCGCTGGGCCTGGATGGTCGAGGCGTAGCGGGCCAGCGGGCCGGCCTCGTCGGCGGGCAGGGAGCCCAGCGACTCGAGGTTCAGCACGATCTTGTTCGTCGAGGTGACCGCGGAGCTGGGTCGCGGGTCGGGCAGCAGCTCGGAGACCGGGACGCCGTAGAAGACCGCGAGCTCGGAGAGCCGCTGCACGGTCACGGCGCGGTCCCCGCGCTCGTAGGAGCCGACCACGACCGCCTTCCAGCGGCCGTGCGACTTGTCCTCCACACCCTGCAGGGACAGGCCCTGCTGGTTGCGGATCGCGCGGAGCCGGGCGCCGAGGGCCCGTGAGTAGTCGGTGCTCATCGCTGTCTGCTCACTGTCCGTCGTCTCGGATCGGGGCTGTTCGTCACGCAGCGTACGTGCGAAGCGGGGATCGCAACAGGCGGGCCGACGCGAAAGCGCAGGTTGGTGCCGGGGCTGGGCGGGACCCCGGGCGCCGGGGCGGGCGCCGGTGGGGCGCGAGCGGGCGTGCAGTACCGTCGACGCCGGTCCGACCACTCCTTTAACGACCCGTCCAGTGAGGCGGGGAAGGAGGCCTCATGGCCCGCTCACCCGAGCCTGCCCGGAGCACGTCTCCCGGCAGCACCCCCGGCACCCTGCTCTCCTCCGCCGACGTCGCCCGTGTCGTCGACCGCATGGCCCACCAGCTCATCGAGCGGGCCGCGACGGTCGACCCGGGGTCCGCGGACGGCGGTCTCCCGGACCTGGTCCTCGTCGGGATCCCGACCCGCGGTGCGCCGCTCGCGCGCCGCCTCGCCGCGCGCATCGAGGCGTTCACCGGCACCCCGGTCGACGTCGGCACCGCCGACATCACCCTGTACCGCGACGACCTGCGGTTGCGCGGCGTCCGCGCGCTGGAGCCCACCGTGCTCCCGGACGCCGGCATCGACGGCCGGCTCGTCGTCCTCGTCGACGACGTGCTCTTCTCCGGGCGTTCGGTCCGGGCGGCGCTCGACGCGCTGCGCGACCTGGGGCGCCCGCGCAGCGTCCAGCTGGCGGTGCTGGTCGACCGCGGGCACCGCGAGCTGCCGATCCGGGCCGACTTCGTCGGCAAGAACGTGCCGACCGCGCGCAGCCAGCAGGTCAAGGTGCACCTGCAGGAGGTCGACGGCACCGACGAGGTGCTGCTGACCGAGGGGGCGGGCGCGTGAAGCGGCACCTGCTGGAGGCCGCGGACCTCGACCGGGACGACGCGACGCTGGTGCTCGACACCGCGGCCCAGATCGACGCCGCCCTGGCCGGCCGCGAGGTGAAGAAGCTCCCGACGCTGCGCGGGCGCACGGTGGTCAACCTCTTCTACGAGGACTCCACCCGCACCCGCATCTCCTTCGAGCTGGCCGCCAAGCGGTTGAGCGCCGACGTCATCAACTTCTCCGCCAAGGGCAGCAGCGTCTCCAAGGGCGAGAGCCTCAAGGACACCGCGCTGACCCTGGAGGCGATGGGCGCGGACGGCATCGTCGTCCGGCACTCGGCCTCCGGCGCCCCGCACCGGCTGGCGCACTGGGTCCGCGGCAGCGTGGTCAACGCCGGCGACGGCACCCACGAGCACCCCACCCAGGCGCTGCTGGACGCCTACACGATCCGGCAGCGGCTGGGGCGGCTCGACGGCGTCCGCGTGACGATCGTCGGCGACGTCCTGCACAGCCGGGTGGCCCGCTCCAACGTGGGGCTGCTGCACAGCCTGGGTGCGCACGTCACGCTGGTCGCGCCGCCGACGCTGCTGCCGGTGGGCGTGGGCAGCTGGCCGGCCGAGGTCACCTACGACCTGGACACCGTGCTGCCCAAGAGCGACGTGGTGATGATGCTGCGGGTCCAGGCCGAGCGGATGAACGCCTCGTTCTTCCCCAGCGCCCGCGAGTACAGCCGCCGCTACGGCCTGGACGCCCCGCGGATGGCCGCGTTGCCCGACGAGGCGATCGTCATGCACCCCGGCCCGATGAACCGCGGCATGGAGATCGCCGCCGAGGTGGCCGACTCCGTCCGCTCCACGATCGTCGAGCAGGTCGCCAACGGGGTCTCCACCCGCATGGCCGTGCTCTACCTGCTGCTCGGAGGAAACGCGTGAGCACCTACCTGATCACGGGCGCCCGGCCGCTGGGCGGCGACCCCGCCGACATCCTGGTCACCGACGGCCGGATCGCCGCCATCGGCGACTCGCTGTCCGCTCCCGGCGCCGAGGTGGTCGAGGCGGCCGGTCTGATCGCGCTGCCCGGCCTGGTCGACCTGCACACCCACCTGCGCGAGCCCGGCCGGGAGGACGCCGAGACGGTCGAGACCGGCAGCCGCGCCGCCGCGCTCGGCGGGTTCACCGCCGTGCACGCGATGGCCAACACCGACCCGGTCGCCGACACCGCCGGCGTCGTCGAGCAGGTGTGGCGGCTCGGTCAGGAGGCCGGCCTGGTGGACGTCGTCCCGGTGGGCGCGGTGACCGTGGGCCTCGAGGGCGAGCGGCTGGCCGAGCTCGGCGCCATGGCCGACTCCGCCGCCCGCGTCCGGATCTTCTCCGACGACGGGCACTGCGTCGCCGACCCGGCGCTCATGCGCCGCGCCCTGGAGTACGTGAAGGCCTTCGACGGTGTGGTCGCCCAGCACGCGGAGGAGCCGCGGCTCACCGCCGGGGCGCAGATGCACGAGGGCGACCGCTCGGCCCGGCTCGGCCTCACCGGCTGGCCGGCCGCGGCGGAGGAGGCGATCATCGCCCGCGACGTGCTGCTGGCCGAGCACGTGGGCGCGCGGCTGCACGTCTGCCACGTCTCGACGGCCGGGTCGGTGGAGATCCTGCGCTGGGCGAAGTCCCGCGGCGTGCAGGTGACCGCGGAGGTCACGCCGCACCACCTGCTGCTCACCGACGCCTGCGCCGAGTCCTACGACCCGGTGTTCAAGGTCAACCCGCCGCTGCGCACCGACGCCGACGTCGAGGCGCTCCGGGCCGGCCTGGCCGACGGCACGATCGACGCCGTCGGCACCGACCACGCCCCGCACGCGGTGGAGGACAAGGAGAGCGAGTGGGCGCAGGCCCGGCCCGGGATGCTCGGGCTGGAGCAGGCGCTCTCGGTGGTCATCGAGACGATGGTCGAGCCCGGGCGCCTGGACTGGGCCGGCGTCGCCGACCGGATGTCGGTGCGCCCGGCGGCGATCGGCCGGCTGCACGGCCAGGGCCGCCCGATCGCACCCGGCGAGCCCGCCAACCTGGTGCTCGTCGACCCGGGGGTCCGCCGCACGGTGGACCCCGCGGCGCTGGCCAGCCGCAGCCGCAACAGCCCCTATGCCGGCCGGGAACTCCCCGGCCGCGTGGTCGCGACGTTCCTGCGGGGGACGCCGACCGTTCTGGACGGAAAGGCAACACGGTGACAGAGGCACTGCTCGTCCTCGAGGACGGGCGCACGTTCCGGGGCGAGTCCTACGGCGCGACCGGGACGACGGTCGGCGAGGCGGTGTTCGCCACCGGCATGACCGGCTACCAGGAGACGCTGACCGACCCGAGCTACGCGGGCCAGATCGTGGCCATGACCGCGCCTCACATCGGCAACACCGGCGTGAACGGCGAGGACGACGAGAGCAGCCGCATGTGGGTCGCGGGCTTCGTCGTGCGCGACCCCGCCCGGCGCACGTCGAACTGGCGCACGACCGGCAGCCTGGACGACGAGCTGGTCGCCCAGGGGGTCGTGGGCATCAGCGGGATCGACACCCGGGCGCTGACCCGCCACCTGCGCGACCGCGGGGCGATGCGCGCCGGCATCAGCACCGAGCTGGACGCCGAGGCGCTGCTGGCCCGGGTCACGGCGGCGGAGAGCATGACCGGTGCCGACCTGGCGCCGACGGTGAGCACCGGCGAGGCCTACGTCGTCCCGGCGGTGGGGGAGAAGCGGTTCACCATCGCCGCGCTCGACCTCGGCATCAAGACGGCGACCCCGCGGCACCTGGCCGCCCTCGGCGTGGAGACGCACGTGCTGCCCTCCACGGCCACCGCCGAGGAGCTGCTGGCCGCCGGCCCGGACGGCGTCTTCCTCTCCAACGGCCCCGGCGACCCGGCCGCCGCCGACTACGCCGTCGCGGCGGTCCGCGGCGTGCTGGACGCCCGCCGGCCGCTGTTCGGCATCTGCTTCGGCAACCAGATCCTCGGCCGCGCGCTGGGCCTGGGCACCTACAAGCTGCGCTTCGGGCACCGCGGGCTCAACCAGCCGGTGCTCGACCGGGTCAGCGGGACCGTCCGCGTGACCAGCCACAACCACGGGTTCGCCGTCGACGCCCCGCTGGACCGGCCCACCGACACCCCCTACGGGCCGGTGGAGGTGAGCCACGTCGGCCTCAACGACGACGTCGTCGAGGGCCTGCGGCTGATCGACGCGCCGGCCTTCAGCGTCCAGTTCCACCCGGAGTCGGCGGCCGGCCCGCACGACGCCGCCCCCCTGTTCCAGCGCTTCGTCGACCTGATGGAGTCCGCCCGCGACGGGGATGCCCGCGCCGGCGGACCGGCACCGCAGGTCCAGTCCAGCACGGGGGAGAAGAACTGATGCCCAAGCGCACCGACATCCAGCACGTCCTGGTCATCGGGTCCGGGCCGATCCTCATCGGGCAGGCGGCGGAGTTCGACTACTCCGGCACCCAGGCCTGCCGCGTGCTGCGCGCCGAGGGCCTGCGGGTCAGCCTGGTGAACAGCAACCCGGCGACGATCATGACCGACCCGGAGGTCGCCGACGCCACGTACATCGAGCCGCTGACGCCGGAGTTCGTGGAGAAGGTGATCGCCAAGGAGCGCCCCGACGCGCTGCTGGCCACCCTCGGCGGCCAGACCGCGCTCAACATCGCGATCGGCCTGTACGAGAACGGCGTGCTGGAGAAGTACGGCGTCCGGCTCATCGGGGCCGACGTCGCCGCGATCAACCGCGGTGAGGACCGGCAGCTGTTCAAGGACATCGTCCGCTCGATCGGCGCCGACGCCCCGCGGTCGCGGGTCTGCGCCACCGTGGAGGAAGCGCTGGAGACCGCCGAGGAGGTCGGCTACCCGGTCGTGATCCGGCCGAGCTTCACCATGGGCGGCCTCGGCTCCGGCTTCGCCACCGACGAGCCGATGCTCCGCCGGATGGCCGCCCACGGGCTGGCCGACTCCCCGGTGCACACAGTGCTCATCGAGGAGTCGGTGCTCGGCTGGAAGGAGTACGAGCTGGAGCTGATGCGCGACCGCAGCGACAACGTGGTCGTCATCTGCTCCATCGAGAACATCGACGCGATGGGCGTGCACACCGGCGACTCGGTGACCGTCGCCCCGGCGATGACCCTCACCGACGTCGAGTACCAGCGGATGCGCGACGTCGGCATCGCGGTGCTGCGGGAGGTCGGCGTCGACACCGGCGGCTGCAACATCCAGTTCGCCGTCAACCCGGCCGACGGCCGGATGGTCGTCATCGAGATGAACCCGCGGGTCTCCCGCTCCAGCGCGCTGGCGTCCAAGGCCACCGGCTTCCCGATCGCGAAGATCGCGGCGAAGCTCGCCATCGGCTACACGCTGGACGAGATCACCAACGACATCACCGGCGTCACCCCGGCGGCGTTCGAGCCGACGCTGGACTACGTCGTGGTGAAGATCCCGCGGTTCGCCTTCGAGAAGTTCCCCGGCGCCGACCCCCGGCTGACCACGACGATGAAGAGCGTCGGCGAGGTCATGGCGATGGGGCGGAACTTCCCGGAGGCGCTGGGCAAGGCGATGCGCTCCACCGAGACGAAGGTCGTCGGCTTCTGGACCGGCGCGCCGGACACCCGGTCGGCCGACGAGCTGCTGGAGGCCCTGCGGACCCCGGTGGACGGCCGGCTCTACACCGCCGAGGCCGCGCTGGCGGCGGGCGCCACCGTCGAGGACGTGGCGGCCGCGAGCGGTTTCGATCCCTGGTTCGTCGACCAGATCGCCCTGGTGCAGGAGGTGGCGGCCGACGTCCGCGAGGCACCCGCCCTCACGCCGGAGCTGCTCCGCCGGGCCAAGCGGCACGGCCTCTCCGACCGGCAGGTCGCCGCGCTGCGGCCGGAGCTCGCCGGTGAGGACGGCGTCCGGGCGCTGCGCTGGCGGCTGGGTGTGCGGCCGGTCTACAAGACCGTGGACACCTGCGCCGCGGAGTTCGCCGCCCGCACGCCGTACCACTACTCCTCCTACGACGAGGAGACCGAGGTGCAGCCCCGCGAGAAGCCGGCGGTGCTGATCCTGGGCTCCGGGCCCAACCGGATCGGCCAGGGGATCGAGTTCGACTACTCCTGCGTGCACGCGGTCATGGCACTGCAGGACGCCGGCTACGAGGCGGTGATGGTCAACTGCAACCCCGAGACCGTCTCCACCGACTACGACACCGCCGACCGGCTGTACTTCGAGCCGCTGACCTTCGAGGACGTCCTCGAGGTGGTGGAGGCCGAGCGCGCGGCCGGCCCCGTCGCCGGGGTGATCTGCACCCTCGGCGGGCAGACGCCGCTGGGCCTGGCCCAGCGGCTGAAGGACGCCGGGGTGCCGGTGCTGGGCACGTCGCCGGAGGCGATCGACGACGCCGAGCACCGCGGGGCGTTCTCCCGGGTGCTGGCCGACACCGGGCTGTCGGCGCCCAAGCACGGCACGGCGACGACGTTCGCCGAGGCGCACGAGGTCGCTTCGAGCATCGGTTACCCGGTGCTGGTGCGGCCCTCCTACGTCCTGGGCGGGCGCGGCATGGAGATCGTCTACGACGACGCCACGCTCGAGGCCTACATCGCGAAGGCCACCGAGGTCAGCGTCGCCCACCCGGTGCTGGTCGACCGGTTCCTGGAGGACGCGGTCGAGATCGACGTCGACGCGCTCTACGACGGCACCGACCTCTACCTCGGCGGGGTCATGGAGCACATCGAGGAGGCCGGCATCCACTCCGGCGACTCGGCCTGCGCCCTGCCACCGATCACCCTCGGTTCGGCCGACCTGCTGAAGATCCGGGCGGCGACCGGGAAGCTGGCCGAGCGGATCGGCGTCCGCGGGCTGATGAACGTCCAGTACGCGATCAAGGACGACATCCTCTACGTGATCGAGGCCAACCCGCGGGCGAGCCGGACGGTGCCCTTCGTCTCCAAGGCGACGGCGGTGCAGCTGGCCAAGGCCGCGGCGCGGATCGCGGTGGGAGAGTCCATCGCCGACCTGCGCGCCGCCGGCGTCCTCCCGGCCACCGGCGACGGCACCGACCTGCCCGACCACGCGCCGATCGCGGTCAAGGAGGCGGTGCTGCCCTTCCACCGCTTCCGCACCGTCGAGGGGTTCGGGGTGGACACCGTGCTCTCCCCGGAGATGAAGTCCACCGGCGAGGTGATGGGCCTGGACGCCGAGTTCGGCACCGCGTTCGCGAAGTCGCAGGCGGCGGCGTACGGCTCGCTGCCGACCGAGGGCACGGTGTTCGTGTCGCTGGCCAACCGGGACAAGCGCTCCGCGGTCTTCCCGATCAAGCGGCTGGCCGACCTGGGCTTCCGCCTGCTGGCCACCACCGGCACGGCGCAGGTGCTGCGGCGGCACGGGGTCGCCGCCGAGGTGGTCGGGAAGTTCAGCGAGGGCCCGGGCAACATCGTGGAGCTCATCCAGGCCGGCGACGTCGACCTGGTGTTCAACACGCCGTTCGGCGCGCCGGGCAACAGCGGCCCCCGCCTGGACGGCTACGAGATCCGCACCGCCGCGGTGAGCGCCGGCATCCCGTGCATCACCACGGTGCAGGGCATGGCGGCCGCGGTCCAGGGCATCGAGGCGCTGCGGCAGGGCGGCATCGGCGTGCGCAGCCTGCAGGAGGTGCACGCCGCGCTGGCCGGCGGCACGCACGGCGGGCCGAGCACGTTCGCGGGGACGGGAGCGTGACGACGTCGTCGCCGGGCGCCGTCCGGCGGCTGCGCGACGACGTGGTCGGCCGCGGGCTGGTCGAGGGGCTGCCCGCGGCGTTCGCTGCGGGGGTCACCCGGT
Organism: Blastococcus sp. SYSU DS1024; assembly: GCF_054050795.1. Taxonomy (NCBI): domain Bacteria; kingdom Bacillati; phylum Actinomycetota; class Actinomycetes; order Geodermatophilales; family Geodermatophilaceae; genus Blastococcus; species Blastococcus sp. SYSU DS1024. Next base: position 112,059 of record NZ_JBJHAA010000007.1, read on the forward strand.
TCGGGCGACCCCCGCAGCGGGAGCTCGACGCGCTGACCGGCGCGGCCGCCGACCTGGCCCGCCGGCTCGCCTCCGGGGCGGTCGGCGAGGACGACCTGCCGCTGCTGACGCGGGTGCTCTTCTTCGCCCGGCAGCCCGACCTGCTGGCCGCCCACGGGCTGCCCACGCCCGCGTACGACGTCCTCGGGTCCTTCCGGGAGAACCTGGAGCGGCCGCTGGGCCCGCGGCTGCCCGAGCGGCCGACGGCGGGCGGCCGGCGCTGGTCGCTGCTGGGGCGGACCGTGGGCTTCCCGATCGGGGTGCCGTCCTGCGTGCTGAACGGCAGCGCGGCCTGGGTCCGGCACAACGTCACCAACGGCTGGAACGTGCTCACGTACAAGACGGTCCGCGGCCGCGCCCACCCGCCCAACGAGGCGCCGAACTGGACCGTCGCTGCGAGGCAGAGCGAGAGCCTGCCCCCGGGGGCGGGCGCGGCCGTCGTGTCCGACCCCTGGGACTGGGTGGCGCCGGGCTCCTCGACGTTCAGCAGCGTGAACTCCTTCGGGGTGCCCTCGCCGGAGCCCGAGGAGTGGATGGCCGACCTGGAGCGCGCGGTGGCCGCGGTGGGCGACGAGCAGCTGCTCCTGGTCAGCGTCATGGGTGAGGACCCGGACGGCACGGGGGAGGTCGCGGCGCTGGCCGAGGACTTCGCCCGCACCGCTCTCATGGCGCAGGAGGCCGGCGCGACCGTGGTCGAGCTCAACCTGTCCTGCCCGAACACCCTGGCCCGGTCGGGCGCCGGGGTGAAGCCGCCGCTGTGCCTGGACGCCGACGCCACCGTGACCGTCGTCGGGTCGGTGCGCCGGGCGCTGGACGACCGCACCGGGCTGGTGGCCAAGCTCTCCTGGCTGGACGAGCAGCAGTTGGCGGCCCTCGTGCCGCGGCTGGCCCCTCTGGTGGACGGCATCGCCGGCATCAACACCGTGCAGAGCCGGGTGCGGCGCAGCGACGGCACCCCGACCTTCCCCGGGCGGGAGCTGGCCGGCCTCTCCGGGATCGCCGTGCGCGACTCGGCGCTGGACTTCACCCGCCGCCTGGTGGCGCTCCGCGACGCGGCGGGCTCCCGCTTCGACGTGCTGGCGATGGGCGGCGTGACCGACCCGGGCTCGTTCGAGGCGCTCTTCGCCGTCGGGGCCGACGCGGTGCAGACGGCCGCCGGGGCGTTCGTAGACCCCCTGCTCGCCCAGCGCTGCGTCGCGGCGCTGGGGGAGACGCTGCCCCGGGCGGTGGCACCGTGACCGCGCCGTTCGGCCGGCGGCTCGCGGAGGCGGTGGCCTCCCGCGGGCCGCTGTGCGTCGGCCTCGACCCGCACGCGCAGCTGCTCCTCGACTGGGACGTGGGCGACTCGCTCGACGGCCTGCGCCGCTTCACCGACGCGGTCGTCGAGGCGCTGGCCGGATCGGTCGCCGTGCTCAAGCCGCAGATGGCCTTCTACGAGCGGTTCGGCGCGCGCGGGGTCGCGGTGCTGGAGGAGGCGGTCGCCGCCTGCCGGGCGGCCGGTGCCCTCGTGCTGCTGGACGCCAAGCGGGGCGACATCGGTTCGACGATGGCGGCCTACGCCGACTACCTGCGCAGCGACCACCCGATGTCGGTGGACGCCATGACCGTCAGCCCGTACCTCGGCCCGGAGTCGTTGGCGCCGGCGGTCGCCACGGCGAAGGCATCCGGTGGCGGGCTGTTCGTCCTCGCCCGCACGTCCAACCCCGACGCCGCCACGCTGCAGCACGCCGTGGTGGGGGAGCGGTCGGTCGCCCAGGTCGTCGTCGACACGGTGCGTGGCTGGAACGCCCCCGGCGGGGCGGTGCCGGGCCCCGCCACGGGGTTCGGCCCTTCCCTCGGCTCCTTCGGCGTCGTCGTCGGCGCCACCCTGCCCGAGCCCGACGTCGACCTGGCCGGGCTCGGCGGGCCGGTCCTCGCTCCCGGGCTCGGCGCTCAGGGGGGAACGGTGAGCGACCTGCGCCGGCTGTTCGGCGCGGGGACGGCCATCGTCCCCACGGTCTCCCGGGACGTGCTGGGCGCCGGCCCCGACCCGGCCGCGCTGCGGGTCGCTGCGGCGCGCTGGGCGGAGGCGCTGGCCGCGTGAGACGTGCCCTGCCCTGGGCCTCCGCTCGGGTGAACGACCTGCTCCCGGCCGCCTCGGCCGTGCAGGGGTCGGCCTATCCTCGGCGCTCGTGACGACGACCCCGACCAGCGTGGCGGAGGCCGTCGCCCGCGCGGAGGAGGTGGCGCGGACCGTCGCGCTGCCCCTGGTGGAGCGGACCGACTCCGGGGTCTGGCCGGCCGAGGCGGTGCACGCGCTGCAGGCCGCCGGGCTGGGTGGGCTGGCCGCGCCCCGGTCGGTGGGCGGCTCCGGGCTGGGTCTGCGCGGGGTCGAGGCCGTCTGCGAGGCGCTCGGCCGGGTGTGCGCGTCGACGGCGCTGTGCTTCGGCATGCACTGCGTGGCCACCGCGGTGTTGGCGGCCAAGCACACCGACCGGCAGCGCAGCGAGTTCCTCGACGCGATCGTCGCCGGCGAGCACCTGACCACCCTGGCCCTGTCCGAGCCGGGCACCGGGGCCCAGTTCTGGTTGCCGCAGACCCGGATGACCCGGGACGGCGCGGGGCTGCTCGTCGCGGGCGAGAAGTCGTTCGTGACCAACGGGGGCAGGGCCGACTCCTACGTGGTGAGCACCGTGGCGGCCGACCCCGGGGCCCCGGTGGGGGAGTTCTCCTGCGTCCTGGTGCCGGCGGACGCCGAGGGCGTGGCCTGGGGGCACGCGTGGACCGGCATCGGGATGCGGGGCAACTCCTCCCGGGGCCTGCGGCTCGACGACGTCCGGCTCTCCCCGGAGCACCTGCTCGGCGCCGAGGGCGACCAGATCTGGTACGTCTTCGAGGTGGTGGCGCCGTACTTCCTGATGGCCATGGCGGGCACCTACGTCGGCGTGGCCCAGGCGTCGCTCGACGAGGCCACGGCGCACCTGGCCCGCCGGGCGCACGCGCACACCGGTCGCCGGCTGGCGGGCGAGCCGCTGCTGCAGCACCGGCTCGGTGTCCTCTGGGCGCAGGTGGAGCGCACCCGCCGGCTGGTCCACTGGGCGGCCGAGGAGGCCGACGCCGGCGGTCCCGCCGCGCTGCCGGGCCTCACGTCGGCGAAGGCCGAGGTCGCCCGGTGCGCCGTCGAGGTCACCAACGAGGCCATGACCCTGGTCGGTGGCATCGGCTACCGCGACCGCTCCCCGCTGGAGCGGCACCTGCGCGACGCCCGGGCGGCGGACGTGATGAGCCCGACGACCGACATCCTGCGCACCTGGACCGGCCGCGCGGCGCTCGGCCTGCCGCTGCTGGGCGAGTGAGCGGCCCGGACGGGTCGGGGCGCTGGGTCCTGGTCGAGCCCTCCACCGCCGACGTCGAGCTTCTCCGGGCGCTGCCCGGCATGGACCACGTCGCCCCGGGGGAGCTGGAGGTCCGGCTGGTCGACCCGCCCGAACCGGTCGACCTGGTGGTGATCGGCTCGCTGGCCGCGGCTCCGGTGGCGCTGGTGCAGCGCGCGCACCGGCTGGCGCCCGGGGCGGCCGTGGCCGTGCTGACGACCGCGCCGACGACGCTGCGGCGTGAGACGTCGTACGCCCCCGGGGTGCCGATCGAGCTGCTGGTGGCCTCGCCCGGCGAGCCGCACCTGCCCGAGCGCCTGCGCGACATCCGCCGGGCGGCCGTCGACCGGCGCCGGCACAGCGCCGTGCTGGCCGCGGTGGCCCGCCGGGCGGACGGCGCCCCCCAGGACGCCCCGCGCGGTCCGGCGGAGGTCGGTGGCGTGCTCGAGCACGCCCCCATCGCGGTCCTGGTCGTCGACCCCGCCGGGGCGCTGGTGGGCTGGAACCGCCGTGCCGAGGTCCTGTTCGGGCTCGTCCGCACGCCCACCGGGCATCCGGTGGACACGGTGCTCCCGGGTGCCGCCGCCTTCCTGGCGCCGGTCCTTGCCGGGGGCGCCGCCGGCACCGAGCCCCCGGAGACGATCCCGACGGCCGCCCACGTCCTCGTCGGCGGGCTCGTGGACGTGGAGCTGACCGCGGTCCGCAGCCAGACCGACGACGGCCGGCCGGTGGCGCTGCTCCTGGCGGTCGACGTGACCGCGCGGCGGGAGGCGGAGCGGGAGCGGGACCGGCTCGCCGGTCAGGTCAGCCTGCTCGCGCGGGTCTCGGAGTCGCTCGTGGGCTCGCTGGACGTCACCGACTCGATCGCCCGGCTGGCGGAGGCGGTGGTTCCCGCGATGGCGGACTGGGCCAGCATCCAGGTGCGCGGGGAGCACGACCGGCTCGTCGCCCACGTCGTCCGGCAGCGCGACCCGGCGCTGGCGCCCGTGGCCCGCCGGCTCGAGGCCGTCGTGGCCGGGCGGGGGACGGGGAGCGGACCCAGCCGGCGGGCGGCGGGCGGTGAGGCGGTCCTGCTGCCGGTCGTCGACGCCGGCACCCTGGCCGAGGAGGTGGCCGACGTAGAGCTGCGCGGTCTCGCGGAGCGCCTGGGTACGGCGAGCGCGCTGGCGGTGCCGCTGCCCGGGCGCTCCGGGATCCTGGGTTCGCTGCTGCTGGCCCGCGGGGCCGGTGCCGCGCCCTTCGGGGACCGCGACCTGTCGCTGGCCCGCGAGGTCGGCCGGCGGGCGGGCATCGTGCTCGACAACGCCCGGCTCTACGCCGGGCAGCGGCACCTGGCGACCGAGCTGCAGAACAGCCTGCTCACCGACCCGCCGGTCCTGCCCTTCGCCCGCGTCGCGGTCCGCTACGTCGCGGCGGCACGGGAGGCCCAGGTGGGCGGCGACTGGTACGACGCCTTCCGCCAGCGCAACGGCGACCTGACGGTGGTCATCGGCGACGTCGTGGGGCACGACACGCGGGCAGCGGCGGCCATGGGCCAGCTGCGGTCGCTCGTGCGCGGCATCGCCTACACCACCGCGGGGGCGCCCGACCAGGTGCTGACCGCGGTCGACGAGGCCGCCGGGGGGCTGGAGCTCGCGACGATGGCGACGGCGATCCTCGCCGAGCTCGCACCGACGGGCGCCGACGGTCAGGGCGGCGCGCGGCTGCGCTGGTCCAACGCCGGTCACCCGCCACCGGTCCTCCTCGGAGCCGACGGCACCACCCGGCTGCTCACCTACCGCGCCCGGCGCCCCGATCTGCTGCTGGGCGTCGACCCGGCAGCGCACCGGCGCACCGAGGAGGCCACCCTGCCGCCCGGATCGACCCTCCTGCTGTTCACCGACGGTCTCGTCGAGGACCGCGGGCACACGCTCGACGACGGGCTGGAGCTGCTGCTCGCGACCGTCGGCCACCACGCCGGGGAGGAGCTGGAGGACCTGTGCGACGCCGTCCTCGCGCGGATGGTGCCCCGCGGTGGTCAGGACGACGTGGCCATCGTCGCGGTCCGGCCCGGCTGCGCCGACGGAGGCGCCTGAGCAGGGCCCGGTCGCTGCCGGGCGTGTCGTGTCGTCGGCGTGTCGGTGTCGGGCGCGCCACCTGCGCCGGGAGCCACCCCAGCGAAACCAGACCGTCCGGATACCCGCGCTGACCAGGGATCATCACGCCGAGTGACCAACCGGGCGGCTATCGTGTGGACCCGGGGTCGTCCGGCTTCACGACTGCCCTGCTTGCTCGTGCGTGACCAGCGGATTTGCCGGGAACCACCAGGACCGTGAGGCTCGCAGCGGGGGCGCGGTGCGTCCCCGCGAACCGAATGACCGCCGGCCGGAGCACGGTCGACGACGACACGATTGGGTTGCACCATGCCCCTGCCTGACCTGTCCCCGGAACAGCGGGCCGCCGCCCTCGAGAAGGCGGCCGCCGCCCGCAAGGCGCGCGCCGAGCTGCGCGAGCGACTCAAGAGCAAGGGCGCCACGGTCGGCGACGTCCTGAAGCAGGGCGAGACCGACGAAGTGATCGGCAAGATGCGGGTCTCCGCCGTCCTGGAGTCCCTGCCGGGGGTCGGCAAGGCCCGGGCTGCGAAGATCATGGAACGCCTGGAGATCTCCCCCACGCGACGCGTGCGGGGGCTGGGCGCCAACCAGCGGCGGGCGCTGGAGGCCGAGTTCGGCGGCGAGCAGGTCGACGCCGAGCAGGTTCCCGCTGACGGCTCCGTCTGAGGAGGGGTCGCCGGCACCGCCGACGACCCCGGGCGAGGACGACGAGTGGCTGCAGCGACACCGGCACGGCTGACCGTGCTCTCCGGACCCTCCGGGGTCGGCAAGGGCACCGTGATAGCCGAGGTCCGGCGGCGGCACCCCGATGTGTGGGTGTCGGTGTCGGCCACCACTCGTCGTCCCCGGCCCGGTGAGGTCGACGGCGTGCACTACCACTTCGTCTCCGACGCGGAGTTCGACCGCCTGATCGCCGAGGACGGGCTGCTGGAGTGGGCCGAGTACGCGGGCAACCGCTACGGCACCCCGGTGGCGCCGGTCCGGGCCCAGCTGGCCACCGGGCGGCCGGCGTTGCTGGAGATCGAGCTGCAGGGTGCCCGGCAGGTGCGGGCGCGGGCGCCGGAGGCGCAACTGGTCTTCCTGGCCCCGCCGTCCTGGGCGGAGCTCGTCAGCCGGCTGGCCGGCCGGGGGTCGGAGCCGGTCGCCGTGCAGGAGCGGCGGCTGGCGATCGCGCAGGCCGAGCTCGACTCCTCCGGGGAGTTCGACGTGGTGGTCGTCAACGACGACGTGTCCCGCGCAGCGGACGAGTTGGTAGGCTTGCTGACTGCGCCGTCACCCGGTCCCGTTCCGGGCGGCAGCGCCCACGAGTGAGCCCGCCGGTCCGCCGGCCCGCCGCTCCCACGAAAACGATCGAGGAGACCCGTCCGACCGTGTCCGGAGTCGCACCCGCCCCCGAGGGCATCACCAACCCGCCGATCGACGAGCTGCTCGAGCGCACCAGCAGCAAGTACGGCCTGGTCATCTTCGCCGCCAAGCGCGCGCGCCAGATCAACGCCTACTACAGCCAGCTCTCCGAGGGCCTGCTGGAGTACGTCGGCCCGCTGGTCGACACCGCGCCCCAGGAGAAGCCGCTGTCGATCGCGCTCCGCGAGATCAACGAGGGTCTCCTGGCGCACACGGCCGGCGAGAACTGAGAGAGGACCCCGTCGCCCCCCACGCCTCGCACGCTCGGCGCGGGCCCCTGCGACGGGGCCGTTCCAGCCCCCTTTTGTGATGACGCCCCCGGCCCGCGCCGGGGGCGTCGTCGTGTCCGGGGGAGGATGAGGGCATGAGCCGGATCGTCCTGGGCGTCAGCGGTGGCGTCGCCGCCTACAAGGCCGCGCTGCTGCTGCGTGCCTTCACCGAGGCCGGGCACGACGTGCGCGTCGTCCCCACGCCCGGTGCGCTGCACTTCGTCGGCGCCGCCACCTTCGAGGCGCTGTCGGGCAACCCGGTCACCACCGACGTCTGGTCCGACGTCCCCGAGGTCGCGCACGTGCGCATCGGCCAGACCGCCGACCTCGTCGTCGTCGCCCCCGCCACCGCCGATCTGCTGGCGCGTGCAGCCGCGGGCCGGGCCGACGACCTGCTGACCGCGACCCTGCTCACGGCGCACTGCCCGGTGGTGTTCGTGCCGGCGATGCACACCGAGATGTGGCTGCACCCCGCCACCCAGGAGAACGTGGCCACGCTGCGCCGGCGGGGTGCGGTCGTGCTGCCGCCGGCCGTCGGCCGGCTCACCGGCCCCGACTCCGGTGCGGGCCGGTTGCCCGAGCCGGCCGACGTCGCCGCGCTGGCCGCGGTCGTGCTCGAGGGCGGGGCCGGTGCGCTGCCGCGGGACCTCGCCGGCCGCCGGGTCGTGATCAGCGCCGGGGGCACGCGTGAGCCGCTGGACCCGGTGCGCTACCTGGGAAACCGCTCCTCGGGGAGGCAGGGGTGGGCGCTGGCCCGGGTCGCCGCGGCCCGGGGCGCCGACGTGGTCCTCGTGGCGGCCAACGTCGAGGCCCCGGCGCCCTTCGGCGTCCGGGTCGTGGCCGTCGAGACCGCCGAGCAGCTGCGCACCGCGATGCTCGCGGAGGCCCCGGAGGCCGACGTGGTGGTCATGAGCGCGGCGGTCGCCGACTTCCGCCCGGCCGCCGTGGCCGGGACGAAGCTCAAGAAGGGCACGGCGGGGGAACCGACGGCGATCGAGCTCGTCCGCAACCCCGACGTGCTCGCCGAGCTCGTCACCGAGCGGCACCCGGGGCAGCTCGTGGTCGGCTTCGCCGCGGAGACCGGTGACGCCGACGCCGACGTGCTCACCCACGCCCGGGCGAAGCTCGCCCGCAAGGGGTGCGACCTGCTCGTGGTCAACGACGTCTCCGCAGGGCAGGTCTTCGGCCGCTCGGACAACGCCGTCGTGGTGCTCGCGGCCGACGGTGCCGAGACCGAGGTGCCCCAGGGGAGCAAGGACGCCGTGGCCGCCGGCATCTGGGCCGCCGTGGCTGCCCGGCTCGGTCCGTCGCCCCGCTCCTGAGCCACGCCGTCGTGCCGGCCCTGCCGGGCCGCCGGTAACGTGCGCACCCGGTGCCCGCGCACCGAACGACCCGCCGAGCCCACGTCCACGATCCCAGGGAGTACCGAGTGCCACGCCGCCTCTTCACGTCCGAGTCGGTGACCGAGGGCCACCCGGACAAGATCGCCGACCAGATCAGCGACGCGATCCTGGACGCGATGCTGACCCAGGACCCGCGCAGCCGGGTCGCCGTCGAGACGCTGATCACCACCGGTCAGGTCCACATCGCCGGCGAGGTCACCACGGCCGGGTACGTCGACATCCCGGCGATCGTCCGCGAGACCGTCCTGCGGATCGGCTACGACTCCTCGCGCAAGGGCTTCGACGGCGCGTCCTGCGGCGTCAGCGTCTCCATCGGCGCCCAGTCGCCGGACATCGCCCAGGGCGTCGACATCGGTTACGAGTCGCGGACGCAGGCACAGGTCCGCGAGCAGGACCAGGCCGTCGAGGACGCGATCGAGCGCCAGGGCGCCGGCGACCAGGGCCTGATGTTCGGGTACGCGACCGACGAGACCCCCGAGCTCATGCCGCTGCCGATCGCGCTGGCCCACCGGCTGTCCCGCCGGCTCTCCGCGGTGCGCAAGGACGGCTCGGTGCCCTACCTGCGTCCGGACGGCAAGACCCAGGTGACCGTCGTCTACGAGGACGACCGCCCGGTCGCCGTCGACACCGTCGTCGTCTCCTCCCAGCACGCCGAGGACATCTCGATCGAGACGCTGCTGACCCCCGACATCGAGGAGCTCGTCGTCGAGCCGGAGCTGGCCGCGCTCGGCCTGCCCACGACCGGTCACCGGCTGCTGGTGAACCCCACGGGCAAGTTCGTGATCGGCGGCCCGATGGGTGACGCCGGGCTCACCGGCCGCAAGATCATCGTCGACACCTACGGCGGCATGGCCCGCCACGGCGGCGGCGCCTTCTCGGGCAAGGACCCGTCGAAGGTGGACCGCTCCGCGGCCTACGCCATGCGCTGGGTGGCCAAGAACGTCGTGGCCGCGGGGCTGGCCCGGCGCTGCGAGGTGCAGGTCGCCTACGCCATCGGTGCCGCGCACCCGGTCGGCCTGTTCGTCGACACGCACGGCACCGGGACCGTCGCCGACGAGGTGCTCGAGAAGGCGATCACCTCGGTGTTCGACCTCCGCCCGGGCGCGATCGTGCGTGACCTGGACCTGCTGCGGCCGATCTACGGCCCCACCGCCGCCTACGGCCACTTCGGCCGCGCGGACCTCGACCTGCCGTGGGAGCGGCTGGACCGCGTCGAGGCGCTGCGCTCGGCCGTCGCCTGAGGTCCGCGTGATCCCCGGCCGCGGCCGGGAGCTGTCGGTATGAGCGGGGAGACTGGGCCGGTGCAGGTGGCCCGGGTCGTCGTGGACGTGCCGCTGGCGCACCTGGACCGGCCGTTCGACTACGCCGTCCCGGAGAAGTTCGCCGACACGGTGCGGCCGGGGTGCCGGGTGCGGGTCCGGTTCCGCGGCCGGTTGGTCGACGGTGTGGTCTGGGAGCTGGCGAACGGCACCGAGTTCGCCGGCACCCTGCAGCCGCTGTCCCACGTGCCCTCGGGGGAGCCGGTGCTGACCCCGCAGGTCGCCCGGCTGGTCCGCGCCGTGGCCGACCGCTACGCGGGCACCGCGAGCGACGTGCTGCGGCTGGCGCTGCCGCCCCGTCGGGCGGCCGCGGAGAAGCGGCCCACCCCCACCCCCGAGGAGCTGCCCGCGCCGCCGGATCCGGCCGGGTTCGCCCGCTACCAGGCCGGCCCGGCCCTGCTCGCGGCGCTGGCGGAGGGGCGCCCGGCGCGGGCCGTGTGGACGGCGCTGCCCGGTGAGGACTGGCCGACCCGGCTGGTCGAGCTGTGCCGCGCGGCGCTCTCCGGCCGGCGCGGCGCCCTGGTCGTCGTGCCCGACGGCAAGGACCTGGACCGGCTGACGGTGGCGGCGGAACGGCTGCTGCCGGAGCACTCCTTCACCGTGCTGCGCGCCGACGACTCACCGGAGAAGCGTTACCGCCGCTTCCTCGCCGCCTCACGGGGCGCCGCCCAGGTGGTGCTGGGTACCCGGGCGGCGATGTTCGCCCCCGTCCGCGACCTCGGGCTGGTGGTCGTGTGGGACGACGGCGACGACCTGCACTCCGAGGAGCGCGCCCCCTACCCGCACGCCCGGGACGTGCTGGTCCAGCGGGCCTGGCTGGACTCCTGCGCCGCGGTCGTCGCCGGCACCTCGCGCACCGCCGAGGCCGCGCTGCTGGTGGAGTCCGGGTGGGCGCACGAACTGGCCGCCGACCGTGCGGTGCTGCGCGCCGAGGCACCCCGGGTGCAGGCGCTCGGGGACGACTTCGAGCTGGCTCGCGACGCAGCGGCCCGCACCGCCCGGCTGCCCTCGCTGGCCTACGACGCGGCGCGCAAGGCCCTGGCCGCCGGCGCCCCGGTGCTGGTGCAGGTGCCCCGCCGCGGCTACGTCCCGTCCCTGGCCTGCGCCACGTGCCGGGCACCGGCCCGGTGCGCGAAGTGCGCCGGCCCGCTCGGCGTCTCGCCGCGGCCCGGCCCGGGCGGCGTCCGCATCCCGGCCTGCCGCTGGTGCGCCCGCCCGGCCGCCACCTTCGACTGCCCGCACTGCCACGGGACGAAGCTGCGGGCCGCGGTGGTGGGGGAGTCGCGCACCGCGGAGGAGCTCGCGCGGGCGTTCGCGGGCACGACCGTGCGCACCTCCGGCAGCACCTCCGGCGTGCTCGCCACGGTGCCGGCCGGTCCGGCGCTGGTCGTGGCCACGCCCGGCGCCGAGCCGGTGGCCGAGGGCGGGTACGGCGCCGCGCTGCTGCTGGATTCGTGGGCGCTGCTCGGCCGGGCCGATCTGCGGGCGGGGGAGGAGACGCTGCGCCGCTGGATGAACGCCGCAGCCCTGGTGCGACCGGCGCCGGCGGGTGGGCGCGTCGTGGTCGCCGCGGACGCCGCGCATCCGGTCGTGCAGGCGCTGGTGCGCTGGGACCCGGCGTGGCTGGCCGAACGCGAGCTCGCCGACCGCCGTGAGCTGGGCTTCCCGCCGGTGACCCGCATGGCCTCGCTGTCCGCCTCGCCCGCGGCCCTCGCCGAGTTCCTCACGGCGCTGCGGCTCCCCGAGGACGCCGACCTGCTGGGGCCCGTGCCCGAACCGCCCCGGCCGGGTCGGGAGGGCGAGCGGGAGCGCTACCTGGTGCGGGTGCCCCGCGGCTCCGGGGCGGCGCTGGCCTCCGCGCTGACCGAGGTGCAGGGCGTCCGCAGCGCGAAGAAGGTGCCCGAGCACGTCCGCGTCCACCTGGACCCGCTCGACCTCGTGTGAGGCAGGATCCGGCCGTGCGGACGATCGGGCTCCTGGGCGGGATGAGCTGGGAGAGCAGCGCCTTGTACTACCGGCTGCTCAACGAGGCGGTGCGCGAACGGCTGGGCGGCCTGCACTCGGCGCGCTGCATCCTGCTCTCGGTCGACTTCGCCGTCATCGAGCGGCTCCAGGCGGCGGGGGAGTGGGCCTCGGCCGGTGACCTGCTGGCGGCGGACGCCCGGCGGCTGCAGGCGGCCGGGGCGGAGCTGGTCGTCCTCTGCACGAACACCATGCACACCGTCGCCGACGCCGTCGCCGGCGCCGTCGACGTGCCCTTCCTGCACATCGGGGACAGCACCGCCGAGGCGGTCACGGCCGCCGGGCTCACCCGCGTCGGGCTGCTCGGCACCCGCTACACGATGGAGCAGCCGTTCCTGGCCGACCGGCTGGCGGCCGCGGGGCTCGACGTGCTCGTGCCCGGCCCCGACGACCGGGACGAGGTGCACCGGGTCGTCTACGAGGAGCTGGTGCTCGGGATCGTGCGCGAGGAGTCCCGCGGTGCCTACCGGGGGGTCGTCGACCGGCTCGTCGCCCGTGGGGCCCAGGGCGTGGTGCTCGGCTGCACGGAGATCGAGCTGCTGATCGGGCCGGACGACGTCGCCGTCCCCACCTTCCCGACGACGGCGCTGCACGTGGCTGCCGCCGTGCGGGCCGCGCTCGCCGAGGACGGCGCCGGGCCCCCGCATACGATCGTCCGGTGAGCGTCACCCCCATCCGGTTGTTCGGCGACCCGGTGCTGCACCGGCCGGCCGCGCCCGTCGTCGACTTCGACGCCGAGCTCCGGCAGCTCGTCACCGACCTGACCGAGACCATGCAGGCGGCCGGAGGTGCCGGGCTGGCGGCGCCGCAGATCGGCGTCCGTCTGCGTGTGTTCACCTGGTACGTCGACGGCGAGGTGGGCCACCTCGTCAACCCGGACGTCGCTGCCGTGGGCGAGGAGGTGCAGGACGGCCCGGAGGGCTGCCTCTCCATCCCCGACCTGCGCTACGACTGCCGCCGGCACCTGCACGTGGTCGCCTCCGGCTGGAACATGCACGGCGACCCGGTGCGCGTCGAGGGCTCCGAGCTGCTGGCCCGCGCCATCCAGCACGAGACCGACCACCTCGACGGCGTCCTGTTCGTCGACCGGCTCACCGAGGTCGACCGTGCCGCCGCGCTCGCCGAGATCCGGGCCGCCGAATGGGCCGGCTACGGCAGCTACCTCCCCGTCGTGAAGGTGAGCCCGCACTGAAGCTCCTGTTCGCCGGCACCCCGGCGCCCGCCGTCCCGTCCCTGGAGGCCCTGCTCGCCTCCGACCACGACGTCGTCGCCGTCCTCACCCGCCCGGACGCCCGCTCGGGGCGCGGCCGAAAGGTCAGCCGCTCGCCGGTCGCCGAGCGGGCCGACGCGGCCGGCGTCCCGGTGCTCCAGCCACGGACCCCCCGCGACCCGGAGTTCCTCGAGCGACTCGCGGCCCTCGGCGTCGACTGCGTGCCCGTCGTCGCCTACGGCGCCCTCGTGCCCCAGGCGGCGCTCGACGTGCCGCGGCACGGCTGGGTCAACCTGCACTTCTCGCTGCTCCCCGCGTGGCGGGGCGCCGCACCGGTGCAGCACGCGATCATGGCCGGCGACGAGGTGACCGGGGCCTCGACGTTCCTCCTGGAGGCGGGGCTGGACACCGGTCCGGTGTACGGCACGCTCACCGAGCCGATCCGGCCGCGGGACACCGCCGGTGACCTGCTCGGACGCCTGGCGGTCAGCGGCGCGGAGCTGCTCGTGGCGACCCTCGACGGCATCGCCGCCGGAGCGCTGGAGGCCCGGCCGCAGCCGGCCGAGGGCGTCAGCCTGGCCCCGAAGGTCGAGACCGCGGACGCCCGGGTCGACTGGGCGCTGCCCGCGCACGTGGTGGACCGGCGGATCCGCGGTGTGACGCCGGCGCCCGGCGCCTGGACGACGTGGCGGGGGGAGCGGCTGCGGCTCGGGCCCGTCACGCCGCTGCCCGACGGACCGGCCCTGGGCGCCGGTGAGGTGCGGGCCGAGGGCCGGGAGGTGCTCGTGGGCACCGGGAACCGCCCGGTGCGGCTGGGAGACGTGCAGCCGGCGGGCAAGCGGATGTTCGCGGCGACCGACTGGGCCCGCGGCGCGCGGCCGGCCCCCGGCGAGCGGCTGGGCGGCGAGTGACCCGCCCGGGCCGCGGCGGCGGCCAGGGACGACGGCGGCACCCCGCCACCCGTCGCCCGGTGCTGGACGGCGCCCGGCTGACCGCCTACGACGTCCTGGACGCCGTCTCCTCGCGTGACGCGTTCGCCAACCTGCTGCTGCCGCAGCTGCTCCGGGAGCGGCAGCTCGAGCCGCGGGACGCCGGCTTCGCCACCCAGCTGGCCTACGGGACGCTGCGCGCGCAGGGGACGCTCGACGCGATCCTCGCCGGCCTCGTCTCCCGCCCGCTGGGCGAGCTGGACCCCCGGGTGCTGGACCTGCTCCGGCTGGGCGCCTACCAGCTGGTCGACCTGCGGGTGCCCTCGCACGCGGCCGTGGACACCTCCGTCGACCTCACGCGTGCCATCGTGGGCGCGGGCGCCTCCGGACTGGTCAACGCCGTGCTGCGGAAGGTCGCCGCGGGCGGGGACCGGGCCGCGTGGCTGGCGAGGCTGGCGCCCGAGGGCGACGAGCGGCTGGCGCTGACCACCGACCACCCGCGGTGGATCGTCGACGCCTGGCGGGACGCGCTCGGCGGCGAGGCGGAGCTGGAGCAGGCGCTGCTGGCCGACGACGCCGCCCCCGAGGTGCACCTCGTCGCCCGCCGGATGGCGCGCGGCGACCTCGCCGAGGAGTCCGGGGGGCAGCCCGGTCCGTGGTCGCCGTACGCGGTGCGGCTGGGCGGGGGAGACCCCGGCCGGCTGGCGTCGGTGCGCTCGGGCCGCGCCGCGGTGCAGGACGAGGGCAGCCAGCTGGCCGCGCTGCTGCTCACCCGGGCGCCGGTCGAGGGGCCGGAGAGCGCCTGGCTGGACATGTGCGCCGGGCCGGGCGGCAAGGCCGGTCTGCTCGCCGTCACCCGGCCGGACGGCGTGCGGCTGACCGCGGCCGACCGGGCTCCGCACCGCGCCGAGCTGGTCCGCCAGGCGCTGCGTGACGAGGCCGACGTCGAGGTGGTGGCCGCCGACGGCCGCGAGCCGCCGTGGGCGGCGGGGAGCTTCGACCGGGTGCTGCTGGACGCGCCCTGCACCGGGCTCGGCGCGCTGCGGCGCCGGCCGGAGGTCCGCTGGCGGCGGACGCCGGAGGACGTCGCCCCGCTGGTGGAGCTGCAGACCGAACTGCTGGCCGCCGCGCTCGCCTCGGTGCGCCCGGGGGGCGTGCTGGCCTACGTCACGTGCTCGCCGCACACCGAGGAGACGGTGGCCGTCGTCGACACCGCCGCCGCCCGGGACGACGTCGAGGTGCTGCCGGTCGCGCCGCTGTTCCCCGAGGTCCCCGGCATCGCGCGCGGCGACTACGCGCAGCTGTGGCCGCACCGGCACGGCACGGACGCCATGTTCATGGCGCTGCTCCGCCGGACCCGCTGACCGCGTCGTGCGGCCGAGACGACCGGGCACCGTGCCAGGATCCGGCAATGGTGTCGTACGTGTCGCACACCAGCGTCGACTGCGCTGACGCCTACGCGCTGTCGCGCTGGTGGCAGGCCGTCCTCGACTACGTCGAGGATCCGGAAGACCCGAACGGGCCCGGCCACGAGGAGTGCCTCATCAGGTCGCGCGACGGGCACCACCTGGTGCTCTTCATCGAGGTGCCCGATCCGAAGCGGGTGAAGAACCGGGTGCATCTGGATCTGCGTCCGCGGGAGGGCACGCGCGACGAGGAACTCGCCCGCCTGCTGGCGCTGGGTGCGACGGCCGTCGACGACCGCCGCAACCCCGACGGGACCGGCTGGGTGGTTCTCGCCGACCCCGAGGGGAACGAGTTCTGCATCCTGCGCAGCACGGCGGAGGTCGCCGCGTCGCGCGGGCCGGACGGCGCCTGAGCGCCGGTCAGAAGGGTGGTGGATCCTCCGCCGGGTCCGGCGGCGGCTCTGGTGGTGCGGTGAGGACGCGGTAGCCGGGTGGTCGGCTGGTGCGGGTGGCGCCGGTGGGGGTGATGACGGTGAGGACGCCGTCGTCGCTCATCGTGTGCTGCCAGCCGGGGGCGAAGGTCTTGAGCCGGTGGTGGTGGCGGCACAGGCAGCACAGGTTCTCGCAGGCGGTGGCGCCGCCGTCGGCGTGGGGGAGGACGTGGTCGAGGTCGGCCCAGGCGGCGGGTGCGGTGCAGCCGGGGTGGCGGCAGGTGCGGTCGCGGGCCTCGAGGAAGCGGTGCTGGGCGGCCGAGGGCCGGTAGCGGTCCACTGCCGCCGGCGGGCGCAGCAGCGGGCACCCGCAGGACCGGTCGGGGTGGTCGGGCTGGTCGGACCGGTCGGGGTGGTGGGGGCAGCCGCGGGTGGCCAGCCGGGCCAGCTCGGTGCGGCCGGTGATCGCCAGCAGTGCCCCGGTCCTATCGGTGAGCGCGATCTGCAGGCTGCCGCCGGACGGCGCGTGCACGCCCAGGCCGTCGAGTTGGGTGAGCAGTTCGCGCAGGTGGGCGGCGGTGATCGGCTCCCCGTCGACCTCCCCGACCGGCGCGGCCGCACCCGGCGGGGTGAACGCCGCGGGCAGCGGGGCGCCGGCGGCGAGGAACCGGCCGGGAGTCAATGCGTCCAGTGGTGCGACCACGGTCAGCTGCGCGGTCACCGCCGGCTGCTGCTGCCAGGGGCGCAGCAGCAGATCGGCCAGCGCTCCGGCGCGCAGCATCCCGATCGGCCGCGTATCCCCGGCGTCCTTCGCCGCGCGGGCGTGCCGATCCAGGGCGTCGCGGCAGGCGCGGGCCTCGGGATGGGGCAGCAGGGCGCGCAGCTCGCTCATCCCGTCCCCGACCGGGCGCACCGTCACATCCGCCGCCCGCCGACGGGCCTCCCGCCGCCGGTCGGCCGCGGCGGCATCGCGGGCCAGCAGCTCGGTGCGCACCGCCGCCCGCAGCTTCCCCACCCCCAGCTCGACCGCTCCCGGCAGCACCGCCGCCTCGGCGGCGGCGATCACGTCCGGGTCGGTGTCGGCGCCGGTGGCGGCGACCTCGGCGGCGATCGCCCGGGCTCGGGGCCAGTCCAGCCGCCCCAGCCGCAGCGCGGCGAAGGTGGCCGGCAGCACGGTGGTGAGCACGTGGGCGTGCTCCAACTGCGTCACCGCGCTCGTGCGGCTGCAGTTCTGCACCGCGGCCAGCTCATCGGGCACGAACTCACTGGCCCCCGCCGGTCCGACCTGCCCGGGGCGTTCACCGCCGGGCAGCGGATCCGCCGGCGCCGGGCGGGCCGCGGCCAGGTCCATCACCAGCTCCGCCCGCAACGCGGCCAGCCGAGCCTCCGCGGCCACGATCTGCCCCAGCAGCTCCGCCGCCTCTGCCGCCGACCGCCGGGCCGGCAGCCAGGCACTCAACGGCTCGTCCCACCGCGCCGGATCAGGATCCTCCAGCTCCCACGGTGAAGGCGCGTCGGACACCGGCGCCACGGTCACCCCGACCGCGAACCCGACCACCGACATACCCGCAGGCTAAGCACGGGGTACGACAGTTCCCGCAGGTCGACGCTGCACGAGGGTCAGCCGGTCAGCCCCCTCACCAGACCGGCCAGCAGACCGATCACCAGCACCGCCGCCATCGCCAGTAGCGCGGTGCGGGGCCGGGTGAACCAGCGCTCGGCGCGACCGGGTGGCGGTACCTCACGGGGTGGACCGGGTGGGTCGGCGAGCCACCGCCGAGCCCACGCGACCCGGCGCCGCCACCACACGGTGAGGCCCACGGCCCCGCCGGCGACGAGGAGCGCGGCGGGCACGGTGGAGACGGGCCGGTCCCAACGGGCACCCAGCAGCAGGGCGGCCGGCCCCACCGGGAGGACCCAGACCAGCCAGCCGACGCCTGCCTGGTAGCGCGCCTGGACGTCGGCGCGCTCGCGCAACCCCGGGCCGGGATCCACCCGGTACCGGAGGGCGTGGCCGATCCGGTGCGCCTCGGCCGACCGGGCGCGCAGTCGTGGGCTCAGCCGGACCACCAGATGGCCGCTCACGACGATGGCCGTCAGGACGCCGATGGCGACCCAGGCCGCGGCGCCTTCCCACACCGCCCACCGTCCCTGGAGGGTGACGAGGCAGGCGAAGAGCAACGCCAGCTGGGGCAGCGCCAGCCAGTCGGTACGGCGCCCGCGGTGCTCGACGGCGGACCAGTCGACGTCCGGACCGGTGCTCACGACAGGTCCTCCGGGCGCGGTGGCGGGTGTTCGGCGAGCCGACGTCGCCAGCGCAGTGCCTGCATCGCCGCCACCCTAGGAAGAGCGGCAGGCAGGCATCGCGACGGTCACCCGATCGTGTGCGGCGGGGACGGGCCGGGCGGCCGCCACACGGCCGCCACCCGGCCGACCGTCAGAAGGGGAACTGCCGCCGGGTGTGCTGGACGCTGATCCAGTGATCGGTGGTGAACTCCTCGATCGCCCACTCGCCGCCGAACCGGCCGAGCCCCGAATCCTTCTCGCCACCGAAGGCGGTGTTGTTCTCGTCGTTGAGCGGGGAGTCGTTGACGTGGGTCATGCCCGCCTCCACCTGCAGCGCGAAGTTGACGCCGCGCAGGGTGTCCCGGGTGAAGACGGCGCTGGAGAGCCCGTACTCGGTGTCGTTGGCGATGGCCAGCGCCTCGGCCTCGTCGCGGGCGCGAATGATCGTCGCGACCGGGCCGAACACCTCCTGCCGGGCGGTGGCGACGTCGTTCGTGCCCAGCAGCACGTGCGGGGGCAGCACCGAGCCGATCGGGCCGGTCGGCTCGCCGCCGAGCAGCTGGTCGGCGCCGTCCTCCCGCGCCTGGGCGACCTTCTCCTGGATCCCCTCGAGCTGCTTGCCGTTGATGATGGGGCCGATCACGGTGTCGCCCTCGCGGGGGTCGCCGGCCTTGAGCCCGCGCACCCGCTCCACGTAGCGGTCGACGAACTCGTCGTGCACCGCGGCGTCCACCACGATCCGGTTGGTGATCATGCAGACCTGCCCCTGGTGGAAGAACTTCCCGAAGACGGCGGCGTCCACCGCGTACTCGAGGTCGGCGTCGTCGAGCACCACCAGCGGGCCGTTGCCGCCCAGCTCGAGCGAGAGCTTCTTCAGCCCTGCCTTCTCGGCGATGCCCTTGCCCACCGGGGTGGACCCGGTGAAGGAGACGACGCGGGGCGTGGGGTGGCTGACGATCGCGTCGCCGATGTCGCGTCCGGCGCCGATGACGACCGACAGCAGGCCCGGTGGCAGCCCGGCCTCCTCGTAGACCTTGGCGAGCAGGAGCCCGCCGGTCACCGGGGTGTCACCGGCCGGCTTGAGGACGACGGCGTTGCCGAGTGCCAGCGCCGGCGCGACCGAGCGGTTGGACAGGTGCATCGGCACGTTCCACGGGCTGATGACGGCGACCACGCCGACCGGGCGGCGGTAGACCCGGCTCTCCTTGCCCTCGATGTCGGCCGGCAGGATCCGGCCCTCCATCCGGTACGGGTAGGACGACGCCTCGTGGAAGTCCCGCAGGGTGATCGCGAACTCGAACTCGGCGGCCGGTGCCGCGGCCCCGCTCTCGCGGATGTGCCAGTCGACGATCTCGTCCTTGCGCGCCTCCATGATGCGGGCGGCGCGGCGCATCACGTCGGCGCGGTCGCTGGGCAGCCGGGCCGCCCACTCGCGCTGCGCCTGCTTGGCGGTCGCGTACGCCTCGTCGAGGTCCTCGGCGTTCGCCAGCGGGATCTCGGTCAGCGTCTCGCCGGTGTAGGGATCGGTGTCGGTGGCGGTCTTCCCGGCGCGCCCGGCGCGCCAGGTGCCGCCGATCGGCATGCGGTCGAAGCCGTCGTAGCGCTCGGGGGCGGTGGTGTCGGAAGCCATGGATCTGGCCCTACCCGGTCGTGTGCGACGGACACGTGGCGGTGGGCCGGCCGGTCAGCTGCGGGCAGGTCCGGGCGGGTCGGCGAGCCAGCGACGGCCGGCCCGGGCCTGGGTGGTGCTGTCCACCAGGAGGACCACGCCCGCGATCGTCACCAGGACGGCGCCCGGGACCGTGGTCCCGAGCTCATCCCAGTCGCCCAGGACCACGTGGATGCCGATGATGGCCGGGACGCCCACCCGGGCAAAGAACCGCTGGCGCGCCATCCGGTCCGCCACGCGGTCGGCTCGCGCTCGCCGGCCCGGCCCCGGGTCCCTGTGGTGGACGACGGCGTATTCGGCCAGCAGGCGCTCCTGCTGCCGTTGCCGGCCGCGCTCGGTCCCCAGGAAACCCCATCCCAGGAGCGCCAGGACGAGGGCACCAGCGGCTACGGCGGTCCACGTGCCCGTGGACCAGCTCGCCGGCTCCAGCCGCAGCAGAGCGAAGCCCACCGCGAAGGGCGGCAGGCCGCCCGCGAGCATGCGGAGCTCGTGCCGGGCCCGCTCGCGCACCGCCGCGGCGGCATCCTCGGCCGGCAGGGTCCGGGTCCGCGCGGTGGACGCGCCGGACCGGCTGGTCCCGGTCGCCTGCGCCGGACCGTGGAACGGTCGCCCGGTCACCGCCCGGTCACCGCCCGGCGACGGGCCCGGCGAGGAGAACCGGGACCGGGGAGTGGTGGGTGACGTGCTCCGCGACGCTCCCGAGCATGCGGTGGGACAGGCCGCGCCCCCGCCGGCCGACGACCACGACGTCGGCGTCCTCCTGACCGGCCACCTCCAGCAGCGCCGAGCCCGGCCGGCCGCTGACCAGCTCCACGACGGGTCTGGCGCCGGAGAACCAGGTGGCCCGCTCCTCCAGCAGGCCGCGGCACCTGTCCCGCTCGGTGTGATCGGCGAACTCGACGACGTCGGGGTCGACCGCCATGACGAGCACCACCCGGGGGCCGTCGCCGGAGAAGAGCTGTGCCGCGTCCCGCAACGACCGGTCGGACTCCGCGGACCCGTCGACGCCCACCACGACCGTCATCGCGCCGTCGGCCCGCGAGGCACCGGAGTCCGCCAGCGGTGTCCGCTCGACCACGCGGTGCTCGCGGCGGCCGCGCTCGATGGCCACCGGCACGAACAGCGGGCCCAGCACGGCGCCGAGGAAGTACCACTGGGGATCGCGGTAACCCCGGCGCCCGAGGAAGAGGGCGGCACCACAGCCCACGGCGATCCAGACGACCAGGACGAGGGCGACGAGGGCGGGCGTCGGCATGGTGCTCCTCCCGTGCTGCGGGGGCCGCGGCGGTCGCGTCCCTCCACGTCTGACGCCCGACGGACGGGTCGGGTTCCAGCACGCGTCGCCACCTAGACTCGGCGGCCGTGCCCCGGCAACCGTCGATCGCCCCCAGCCTGCTGTCCGCGGACTTCGCCCACCTGGCGGATGAGGTGGCGCGCGTGGCCGACGCGGACTGGCTGCACGTCGACGTCATGGACGCGCACTTCGTCCCGAACCTGACCCTGGGGCTCCCGGTCGTCCAGGCGATCCAGCGGGTCAGCCCCGTGCCCCTGGACTGCCACCTCATGATCGAGGACCCCGAGCGCTGGGCGCCCGGGTACGCCGAGGCCGGGGCACGCAACGTCACCGTGCACGCCGAGGCCTGCACCGACCCCCGGGCGGTGGCCCGGGACCTGCGCGCAGCGGGTGCGCTGGCCGGGCTGGCGATCAAGCCCGGTACGCCGTTGGAGGACTACCTCGACGTCCTCGCCGACTTCGACACCCTGCTGGTGATGAGCGTCGAGCCCGGCTTCGGTGGGCAGTCGTTCATCGCCGACGTGCTGCCCAAGGTGCGGCAGGCCCGCGAGCTGGTCGACGCCGGGGAGCTCCGCCTGCTGGTCGAGATCGACGGCGGCATCAACGCCGACACCATCGAGCAGGCCGCCGAGGCCGGCGTCGACATGTTCGTCGCCGGGTCCGCCGTCTACGGCGCCGACGATCCCGCGAAGGCCATCGCCGCGCTACGCGCGCAGGCCGCCGCGGCGATGCGCGGGTGACCCTCGCCCCGGTCGAGCGGTCCGCGATGGCGCGGGCCCGGGAGCTCGGCGCTTCCGTGCTGGGGACGACGAGCCCCAACCCCGCGGTGGGCGCGGTCGTCGTCGCCGCCGACGGCAGCGTGGTGGGGGAGGGGGCCACCGCCCCGCCCGGCGGCCCGCACGCCGAGGTGCGCGCCCTGGCCCAGGCCGGCGAGCGGGCCCGCGGGGGCACCGCCGTCGTCACGCTGGAGCCGTGCGCGCACACCGGGCGCACCGGTCCGTGCGCCGATGCGCTGCTGGCCGCCGGGATCGCCCGGGTCGTCGTCGCCGTGCCCGAGCCGACCGAGCTGGCCGGCGGGGGAGCGGCGCGGCTCCGAGCCGCCGGCGTCGACGTCGTCCTGGGGATCGAGCAGGAGGCCGCCGAGCGCGGCGCGCTCGCCGGCTGGCTCACCGGGGTCCGGGAGCACCGCCCGTACGTGATCTGGAAGGTCGCCGCCACGCTCGACGGACGGGTCGCCGCCGCCGACGGCAGCAGCCGCTGGGTCACCGGGCCGGAGGCGCGCGCCGAGGTGCACCGGCTGCGGGCCGGTTGCGACGCCGTCGTCGTCGGTTCCGGCACCGCCCTCACCGACGACCCGCAGCTCACGGTGCGCGACGACGCCGGCCGGGACGCCGACCGGCAACCGCTGCGGGTGGTCGTCGACCGCCGCGACCGGCTGCCGGCCTCGGCCCGGGTGCTCGACGACGTCGCGCCGACCCTGGTCAGCCGGGCCGCCGCACCGGCGGACCTGCTGGCCGAGCTGTTCGCCCGTGACGCACGCCGGGTGCTGCTCGAGGGTGGCCCGACGCTCGCTGCCGCGTTCCTGCGCGACGGCCTGGTCGACGAGGCCGTCGTCCACCTCGCGCCGAAGCTGCTGGGGGCCGGCCCGTCGCTGGTGGGGGACCTGGGAATCACCGGGATCGGCTCGGCGCTGTCCTTCTCGGTCGCCGATCTCACCCCCCTGGGCGGGGACGTGCAGATCCGGCTGCACCCCACCCGGCACACTGGTCGGGTGGCCCGCACCGGCGGGACCGGCACGGACGGAGGGAGCTGAGGTGTTCACCGGCATCGTCGAAGAGGTGGGCACCCTGGCCGGACGCGAGGACCAGGGCGACTCCGCCGTCCTGAGCATCCGCGCCCGCACCGTGCTGACCGACGTCTCGCTGGGCGACTCCATCGCCGTCAACGGCGTCTGCCTCACGGTCACGGGTGTGCAGCCGGGCGCCGACGGCGCCGGTGTGTGGACCACCGACGTCATGGCCGAGACGCTGCGCCGCAGCAGCCTGGACGCGGTCGCCGACGGCGCACCGGTCAACCTGGAGCGCGCGGTCGCCCCGCACACCCGCCTGGGCGGGCACATCGTGCAGGGCCACGTCGACGGCGTGGGCGAGATCCTGTCCCGCACGCCGGCGGAGCACTGGGAGGTCGTGCGCATCGGCCTGCCCACCGGGCTCGCCCGCTACGTCGTCGAGAAGGGCTCCATCGCCGTCGACGGCGTCTCGCTGACCGTCAGCGCGGTCAGCGCCGCGACCGACCCCGAACCCTGGTTCGAGGTCAGCCTCATCCCCACCACCCTCCGCGAGACCACGCTCGGCGCGCGCGCCCCGGGGGAGCCCGTCAACCTGGAGGTCGACGTGATCGCCAAGTACGTGGAACGCCTGCTGGGGGCCCGCGCATGAGCGAGCCCCGCACCCGGCTGGACTCCATCGAGACAGCCATCGCCGCCATCAAGGACGGCCGGCCCGTGGTCGTCGTCGACGACGAGGACCGCGAGAACGAGGGCGACCTCATCTTCGCCGCGGAGCTCGCCACCCCCGAGCTGGTGGCGTTCATGGTCCGGTACACCTCCGGCTACGTGTGCGTGGCCGTGACCGAGGCCGACGCCGACCGGCTGGACCTGCCGCCCATGCACCGGGTGAACCAGGACCGCCTCGGCACCGCCTACACGGTCACCGTCGACGCCCGGGAAGGCGTCACCACCGGCATCTCCGCCGCGGACCGGGCGCACACCATCCGCACCCTGGCCGCCGCCGACACCACCTCGGCCGACCTGGCCCGCCCCGGTCACGTCGTCCCGCTGCGCGCCCGCGACGGCGGCGTGCTGCGCCGGCCGGGCCACACCGAGGCCGCCGTCGACCTGGCGCTGCTGGCCGGGCTGCGCCCGTCCGGCGTCCTCTGCGAGATCGTCAGCGAGAAGGACCCGACCGGCATGGCCCGCAGCGAGGAGCTGCGGCTGTTCGCGGACGAGCACGACCTGTGCCTGATCTCCATCGCCGACCTGATCGCCTACCGCAAGCGGTTCGACAAGCTCGTCGAGCGGGTGGCCGAGGCCATCGTGCCGCTGGCCCCGGGCACGTTCACCGCCGTCGGCTACTCGAGCTCCTACGACGAGCGCGAGCACGTGGCCTTCGTCTACGGGGACATCGGCGACGGCGAGGACGTGCTGGTGCGGGTGCACTCCGAGTGCCTCACCGGCGACGTCTTCGGCTCGCTGCGCTGCGACTGCGGGCCCCAGCTGCAGGCCGCGCTCGCCGCCGTCGCCCAGGAGGGCCGCGGGATCGTGCTCTACATCCGCGGGCACGAGGGCCGGGGCATCGGGCTGCTGCACAAGCTGCAGGCCTACCAGCTGCAGGACATGGGCGCCGACACCGTCGACGCCAACCTCGACCTCGGGTTGCCCGCCGACGCGCGCGACTACGGCACCGGCGCGCAGATCCTCGTCGACCTGGGCGTGCACACCATGCGGCTGCTGACCAACAACCCGGCCAAGCGCGCCGGGCTGGAGGGCTACGGCCTGCGCGTGCTCGGCCGGGTGCCGCTGCCCAGCCACGTCACCGCGGAGAACCTGGGGTACCTGCGCACCAAGCGCGACCGCATGGGCCACCTGCTCGACATCATCGAGCCCGAGACCGAGTCCGGCCCGGCCGACGCCCCGGGCGCCACCACGGTGCCGGGCACCGATGTGCCCCTCGGCCAGGACGAGCAGCCGGCATGAGCGGCACCGGAGCGCCGCGGGCGACCCCGGTCGACGCGGCCGGGCTGACGCTGGGCATCGTCGCCACCACGTGGCACGCCGAGATCACCGGCGCGCTGCTGGACCGCGCCGTCGCGGCCGCCGAGGCCTGCGGGGTGCCCGCGCCGACCGTCGTCCGCGTGCCGGGCGCCGTGGAGCTGCCCGTCGTCGCGCAGGCCCTGGCGGAGCGCCACGACGCCGTCGTCGCGCTCGGCGTCGTGGTGCGCGGGGGGACGCCGCACTTCGAGTACGTCTGCGATGCCGTGACCGCGGGGCTCACCCGCGTCGCCCTCGACGCCGGCAAGCCGGTGGGCAACGGAGTCCTCACCACCAACGACGAGCAGCAGGCCCGCGACCGGTCGGGGCTGCCCGGCTCGGGCGAGGACAAGGGCTGGGAGGCCACCCTCGCCGCGCTGCAGACCGCGCTCGTGCTCCGCGAGCTCCGGTCGCCGCAGCGGCAGACCGGGTTCTCCGTCACCCCCGCCCGCCAGGAGACCCGGTCGTGAAGACCTTCGACAGCCTGTTCGCCGAGCTCGCCGCCAAGGTGGCCGCCGGGGATGCCGCGTCCGGCACCGTCGCCGCGGTGCGGGACGGCGTGCACGCGGCCGGGAAGAAGGTCGTGGAGGAGGCCGCCGAGTCCTGGATGGCCGCCGAGCACGAGGGCGCCGGCCGCACCGCCGAGGAGATCAGCCAGCTCCTCTACCGGGTGCAGGTGCTCATGCTGGCGCGGGGTCTCACGCTCGACGACGTCTACGCTCACCTCTGAGAGGACCCCGCTGCCCCCCACCGCTCGCTTCCCTCGCGGCGGGGCACCTGCAGCGGGGCCGTTCCATCACGTCCCGTTAGGAGTGGCCGAGTGCTGCGCGTCGCCGTGCCGAACAAGGGTGTCCTGAGCGAGCCGGCGGCGGAGATGCTCGCCGAGAGCGGCTACCGCCAGCGGCGCAGCACCAAGGACCTCGCGGTCTACGACCCCGAGAACGACACCGAGTTCTTCTACCTGCGCCCGCGGGACATCGCGGTGTACGTGGCCGCCGGCACGCTCGACGTCGGCATCACCGGCCGCGACATGCTGCTGGAGACCGCTCCCGCCGACGGGGAGGGCCCGAGCGCGGTGGAGGTCATGCCGCTGGGCTTCGGTCGCTCGTCGTTCCGGTTCGCGACCCCGGTGGAGTCGGCGATCCAGCAGGTGGAGCAGCTGGCCGGCAAGCGGATCGCCACCGCCTACCCGGTGCTCCTGCGGCGCTACCTGGACGAGCAGGGGATCAAGGCCGACGTGGTGAAGCTCGACGGCGCGGTGGAGACCGCCTGCCGGCTGGACGTCGCCGACGCGGTCTGCGACGTGGTGGAGACCGGGACGACGCTGCGCGCCGCGGGGCTGCACATCATCGGGGAGCCGGTGCTCAGCAGCGAGGCCATCCTCGTGCGCCGCGAGGGGGCCGAGGAGATCCCCGCAGTGGCGCAGCTGCGCCGTCGGCTCCGCGGTGTGCTGGTCGCCCGGCAGTACGTGATGCTCGACTACGACTGCCCCAACGAGCTGCTCGACCGCGCCACCGCGATCACCCCGGGCATCGAGGGGCCGACGGTCAGCCCGCTGCAGACGCCGGGCTGGTCGGCGGTGCGGGCCATGATCGCCCGCACCGAGACCAACCGGGTGATGGACGAGCTCTGGGAGCTCGGCGCCCGGGCGATCCTCGTCACCAGCATCCACGCCTCCCGGATCTGACCGACCCGCCGGCCACGGTGGAACCCGGGGGCGGCGTCGCTCGTCTCCACCGGCATGCGACGCCTGCTGCTCCTCGGTCTCCTGGCCTGGGCCCTCGTCCTGGGCGCCTGCGCCACGGGGCGGAGCGACGGTGACGCGGCGGCGACCGCCGACGGGGGGAGCGCGACCGACGGCGGCGGCCCGTCGGGCGCCTCGCAGGCGGAGAACGAGCTGCGGATCGTGGTCGACCGCGGGGACGGGACGCCGCCGGAGACCTGGACGCTGACCTGCGACGGCGTCGTCGAGGGCACCCACCCGCGGGCGGAGGAGGCCTGCGCCCACCTCGAGGACATGACCGAGCCGTTCGCGCCGTTGCCGGACGACCTGGTCTGCACCGAGCAGTACGGCGGTCCGCAGACCGCCCGCATCACCGGGCGCTGGGAGGGTGAGCCGGTCGACCTGGAGCTGTCCCGCGTCGACGGGTGCCGCATCGCGCAGTGGGACGCCCTGGGGCCCGTCCTGCCCGTGCCGGTGGGGGAGCCGGCGACGCCGCTCGGCTGACGCTCCGGACACCCGCGCCCGGGGCTGCGGTCAGCGGACGCGTGCGGTGCGCTCCACCAGGTCGATGGCGGTGCACAGGCCCAGCGCCATGGCCCGGCCGCTGGTGGCGCCGGTGGCCAGCAGGCGGCCGATCGCCGGCCCGAGGGGGCGCTCACCGACCAGACCGCGGAGCACCGCGGCGTACTCACCGCTGACCTGGCCCGCGGCCGCGTGCCGCAGGAGCGCCCGGGACAGCTCGGTCGTCCGGCCACCGGCCAGGGAGCACACGCCGGCGGCGAAGCGCTCCGCCGCCGGGTGCCCGAGGAGCACCAGGCCGGCGATCGTCCCGGCCACGACGTCGTCCCCGGCCGGCGTCAGCCCCGGGCCGAGGCCGATGAGCCGGGTGGCGGTGCGCAGCGCGGCCTCGAGGTCGGCGCGGCGCACGGCGCCGCGCAGGGCGGCCAGCGGGCCACCGGGGCCGGTGGGCAGGCCGGGCAGGGTGAAGGCGCTGTGCGGGACGCCCTCGCCGTAGAGGGCGTTGCGCAGGTGCCGGACGCCCTCGGGCAGGAGCGCGGGCCGGTCCCCGGGCAGCCGCGGTCGCGGGTCCCACCAGGCCGACGCGCTCACGGCGAGGTCGCCGACGACGATCCGCCCGGCCCCCACCTCGGCGGGTGCGCCCGCGGGGAGCCCGGCCAGCGGGCGCCCGTTGCTCGGGCGGAAGAGGACGCAGCCGAGCGGCAGCCGGGCGGCATCGCTGGTCAGCACGCCGACGACCTCACCGAGGCCGCGCTCGCCGACCACCTGCACGTACAGGGCGGCGGGGAGGCTGAGCAGCACGCGCGCCGGGCGGGCAGGGCCGCGCAGCACGTCGGCGACGGCGGTGCTCGCCGCGGCCGGCACCGCGGCCGTCGGCTGGGTGCGGGCGGCGGCTCGCGCCGACTCGCGGGGGAGGGGGATCGTCCGAACGCCGGCGCGCACGGCACGGCCGTGCGCGGTGAGGTGCTCGCTCGAGTCGGTCCGGACCTCGGTGTCGTCGATCGCGCGCATGGGCCGCCTCCACCCCTCGGTCCACCGGCCGGCGAGGAGGGTGCACACGCCCCGTCGCGGAGCCCCTACGATCCAGCCAGCAGGTGGAACGAGGTCGAACCTAAGCGGCGCGTCGCACGCCCTCTTATGGCGGATGTCGCCAAGAATGGATGGCGGCGTCCGGGGACACTCGACAGGCCGCTGCCGTGTGGCACCCTGGACGACGACTGGAAGGGGATGCCTCGTGACACAGAGTGATTCGTCACTCCTGGCGTCTACTCGCGGTAGTGGAACCACCCCGTTCCGTCGCAACTGGTCGGTCGCCGAGTCGCCCCGGCCCGAGCGCCGCGGCGAGCGCGCGAGCTGGCAGCAGCGGATGGGCCTGACCGTGGAGGAGGCGCTGGACCTCGCCGTCCTCGCCGGGAGCACCGTGACCACCGGCGCCGCCGGGCTCGGCCGGGTGATCCGCCACATGGTCGTCGACGACCCCGCCGAGCCGTTGGCCGCCGCGGGCCCCGATGTGCTCGTCGTCCTCGGGGCCCGGCTCCCTCCCGCCGACCCGGCCAGCTGCCGGGCGCTGGTCGAGCGGCTCGAGGCCGCCGGCACCGCGGCGCTGGCCTACCGGCGCGTCGACGGCCCGCCGCCCCTGCCCGCCGAGGTCCTGGCCGAAGCCGAGCGCCGGGGTCTCCCGGTGCTCGCGCTGCCGCCGACGGCCCGGCTCGACGAGGTCGTCTCCGGCGTGCTGGGCGCCGTCGTCGCCAAGCAGGGGCAGGCCCTCGCCCTGTCCTCGCGCATGGACGACGAGTTCACCGAGGTGGCGCTCACCGGCGGTGGGCTGGCCGAGGTGACCCAGCGCCTGGCCGTGATGCTCGAGGGGGCCGCCGTGCTGGGCCTCGGGCCGGACCGCGAGGTCGTCACCAGCGCCGGCCCCGCCGACGACGTCGCCGAGATCAGCGACTGGCTGTGGCTCCTCGACGCCGCCGCCGACGACGAGCTGGCCGCCATGGCGCCGTCGCTGCGCCTGTCGGGGGTCCGCGCGGACCAGACGGTGGTCACGCCGGCCGACCTGAACGCCGACCTCTCGCCCGCCGACGGCATCCTGCTCGTGCCCGGGCACCACCAGCTCCCCGGCGGGATCGGCGAGTACGCGGTGGCACCGATCATGGCGGGCGACCAGCGGCACGGCTGGCTCGTCGCCGTCCACCGGAACGGCGCGATGATGCTGGGCGCCGGCGGCGTGCTGGAGCGGGCGGCGGTCATCGCCGCGCTGTCGGTGATCCGGCTGCAGGCGGTCCACTCGGTGGAGCTGCGATTCCAGGGGGACCTGGTCCGCCGGCTGGTGGGTGGCGCGGTGGGCCACACCGAGCGGACGCTGGCCTACACCCGCTCGTTCGGGTGGCGGCTGGACGGGCCGGTCGCGGTGCTGGTGACCGCCACCGAGACCGTGGCCGACGCCGCGGCCGACCCCACCCGCGCCCTCGACGTCCTGGACCGGCTGGCCGACGGCTGGCGCGCCGCGCTGGAGTCGGAGGTGGCCGGAGCGGCCGTCGCGGGGCTGGCCACGGAGATCGTGACGCTGCTGCCCCTGGACGGGCGCACGCCGGAGGAGCTGTCGGCCCTGGTCTCCGCCGTGACCTCCCGGGTCAACGGGCGGCTGCGCCGGGTGGGACGGTTGCTGGGCACCGGCATCGGCCGGCCGGCCGCATCGCTCTCCGAGCTGGCCGAGGTGCACCGGCAGGCGCAGCGCGCGCTCGGTGTGGGGCAGGAGATCCACGGCGGGTCGTCGGTGGTCCACTTCGACCAGCTCGGGGTGTTCCGGCTGCTGTCGCTGATCCCCGACAGCACCGAGCTGCGGTCCTACGTCGACGAGGTGCTCGGCCCGCTGGCCGACGCCGTCGACGCCGACTCCGCCGACCTCCGGGAGACCCTGCGGGTGCTGCTGGAGACCAACCTGAACGTCGCGGAGTCCGCCCGGCGGCTGCACTTCCACTACAACACGATGCGCTACCGGATCGGGAAGCTGGAGCGGATGCTCGGGCCGTTCACCACCGACCCGACGCTGCGGCTGAACCTCCTGCTGGCGCTGCACGCCGCCCGCATGCGCGGTCTGGACCAGCCGGCGCGCCCGCCGCTGGACGGCGGCCTCGGCCTGCCGCTCGACGACGGGTTCGACGCCCTCCTCTGAGGGGCCCCGCTGCACCGACGCCTCGCCCGCCCCGCGGCGACGCGGCCGCGGGGCCGACGTGCGCCGCCGGGTGCTGCGTGGTGAGGATGTCCGCATGACGCAGCCCGGACGTCCGCTCGCCGGCACGGTGGCCCTCGTGACGGGGGCGTCCTCGGGCATCGGCGAGGCCACGGCGATCGCCCTGGCCGAGGCCGGGGCGGCTCTCGCCCTCGGGGCCCGGCGGAGCGACCGGGTCGAGGCGCTGGCCGGCCGGCTGCGGGACGGCGGGACGGCGGTGCTGCCGCTGGCCCTGGACGTCACCGACGAGCGGGCGTGCG
Organism: Blastococcus sp. SYSU DS1024; assembly: GCF_054050795.1. NCBI lineage: Bacteria > Bacillati > Actinomycetota > Actinomycetes > Geodermatophilales > Geodermatophilaceae > Blastococcus > Blastococcus sp. SYSU DS1024. Next base: position 142,728 of record NZ_JBJHAA010000007.1, read on the forward strand.
CCGAGGCCGTCGCCCGGACCCGGTCGGAACTGGGCGGCCTCGACGTCCTGGTGAACAACGCCGGCGTCATGCTCCTGGGCACCATCGCCGGGGCGGACACCGAGGACTGGCGCCGGATGATCGACACCAACGTGATGGGTGTGCTGTACATGACCCACGCGGCCCTCGACGGGATGCTCGAGCAGGGGTCGGGGGACATCGTGAACATCTCCAGCGTCGCCGGGCGGCAGGCCCGCAAGGGCGCCGGGGTGTACAACGCCAGCAAGTGGGCGGTGAACGCCTTCAGCGAGTCGCTGCGCCAGGAGGTCACCGGCCGCGGGGTGCGGATCGGCCTGGTCGAGCCCGGCGCGGTCAGCACCGAGCTCACCGACCACATCACCCAGCCCGCGGCGAAGGCCGCCTCGGTGCAGATGTACTCGAGCATGCGGGCGCTGCGCGCCGAGGACATCGCCCGCGCGGTCCTCTACCTGGTGACCCAGCCGCCGCACGTCGCGGTGAACGAGGTGCTCGTCCGCCCCACCGACCAGGAGCGCTGACCCCGGCCGTCCGGCCCGGCCGGGCGGGGATCAGGGTCCCTGATCGTGGAGCGTCCTCCCTCACGGCAGACGGTGAGGGAGGACGCGTCATGATCAGGTCAGATGATCGTCGCGGGGCTCAGTCGCGGAAGACCTCGATGTCGGCGCCCATCTCGACCAGCCGCTCGTAGAGCTGCTCGTACCCGCGGGCGATGATGTCGACGTTGCGCAGCACCGACGTGCCCTTGGCCGCCAGCATGGCCAGCAGGATGCAGACCGCCGGGCGCAGTGCGGGCGGGCAGACGACCTCCGCGGCCCGCCAGCGGGTCGGGCCGGTGACCAGCACCCGGTGGGGGTCGAGCAGGCGGACGTCGGCACCGAGCCGGGTGAGGTCGGAGAGGTGGATCGCCCGGTTGTCGTAGACCCAGTCGTGGATCAGCGTCGACCCCTGCGCCTGGGCGGCGATGACCGCGAAGAACGGCAGGTTGTCGATGTTGAGCCCCGGGAACGGCATCGGGTGCACCTTGTCCAGCGGCGCCCGCAGCTCCGACGGGTGGATGGTGATGTCGGCCAGCCGGGTGTGCCCGTTGTCGGCGAGGTACTCGGCGGAGAGCTCGTAGCGCAGCCCCATCTCGGCGAGCACCGCGAGCTCCACCTCGAGGAAGTCCACCGGGGCCCGGGTGACCGTCAGCTCCGAGCCCGTGACGATCCCGGCGGTCAGCAGGCTCATCGCCTCCACCGGGTCCTCGCTGATCGTGTAGTCGACGTCGGCGTCGAGCACCGGGCGTCCGCGCACCACCAGCGTCGTCGTCCCCAGGCCCTCCACGTCCACGCCGAGCAGCTGCAGGTACAGGCACAGGTCCTGGACCATGTAGTTGGAGCTCGCGTTGCGGATGGTGGTGGTGCCGTCGGTGCGGGCCGCGGCCAGCAGCGCGTTCTCGGTGACGGTGTCGCCGCGCTCGGTGAGCACGATCGTCCGATCGGCGGCGGCCGGGCCCTGCACCGTGGCCTGGTACTCACCGGCGTGCGCCTCGACGGCCAACCCGAACGGGCGGAGGGCGATCATGTGCGGCTGCACGGTCCGCGTACCCAGGTCGCAGCCGCCGGCGTAGGGCAGCCGGAACGCGCCGGCCCGGTGCAGCAGCGGGCCCAGGAACATGATGATGCTGCGGGTCCGCCGGGCCGCGTCGGCGTCGATGCCGTCGAGGTCGAGCTCGTCGGGGACGACGAGGGTGAGGTCGTGCCCGCGCTCGTCCCAGGTGGCGGCGACGCCGATGGACCGCAGCACGTCGAGGATGCGCTCGACCTCCACGATGCGGGACACGTTGCGCAGGGTCGTGCGGCCCCGGTTCAGCAGCGCCGCGCAGAGCAGCGCGACGGCGGCGTTCTTGGAGGACTTCACCGCCACCCGGCCGCGCAGGGGGTGCCCGCCGGTGACTCGGAGGTGTGCCGGCCCCGCGGGGCCCAGCCGGATGAGCTCGCTGTCGAGGGCGGCGGAGAGGCGGCCCAGGAACTCCAGCGTGAGGTTCTGGCTGCCCTGCTCGATGCGGGCGACCGCGCTCTGGCTGGTGCCGAGCCGCTCGGCGAGCTGTTGCTGGGTGAGGCCCCGGTGGCGGCGGGCGTCGCGGACGAGCGCCCCGATCCGCCGCATGGCTTCGTCGGCAGGCAGGTCGGTGAGCGTCACCCGACCACGTTATCTCGTATCTGAGATGACGGCCGCTCGGTGCGGAGACGCGGTGCCGCCCGGGAGACTGCACTCGTGGACGTACTGGTCACCGGCGGCACGGGCCGCCTCGGACGGCACCTCGTGCCGCAGTTGCGGGAGGCCGGGCACCAGGTGCGGCAGATGTCGCGCCGGGGCGCAGGCCCCGGCGGGGTGCGGGGTGACCTCGCCACCGGGCGGGACCTGGCGCATGCGGTGGCGCGCGCGGAGGTCGTGGTGCACGCGGCCAGCGCCCCCCGGGGGGACCCGTGGGAGGTCGACGTCGCCGGCACCCGGCGGCTGGTCGAGGCGGTCGACCGGTCCCGGCCGCCGCACGTCGTGCACGTCTCGATCGTCGGGGTGGACCGGGTTCCCCTGGGCTACTACCGGGCCAAGTACGCCGCCGAGCAGGTGCTGCTGGCCTCGGGCCTGCCGGTCTCGCTGGTCCGCATCACCCAGTTCCACGGGTTCGTCGACGAGCTGCTGGGCACGGCGCGCCGTGGACCGCTGCTGCCGGTGCCCATGGGCTGGCGGGTGCAGCCGGTGGACGTCGCCGACGCCGCCGCGCACCTGGTGGAGCGCGTGAGCGCCCCGCCGTCGGGCGGCGTGGTCGAGTTCGGGGGACCCGAGGAGCACTCCGTGGTCGACCTGGCGCGGACCTGGGCGGAGGTCCGTGCTCCGGGAGCGCGGGTGATCGCGACCCCCGTCCCGGGCCGGCTCGGCACGGCGCTGCGCGACGGTGCGGCACTGCCCACCCGCGGCGGGCGGGGCCGGCGCACGTGGGCCGAGCACCTGCGGGGCTGAGGACCGCAGCGTTCCTGCCAGTTCCCGGAGCCCGGGTGCCAGCCGCGTGCCGCGGCCGGAAACCGCCGGAACCGGGTCGGCAGTCGGCCCTAGGTTCTGCGGACGTGACCACTCCCGCTGCCCCGGACGGGCGCACGCTGCTCGCCGTCGTCGTCACCGTGCTCGCCTGGGCATCGGCCTTCGTGGGCATCCGCGCGGTCGGCCAGGACCTCTCGCCCGGCGCCCTGGCCCTCGGCCGGCTGCTGATCGGCGCGCTCGTGCTGGGGCTGCTCGTCGTCCGCCGCGGCTGGGTGCGCCCCACGCCCGTTGAGTGGCGGCTGCTGGCCGTCTGCGGGGTCGGCTGGTTCGGCCTCTACAACCTGGCGCTGAACGCCGCGGAGCGGCACCTGGACGCCGGCACGACGGCGATGCTGGTCAACATCGGGCCGATCCTCATCGCCGTCCTCGCCGGGTTCTGGCTCGGGGAGGGCTTCCCGCGCTGGCTGGTCGTCGGCATCACCGTGGCCTTCGGTGGTGTGGTGCTGATCGGCGCCGGTACGCGCGGCGCGGACGCCGATCTGATCGGCATCGCGCTGTGCGTGGTCGCGGCGATCACCTACGCGGTGGGTGTGGTGGCCCAGAAGCCGCTGCTGCGGCGGCTCCCCGGCCTGCAGGTCACCTTCACGGCGTGCGCGATCGGCGCGGTCGCCTGCCTGCCCTGGGCCGGCGCGCTGGTGGCCGATCTCGGCCGCGCGCCCGCGGGCTCGGTCGCGGGGCTGGTGTACCTCGGAGTCGTCCCGACGGCGCTGGCCTTCAGCACCTGGGCCTACGCGCTGTCGCGGATGGACGCCGGCCGCCTCGGCGTCACCACGTACCTGGTGCCCCCGCTGGTCATCCTGCTCAGCTGGCTGCTGCTGGAGGAGGCGCCGCCGCTGCTGGCGGTGGCCGGCGGTGCGGTGTGCCTGGCCGGCGTGGCGCTGTCCCGGCGGCGGGGGCGGCCCGCGCTGGTCCCCGCGGCCGGCGCTCCGCCGGTGGGGGCGGGAACGGCCGGTCAGCGGTAAGCGCACCGATCGACGACCGGGTGTGCGGGCGGCTGCCGCCATGGGGTAGGCACGGACCGGGACCACCGCCGGTGGTCCTCCGTGGAGACCGGTCGGGAGGGTTCGTGGTGGAGGAGCAGGAGTGGGCGCAGGTGGTGGCGGCCGCCACGCGGGCGCCGTCGATCCACAACACGCAGCCGTGGCGGTTCGTCGCCCGGCCCGACCGGCTGGAGCTCCACGCCGACCCGGCACGCGCTCTCCCGGTGCTCGACCCGAGCGGCCGGCAGCAGGTGATCAGCTGCGGCGCCGTGCTGGAGTTCGTCGTCGTCGCCCTCGCCGCCCGGGGCAGGGCCGCCGAGGTGGAGCTGCTCCCGGACGCCGCGGACCCGGAGCACCTGGCGACGATCCTGGTCGCCGGCGCGGCCGAGGCGGCCGCCGACGACCGGGCGCTCGCCGAGGCGATCCCTCGCCGGCACACCGTGCGGACGCCCTTCCAGGCGCGGGCGGTTCCCGACGACGTGGTCGACCGCCTGCAGGCGGAGGCGGCGGTGTTCGGCGCATGGCTGAAGCCGATCACCCGCTCGGAGGAGGAGATCGCCACCGTGTTCCTCATCTCCCGGGCCGAGGAGATGGAGCAGGGGGACCCGGCCTACCTCGCCGAGCTGGAGAGCTGGCTGCGCACCGACCCGGCCGCCGAGGACGGGGTGCCGCTGGGGGCGGTGCCCAGCGGTGATCCCCACGAGCGGGCCTCGAACTGGCTGATCCGGGACTTCGTGGCCGGGCACCGCGAGCAGCACCCGTTCCGGGCGGCCGGCGACCCCGCGGCCCCGCCGCCGGAGGTCGAGCGGCCGGCGGTCGTGCTCGTGGGTACCGACGGCGACGACCGAGCCGACTGGTTGCGCTCGGGGCGGGCCCTGGGGCGCCTGCTCCTCCGGGTGACCGCGGCCGGCCTGGTCGCCTCACCGCTGACGCAGGCGCTGGACTGGCCGGCGACCCGGGTGCGCATGCAGTCACGGCTGTCGCTGGTCGGGTACCCGCAGATGCTCCTGCGGCTCGGGTACCCGCAGCCGTCGGCTCCCGGGGCAGCGACCCCGGCGGTCAGCGGACGGCGCCCGGTGGGCGACGTGCTGCGGTTCGAGCCCGCGGGCTGAACCGCGGCAGCTCAGCCGTGCCGGCGGGGAGCCGCCCACGGGTCCTCGGGGTCGGCGTCCTCCCCGTCGGCGTCGTGCCCGTCGGCGTCGTGTCCGTCGGCGGTCGTCGCGCCGGTCCGCCGATCGCGGCCGGCGGCGGACTCCAGGGCCTCGTCGCGTGCGCGCGCCTGCTCCGCCCGTCGCGCCTGCTCCTGCGCCCGTGCGGCGCGCAGGGGCGACTCCGCCGGCGCGACGTCGCCGCGGCGGCCGAGCCGCCACAGCACCAGCCCGGTCAGCGCCAGGGTGATCGGCAGCGGGTAGGCCGCGGCGCGCTCGACGCCCCCTTCCCCGAGGTACCGGGTGACGCCGGCCAGGAAGAAGACGGTCGCGGCGGTGGCCAGGATGCCCAGCAGCACCACGGTCGTGCCGAGCGCCTCCGAGAGGGGGCGCACGGCGTAGGCCAGCGCGATCAGCCCCAGGCCGCCGCCGGCCAGGTACAGGACCGCCCCGAGCGCGTGCAGCGTGCCGTTGCCGTCGGTGGGGAAGACGCCCACGAGCAGCACGCCGAGGGCGGCGGCGCCGAGCAGCACGGGTACCGCGCGGGCGGCCCCGCCACGCAGCGCGGGGAGCAGCAGCAGGGCCCCGCCCAGGATCAGGGCGGCCTGGACGACGAACGAGGCGTTCATCACCTGCCGGCCGGCGGAGTCGGCGGCGCCCAGGGCGCTGATCACGTCGTCCGTGCGGGAGTACGACCCGGCGTAGCGGGCCTGGGCCACCGCCTCCGCCACGAAGAACTGCAGGGTCAGCACCCACGCGAGGGCGCCCCAGCGGAGGCGGTGGGCAGTCACGGCAGCCATGATCCCAGCTGATCGCAGGGAACCCGGTCGAGGACGGCGGACAGCTGCGCGCTCGACAGCCACGACGGGTTGCTGCCGGCCGGCATGCGCAGCACCTCGGCGTCCGCGAAGGCCGGATCGGCCCGCAACCGGGCACGGTCCACCGGCGTGTCGAGGCGGAGCAGGCGGACCGGGATCACGGGCCCGTCCGCGGTCTCGTGGACCGGGGCGGTGACCCGGCCGACGGCGTGCACGCCGGCAGCGGCCCGCCCGCTCACCCACAGGACCACCGGCTGACCGGCCGCGACGAGGTCGAGCCGGTAGCTGCGGCGCACGCAGCGCGCCAGGTCCCGGATGGCGCCGGGCTGCCAGGCCGCGTCGACGGACGCCGGCGGCCGGGTGCTCTTGAGCAGCCAGCCGGCGACGTCGGCGGCGCGCAGCCGCGCCGGCGTCGCCGGCCGGGGTGACCGCGGGGTCAGTCGGTGGCCGAGTGAAGGTCGGCGCCGGCGGGGTCGGCGTCGTCGGAGCCGACGGCCTGCCGCTCCTGCTCGGTGCGGTGCTCCAGCACCTCGTCGGCCGGGTGCGGGTCCTTCGCGTGCTGCGTGCGGTCCCGGGTCGGGTGCTCCTGCGGCTCCATGACGTCGTCGAGGGTGGGGCGGTCGTGGGGTTCGGTCATCGTGACGTCCTCCGGTCTGTCGGGATGCGGTCGGAAGGGGCCATAGCCCCCACCCGTGCCCGCTAACCGGGACGGAGCTCACCGCGGCTCGAGGCGGGCGGCCGGCAACCAGGCCTCGACCAGTGCTGGCCCGTGCGGGCCGGCCACGGCGTAGGTCACCCGGCCGTGCCAGCCGCCGCCGCGCTGCTGCCACTCCACCAGCAGACCCGGCCACGTGCCGGGCGCCTCCGGGGGGTCGTGCACCCAGCAGTGCCGCCCCTCCGCCGTCTCCGCCGCCGGGCGGGCGAGCGGCTCGGGCGGCTCCGGCCGGACCCCCGATCCCAGCGCGCGCTCGCCCAGCGAGCGGCGACCGGAACGTCCTGGATGCATGCCGCCGGCCATACCGGCAGTCTGCCACGGGATCGAACAGACGTTCGACACGACGCGGCGCGGGCGCCTTGCCGCGGTGGGAAGGCGCCCCATCTCGCTGTCACGGCCCGGTCACCTGGCGTAGGCCGTGCTGTCACCGGGTAGCTCTACGGTCGCCGAGTTCCGTTCCTCCTCCGGAAGGACCCCCGTGCTCCTGCGTCCTCGTGGCGCGCGTCTCGCGCGCTGCAGCACCCTCGGCGTCGTCGCCGTCTCCCTCACCACGCTCGGCCTGCCGTCCCTGGCCCAGGCCGCGCCGCCCACCGGCCCGTTCGTGTCCGAGATCCACTACGACAACGCCGGCACCGACGTCGGCGAGTTCGTCGAGGTGCAGCTCCCGGCGGGCACCAGCTCCGCCGGGCTGTCCGTGGTCCTCTACAACGGCAGCAACGGCGCGGTCTACGACACCGACGCGCTGCCCGCCGTCACCGCGCCGGCCGACGCGCCGGCGGTCGCGGTGATCGAGTACGCGTCGAACGGCGTCCAGAACGGCGCGCCCGACGGGCTCGCGCTCGTCCGTGGCGACGAGGTGCTGGAGTTCCTCTCCTACGAGGGGGGCATGACGGCGGCGAGCGGCCCCGCGGACGGGCTGACCAGCACCGACATCGGTGTCTCGGAGGACGGCAGCGAGCCGGCCGGGCAGTCGTTGTCGCGCGGCTACGACGCCGCCACCGGCTCGCTGCTCTGGTCCGGCCCGGCCGCAGCCACCCGGGGCGCGGTGAACTCCGCGGCCCCCGGTCCGGTGGACCCGCCGCCGGCCTCCGGCGAGGTGTGCGACCTCCCCGCGACCCACGAGATCGGCGAGGTCCAGGGGACCGGCGCGCAGACCCCGCTGGCCGGGCAGCAGGTCACCGTGCGCGGCACCGTCGTCGGCGACGTGGCGGGGCTCTCCGGGTTCTACCTCCAGGACGCCGACGGCGACGGCGACGCCGCCACCTCCGACGGCGTCTTCGTGTTCAGCCCCGTCGCGGTCGACCTCGGCGACACGGTCGCCGTGACCGGTCAGGCGCAGGAGTACTTCGGCCAGACCCAGATCAGCTCCGGCGAGGACGTCGCCGTCTGCGCGAAGGGGACGGCGGGTGACCTGCCCGAGGCCACGCCGCTGGACCTGCCGGCCGACGACGCCGCCCGCGAGCGCGTCGAGGGCATGCGCGTCGCGCCGGTCGACACCCTCACCGTGAGCGAGGTGTACGACCTGACCAGCTACGGCGAGCTGACCCTCGCCGAGGGCGGGATCCTGGTGCAGCCGACCGAGCTCGCCCGGCCCGGCACCGCCGAGGCGGCGGCGATCGCCGCCGGGAACGCCCTGCGCCGCATCGTCCTGGACGACGGCGTGAGCGCGCGGGTCAGCGTGACCACGCGTCCCTACCTGTCGCCGCGGACCCCGGTCCGGGTCGGCGACGAGTTGACGTTCACCGAGCCGCTGGTCCTCGGCTACGGCTTCGACCAGTGGCGGCTGCAGCCGGCCGACGGCACCGCCGACGGTGTCTTCGCGCCGCAGAACACCCGGCCGGCCGCTCCCGAGGAGGTCGGTGGGGACGTCCGGCTGGGCGCCTTCAACGTGCTGAACTACTTCCTGACCTTCGGGGGCGAGGGCCGCGGCGCGCGCAGCGCCGAGCAGCTCGAGAAGCAGGCGGGCAAGATCGTCCCGGCCATCGAGGCCCTCGATGCCGAGGTCGTCACCCTCATGGAGATCGAGGACACCGACTCCACCGGCCTCACGCCCGGCAACGCGGACACCGCGCTCGCCGACCTGGTGCGCCGGCTGAACGAGGCGGCCGGCTACGCCAAGTGGAGCTACGTCGCCCTGCCGGCGGAGCTGTACGCCGTCGACCGCGACGTGATCCGCAACGCGGTCATCTACCAGGACGACGTCGTCCTCCCGGTGGGCGACCCGGTCGGCCTCGTCGACGAGGACGTCTGGGACAACGCCCGCGAGCCGATCGCCCAGACCTTCGTCAAGGACGGTGACGCGTTCACCGTCGTCGCCAACCACTTCAAGTCCAAGAGCCCGGGCCAGCCCGAGGGCGACAACGTCGACTCCGGGGACGGTCAGGGTGCCTGGAACGGCGACCGCGTCCGGCAGGCGGCGTCCCTCGCGCAGTTCGCCGCGGACCTGGCGGAGGCCTCCGGCGACCGGGACGTCGTGCTCATGGGCGACCTCAACGCCTACACCCAGGAGGACCCGATCCAGCTCCTGGAGGACGCCGGCTGGACCGACCTGGGGCTGCGGTTCGTCGAGGGCTCGTACAGCTACGTGTACGACGACATGTCGGGCTCCCTGGACCACGCGCTGGCCACGGCCGAGCTGACCGCGAAGGTCACCGGCGTCACGCACTGGAACATCAACGCGGTCGAGTCCTTCGCCTACCAGTACACCGGCGACCCGGCCCTCTACGCGCCGGACCCGTACCGCTCCAGCGACCACGACCCGCTGGTGCTCGGGATCGACCTGGAGGAGCGCTGCCAGGGCCTGCTGCCGACCATCCGGGGCACGGCGGGGAAGGACGTCCTCAGCGGGACGAACGGCCGCGACGTGATCATGGGCCTCGGGGGGAACGACAAGATCCGCGGCCGCAACGGCGACGACGTCATCTGCGGCGGCGCCGGGGACGACCGGATCGCCGGGGAGAACGGCGAGGACGTGCTGTCCGGCGGCTTCGGCGACGACCGGCTCGACGGGGGCAACGGCAGCGACGCGCTCGTCGGCGGCCCGGGCGCCGACCGGCTGGACCAGGGGCGTGGAACCGGGAGCCACACGCCCGACGGCGTCGAGTCCTGACCTGACCGGTCCCTGACGCGCGCCGGCGCGGCACCTCCCCGAGGAGGTGCCGCGCCGGTTGCGTCCGGCGGGTCAGTCGCTGCCGACGCCCTCGGCGAGGGTGCGGGCGATCGTCTGCAGCAGCGGGTGCGCCGGCAGGTCCTCGACGAGCACCGGCAGCGGCAGCGACCAGTTGGGCCGGTCGTCGGCGCCGGGCATGTTCGGCCGGCGCTGCTCACCCACGGCGTCGTCCAGCGTCGCCGACAGCAGCAACGACGGCGCCGTCGCCAGCAGGGCGTGCGCCTGCTCCACCGCCTGCTCGACCGTGGCGTCGTCGGAGAGCCCCGGGAGGTGCGCCAGCAGCGACCTCCGGCCCCGCTCCAGCTCCTCCTCGGTGCCCGTGCCGTGCTCCCGCTGCTCGTCGACGTCGGCCTCGGTCCACAGCCCCGCCACGGTCGGCAGGTCGTGGGTGGTGATCGCCGCCATGGCCTCGGCCGGCCACTCCGCGGGGGCGTCGTCCTCGAACCACAGCAGCCGGTAGGACAGCACCCCGTGCTCGGCCATCGCCTCGCGGACCCCGTCCTCGACGGTGCCGAGGTCCTCACCCACCACCAGCGCCCGGGCGCGGTGGCTCTCCAGGGCGACGATGTTCAGCAGGTCCTCGGCCGGATAGCGCACGTAGGCGCCGTCCGCCGCGCTGCCGTCGGCCGGCACCCACCACAGCCGGAACAGCCCCATGACGTGGTCGATCCGCAGGCCACCGGCACCGGCCATGGTGGCCCGGATCGACTGGATGAACGGTTCGTAGTGGGCGTCGCGGAGCCGCCAGGGGATCAGCGGCGGGGAGCCCCAGTCCTGGCCGGCCGAGTTGAACGCGTCCGGTGGCGCGCCGACGCTGACCCCGTCGGCCAGCACCTCCTGCCACGTCCACGCGTCCGCGCCGCCGCCGGCGAAGCCGATCGGCAGGTCCTGGACGACGGTCATGCCCTCGGCGGCGGCGGTGAACTGCAGCTCCAGCGCCCACTGCAGCCAGGCGTGGAAGGCCACGACGGCGCCGTGCCGCTCGGCGTAGGCCGCGACGGCCGGGCCGTCCGGGCGCCGCAGCTCCTCGGGCCAGGCGTGCCAGTCGGCGCCGTGCTCCTCGGTGATCGCCGCCCACGTCGCCCAGTCCTGCAGCGTCTGCCCGCGCTCCTCCCGCCAGCGGGCGAAGGCCTCCCCGCCGCCGTGGGCGAAGAAGATCCGCATGAGCACCTCGCGCTTGCGCGCCCAGATCGCGTCGCGGTCGATCAGCGGTCCCTCCGACAGCGCCCGGCCGGCGTCGGCCTCCAGGTCGACCGCGTCGGCACCCGGCACCTCGGCGACCCGCAGGTAGAGCGGGTTGCGGAAGCGGCGGGTGGCCGGCAGGTAGGGGCTGGCCTCCTGGGTGGCGATGGGGGCGACTGCGTGCAGCGGGTTGATCAGCAGGAACCCGGCCCCCTGCTCGGTGGCCATCTGCCGCAGGGCACGCAGATCGCCCAGGTCGCCGATGCCCCAGCTGTCCCGGCTCCGGGCCGCGTACAGCTGCACCGCCCAGCCCCAGGCGCGGTTCTCGGGCAGCCAGCACCGTCCGGGGGAGACGATCAGCCGACGGCGGGGCCCCTCCGCGGACTGGAGCCAGTGGTAGCCCAGCGGGAAGTCCGGGGGCAGCTCGCCGTCGATGTGCCGCACCTCGCCGTCCTCGCAGACGACGTCGGCCTCGTCCACCTCGAGCGCGTCCCCGGGGCGGGCGACGATCGGCGCCCGGTCCTCCAGGTCGGCCGGCGGCTCGCCGATGACGGCGCGCAGCTGCTCGATCGTCTCCTGGGCTACCTGGTGCTCCTCGTCCAGCGCGTCCAGCCAGCTCGCATCGATGCCCCAGTCGTCGGTGGTCGGCTTCGTCGTCACCCCGCGATCCTCGCCGGGCGCGCCCCGCCTCGCAGTCCGGACCGGCGTGGCGCCGGTCTCGTCCGGCGCCGGACGGCGGCCGACCCCGACCCGTCCCACGTGGCCGCGCCGCCGGGAGTCGGGTAGGCATCGGGCCATGCCGGTGATCGGTTTCCACAACTCCCACGAGCAGGTGCACCCCGCCGCACTGCTGGACGCCGTCCGGCACGCCGAGGAGGTCGGCTTCACCGCTGGGATGTGCTCGGACCACCTCACCCCCTGGAACCCGCGGCAGGGCGAGTCGGGGTTCGCGTGGTCGTGGCTGGGGGCGGCGATGGCGACGACGTCGCTGCCCTTCGGTGCGGTCAACGCGCCCGGGCAGCGCTACCACCCGGTGATCGTGGCCCAGGCGATCGCCACCCTGGGCGCGATGTTCCCCGGGCGCTTCTGGGTCGCCCTGGGCAGCGGCGAGGCGATGAACGAGCACGTCACCGGCGACACCTGGCCGCGCAAGGCGGTGCGCGAGGCCCGGTTGCGCGAGTGCGTGGCGGTCATCCGCGCCCTGCTCGCGGGGGAGGAGGTCAGCCACGACGGGCTGGTCACCGTCGACCGCGCGAAGCTCTACACCCTCCCCGACCTGCAGCCCGCCCTGATCGCCCCCGCCGTCAGCGTGGCCACCGCCCGCGACGCCGCCGGGTGGGCCGACGGGCTGGTCACCATCAACCAGCCGCACGACAAGCTGCGCGAGGTGGTCGCCGCCTACCGGGACGCCGGGGGGCGGGGCACTGTCGCGCTGCAGGTGCACCTGTCGTGGGACCCCGACCCCGACCGGGCGCTGGCGATCGCGCACGACCAGTGGCGCAGCAACGTCTTCCCCCCGCCGCTGTGCTGGGACCTCGACAGCCCGGAGGCCTTCGAGCAGGCCAGCGCGCACGTGCGGCCGGGCGACGTCACCGGGGCGGTCCGGGTGTCGGCCGACCTGGGGCAGCACACCACCTGGCTGCAGGAGTACCTCGAGCTCGGTTTCGACGCGGTGTACCTGCACCACGTCGGCAAGGAGCAGCGGCCGTTCCTGGACGCGTTCGGCGAGCACGTGCTGCCGCAGCTCGGGGTCACCGCCCCGGGCGCCGTGGAGGCGGTGCGGGCGTGAGGATCACCGACACCAGCGACCTGTGGTGGAAGAACGCCGTCGTCTACTGCCTCGACGTCGAGACCTACCTGGACTGGGACGGCGACGGCTGCGGCGACTTCGCGGGCCTCGCCCAGCGGATCGACCACCTGGCCGACCTCGGCGTCACCTGCCTGTGGCTGATGCCCTTCTACCCGACCGCCGAGCGCGACGACGGCTACGACATCACCGACTTCTACGGCGTCGACCCACGGCTGGGCTCCCACGGTGACCTGGTCGAGGTGATCCGGACGGCGAACGACCGCGGTATCCGGGTGATCGCCGACCTGGTGGTGAACCACACCTCCATCCACCACCCGTGGTTCGAGTCGGCGCGCCGGAGCACCGACGCCCCGTTCCGCGACTTCTACGTGTGGCGCGCGGACGAGCCGCCGGACACCAGGGACCAGGTGGTCTTCCCCGACCAGGAGGACAGCATCTGGACGCTCTCGGAGGAGACGGGGGAGTGGTACCTGCACCGCTTCTACAAGGAGCAGCCCGACCTGGACGTGACCAACCCGCGGGTCCGGGACGAGATCGCCAAGATCATGGGGTTCTGGCTCCAGCTGGGGCTGTCGGGGTTCCGCGTGGACGCGGTGCCGTACTTCCTGGAGACCCAGCACGGCGACGCCGGCGACCTGCCGGAGCCGCACGAGTACATGCGGGCGCTGCGCCGGTTCCTCACCCGGCGGACGGGGCCGGCGATCCTGCTCGGCGAGGTGAACCTGCCCTACGAGGAGCAGGTGACGTTCTTCGGTGGCCCGGACGGCGACGAGCTGACCATGCAGTTCGACTTCGTCGGCATGCAGGCGATGTACCTCTCCCTGGCGCGCTGCGACGCCGGCCCGCTCACCGAGGCCCTGCGGGCGCGGCCGTCGGTCGCCTCGGACACCCAGTGGGCCACGTTCGTGCGCAACCACGACGAGCTGACCCTCGACAAGCTCTCCGACGACGAGCGCGGGGAGGTCTTCGCCGCCTTCGGCCCGGACCCGCGGATGCAGCTCTACGGCCGCGGGCTGCGCCGGCGGCTGCCGCCGATGCTGGCCGGCGACCCGCGCCGGATCCGCCTGGTCTACAGCCTCATGTTCTCCCTGCCGGGCACCCCGGTGCTCTTCTACGGGGAGGAGATCGGCATGGGAGAGGAGCTCTCCGCGAACGGGCGGCAGTCGGTGCGGACGCCGATGCAGTGGGACGGCGGGGTCAACGGCGGCTTCTCCACGGCCGAGCCCGACCGGCTGCCCGGACCCGTGGTCCGCGGCGGGTTCGCCCCCGAGTTCGTCAACGTCGCCGACCAGCGGCGCGATCCCGATTCGCTGCTGTCGTACATGAAGCTGCTGATCCGCCGGTACCGGGAGTCGCCGGAGCTGGGCTGGGGGAGCTTCGAGCTGCTCGACCAGCCGCACGCAGCCGTGCTGGCGCACCGCTGCACCTGGGACGACGGCGCGCTGATCGCCGTCCACAACCTGGGCTCCGAGCCCTGCACGGTGCCGCTGCGGCTGCCCGCCCTCGGCGGTGCGGGGCTGCACGACCTGCTGCAGGAGGGCGCCACCCAGGTGGGCGACGACGGCGCGGTCGAGTTGGCGCTGGAGGGATACGGCCACCGCTGGCTGCGGGTGGTGCGGCAGGGGAGCCGCCGGCTGCTGTGAGCGTGGCGGTGGCCGGCTGCACCCGCCCGGTCACGCGCTGACCTGCGGTCCGGTGTTCCGGGACGGTGAGGGATGACCCACGTCGCGGCGGCGGGGTGTCCTGCGGCGTTCGCGGGGCGGCTGTGCCTAGCGTGGCCGGTGAGGTGAGTGCGATGAGCGAACGTGACCAGACCATGTCCCTGCCCGAGCCGAGCGCCGACGGCGCCGGCGCCACCGCAGCGGGAGCTGCCGGGCCCGTCCCGCCGCTGCCCGGACCGACGCCGACCGACGATCCGGGGGAGACGCCCGCGGTCGGGCACGCCACCGCGCCGGTGAACGTGCGTCCGGCCCCCCGCAAGCCACGGCGCGGACCGATGACCGTCATGGGGCCCTGGGCCCCGGTCGCCGGCGGCCTGCTCGGGCTGTTCCTCGGCCTGGTCGTCGTGCTGCTGCTCGCGGGGTCGGCGGACGCCTTCGACGACCGGCTGGCGCTGGCGTTCGCCGTCGTCGGCCTCGGACTGCTCGGCGCCGCCGGCGTCCTGCTCGCCGACGAGGTGCGGATCGTGCGCCAGCGCTCCCGGGAGGCCGGGGTGCGGCCGCAGTGGGTGGAGGCGACGGCGGGGCTGGTGAACGGGCTGACCCCCGCCCGGCTGCTGCTGCTGGTCAGCGCCTTCGTGCTGTTCCTCTCGGCCTACGTCGCCCGCTGACCGAGCCGGTGTGCGCCGGTCGTGGTCATGGCGCGGCCTGACCACGATCGGCGTACTCCCGCCGGGGGGTTCAGCGGTAGGCCTGGACGCCCAGGTGGACCGCGAGCCCCAGGCCGGCCAGGGCGATGAGCCGGCGCAGCAGCGTCTGCGGGGCCCGGCGCACGACGCGCGGCCCCAGGCGCCCGCCGCCGAACAGCCCGATCGCCAGCGGCAGCGCCGCGGTCCAGGCGACCGGGGCCAGCACCACGAAGGCGACGGCGGCCACCGCGTTGGCCATGCCGAGCATGACGTTCTTCAGCGCGTTGCTGCGGGCCAGCCCCTCGCCGGTGCCGAGCAGGAACAGCGCGAGCAGCATGACGCCGGCGGCGGCGCCGAAGTACCCGCCGTACACGGCGACGGCGAAGGTGCCCACCGGCAGCCACCGCGGGTCGGGGGTCGCCGCCTGCGCGGCGATCCCCTCGACGGCGAGCTCGCGCGGTGGACGCTGCAGGAGCAGCACCAGCGACGCCCCGGCGACCAGCCAGGGGACGATCCGCTCGAACGCCGCGGACGGGGTGAGCAGGAGCAGCGCGGCGCCGCCGGCGCCGCCCAGCACCGCCCCCACGGCCAGCCGCCCCACCCGTCGTCCCTGGCCGCGCAGCTCCGGCCCGGAGGCGCTGACCGACCCGGCGCTGTTCAGCACGAGCGCCACGGTGTTGGTGACGTTGGCGGCGACCGGGGGGAGGCCGGTGGCCAGCAGCGCGGGGTAGCTCACCAGCGAGGCGAGCCCGGCGATGCTGCCGGTCAGCCCGGCCCCCACGCCGGCGGCCACGAGGAAGAGGAACTCGAGGACGCTCATCGGGAGACGAGCACCCCGATCGCCACCACGCCCAGCACGACGATCGCCGTCCGCAGGACCGGCTCGGGCAGCAGCCGGCCGTAGCGGGCGCCGACGTGCCCGCCGACCAGCGAGCCACCGGCCAGCAGCCCGGCCGCCGACCAGACCACCCGGTCGGTGGCCACCACCACGTAGGCGCCGGCCGCCACGGAGTTCACCGTCAGGGTCAGCACGTTCTTGAGCGCGTTGAGCCGCTGCAGGGGCTCCCGCAGCAGGAAGCCGAAGACGCCGATCTGGATCACGCCCTGGCTGGCGGCGAAGTAGCCGCCGTAGGTGCCGGTCAGGTAGGCGGTGCCGACGAGGGCCGCGTGCCGTCCCGGGCCGATGCGGGGCGTGCGTCGCTCGTCCGTCCCGCGCCGGGCCAGCCGGCGCCGGACCAGCGGGTGCGCGGCCACCAGGACGACGGCGAGCGCGATCAGCACCGGCACCACCGCCTCGAACGTCGCGGCGGGCAGGTGCAGCAGCAGGAAGGCACCGGTCAGGCCGCCGAGGACGGAGGCGGGGACCAGCCGCAGGAGCAGGGGCCACTGCCCGCGCAGCTCGCGCCGGTAGCCGATCGAGCCGGTCAGGTTGCCGGCGATCAGGCCGAGCGAGTTGCTGATCGTGGCCGGGACCGGGGCGATGCCCACCCCGACGAGCACCGGGAAGGAGACCAGCGTCCCGGAACCGATGACGGCGTTGATGCCGCCGGCCGCGACGCCCGCCGCCGCGACGGCCACCATCTCCCACACGGTCATGCGGTCATCGCCGACGAGCCTGGCACGCCCGGACCCCGCCCGGGCGGGTGGACGGGTGTGATCGTCGCCGCGCCGCCCTACGGGTGCTCATCGGCTCTTGGTGGGCAGGACCCCGGCCGGGGCCGGTAGACAGGGGCCATGGATGCCACCGCCGATCTCGCCGAGCTCGCCCGGGCCGGTGATCCGCGCGCGCTGCGCGAGGTGCTCGAAGCGCTGGACGTCCCCGGCACGGTCGACGAGCTGGAACGGGTCGATCCCACGACGCGGGCGGTGGTGTTCCGGCTGCTCCCCAAGGACCGGTCGCTGGCGGTGTTCGAGAACCTCGACCCCTCGCTCCAGCGGGAACTGCTGGACACGCTGCGGGAGGAGTCGACCCGGGAGCTGATCACGGGGCTGGACCCCGACGACCGGGCGAACCTCTTCGACGAGCTGCCGGCCACCGTCGCCGCGCGGCTGCTCTCCGGGCTCGATGCCCGGGAGAGCGCGATGACCACGGAGCTGCTCGGGTACCCCCAGGAGTCCGCGGGCCGGCGCATGACGCCCGAGGTGGTCTCCGTCCCGGTGGGCAGCACCGTCGCGGACGCGCTGGCGATCGCCCGCCGCGAGGAGCCGCACGCCGAGACGATCTACGCCCTGCCGGTGGTCGGGGCGGGACGGTGCGTCGTCGGGGTGGTGTCCCTGCGCCGGCTGTTCGTCAGCGATCCCGAGGCGCCGGTCGACGACGTGATGAGCGAGCCCGTGGTGGTGCGCACCGAGGACGACCAGGAGGTGGCCGCGCGGGTGCTGCGCGACCACGGGCTGGTCGCAGTGCCGGTGGTCGACCGGGAGGGCCGGCTGGTCGGGCTCTTCACCGTCGACGACGCCATGCGCGTGCTCGAGGCGGAGGAGAGCGAGGACATCGCCCGTGCCGGCGGCGCCGAACCGCTCGACCGGCCCTACCTGACGGCGGGCGTCGTGGGCCTGGCGCGCAGCCGCGTCGGCTGGCTGCTGGTGCTCATCGCCGCGGCCACCCTGACGGTCAACGTGCTCGACTACTTCGAGGACGTCCTGGCCGAGGTGGTGGCGCTGGCGCTGTTCGTCCCGCTGCTGATCGGGACCGGGGGGAACACCGGTGCGCAGGCGGCGACCACGGTTATCCGGGCCATGGCCGTCGGTGACGTGCGGTTCGGCGACCTGCCGCGCGTGGTGGGCCGGGAGATGGCCACCGGCGCGCTGCTGGGCGCGCTGCTCGGGCTGGTGGGTTTCGCGCCCGCCGCCTGGCTGGTGGGGGTGGAGATCGCCGTGGTGCTCTGCTCCGCGCTGCTGGTGGTCTGCACGCTCGCCACCACCGCCGGCGCGTTGACCCCGATGCTCGCCCGGCGCGTGGGGGTGGACCCGGCAGTCGTCAGCGCGCCGTTCATCACCACGTTCGTGGACGCGACCGGCCTGATCGTCTACTTCCTCATCGCGCGCGCGGTGCTCGGCATCTGACGGCCGCGGGCCGGCTCAGGGCTTCACGGCCAGGACGGGGCGGTCGGCGTCCAGGAGGATCCGCTGCGCGCTGCTGCCCATGAGGAGCTTGCCGACGGGGGAGCGCTTGCGCAGCCCGATCACGATCACCGAGGCGTCGACCTCCCGCGCGACGCGCAGCACCTCGTCGGCCGCCTCGCCGTCGCGCATCCCCTGCCGGAGCTCGAGCGCGACGCCGGCCCGTTCGGCGCGTGCGGTGATGTCTCGCACGGTGTCCTCGTCGGCGACCTCCACGCTGACCGGGGCGCCGCCGCGCGCGGAGTTGAGCACCAGCACTCCCTCGCCGCGGCGGGCCGCCTCGGCGATCCCGGCGTCGAGCGCCGCGCGCCCCTCCGGCGTGGGGACGAATCCGACGAGGACGGTCATGCTGGCTCCTTGGCGGGACGGTCGGGGGTCGAGGACGAGCGCGAGGTCGACGAGCAGTGTCCCCGGCTTCCCGGGTGAGGAAACCGCCGAGAGCCTCGGCGACGGAGCGGATCGCGCCGGTCGGTCCGAGCGCGCCGATCAGGCGTGCGCGACGATGCGGCCCAGCAGGAGGTCGTCGAGCCGCGATCGGCGTAGACGAGCCGGACGGCGGCGGGGTCGGGGTCACCGCACCGGCCTGAGCGGGCTCAGTCCTTGCGGCCGGCGTCGACCAGGCGGAGGACGGCCGCGCCCTCCTCGTCGGACGCCTCGAGGTCGACCTCGACGTCGAGACCCCAGTCGTGGTTGCCCTCGGGGTCGTCGACGATCTGCCGCACCCGCCAGACGTCCGGGCGCTTGTCCCAGATCAGCAGTGCGGGGCCGCGCGCGTCCGCCCCGGTGTTCACCTCGTCGTGCTCGGCGAAGTAGGCCTGCACCACCTCGCCCCAGCGGTCGGCGTCCCAGCCGGAGCCGGCGTCCAGCTCGCCCAGGTCGTACCAGCGGCGGCGGGCCCACAGCTCGACGCGGCGGAACAGCGCGTTGCGGACCATCGCGGTGAACGCCCGCTCGTTGCCGGTCAGCGGGCGCGGCCGGGCGGGGACGGCGACCTCCGCCACCGGCCCCTCCGCGGGGTCGGTCAGCGCTTCCCACTCGTCCAGCAGCGAGGAGTCGACCTGGCGCACCAGCTCGCCGAGCCACTCGACCAGGTCGGTGACCTCCTCGGTGCGCGCCGCGGCGGGCACGCCGGAGCGCAGCGCCTTGAACGCGTCGGAGAGGTAGCGGAGCACCGCTCCCTCGGCACGGGTCAGGCCGTAGGTGTTCACGAACTCGCGGAAGGTGAACGCCCGCTCCCACATCTCCCGGACGACCGACTTCGGTGACAGCTGCCCGTCGGCGGCCCACGGGTTGCTCTGCCGGTAGACGTCGTAGGCGTGGCCGAGGAGCTCCTCCAGCGGCTTGGGGTAGCTGACCTCCTCGAGCAGCTCCATCCGCTCGTCGTACTCGATGCCCTCGGCCTTCATCTGGGCGACGGCCTCGCCCTTGGCCTTGTTCAGCTGCGCCGACAGGATCTGCCGGGGGTCGTCGAGGGTGGCCTCGATGACGCTGACGACGTCGAGCGCGTACGTGTCGGAGTCGGGGTCGAGCAGGTCGATCGCGGCCAGCGCGAACGTCGACAGCGGCTGGTTGAGCGCGAAGTCCGGCGGCAGGTCCAGCGTCAGGTCGTAGCGGCGGCCGTCGGGCTCGGGCTCGGGCAGCCGCTCCAGGACGCCGGCCTGCAGCAGGGAGCGGGCGATGCCGATGGCGTCGCGGATGAGCTTCAGCTGCTTCTTGCGGGGTTCGTGGTTCTCGGTGAGCAGCCGGCGCATCGCCGCGAACGGGTCACCGGGCCGGTCGACGACGTCGAGCACCATCGCCGTCGTCACCCGCATGTGGCTGGTCAGCTTCTCCGGCTCGCCCTCGACCAGCCGGTTCATCGTCGCCTCGCTCCACGGCACCATGCCGTCGGGCACCTTCTTGCGCACCAGCTTGCGGCGCTTCTTCGGGTCGTCGGCCACCTTGGCGAACTGCTTGAGGTTCTCCACCTCGTGCTCCGGCGCCTGGACGACGACGGTGCCCGCGGTGTCGTAGCCCGCGCGGCCGGCCCGGCCGGCGATCTGGTGGAACTCGCGCACCTGCAGCAGCCGGGTGCGGGTGCCGTCGTACTTGCTCAGCGCGGAGAAGACGACGGTGCGGATCGGTACGTTGATGCCGACGCCGAGGGTGTCGGTGCCGCAGATGACCTTGAGCAGCCCGGCCTGCGCCAGCTGCTCCACCAGCCGCCGGTACTTGGGCAGCATCCCGGCGTGGTGGACGCCGATGCCGTGGCGGACCAGCCGCGACAGCGTCGTCCCGAAGGCGGAGGAGAACCGGAAGCCGCCGATCATGTCGGCGATCGCGGCCTTCTCCTCCTTGCTGCAGACGTTGACGCTCATGAGCGCCTGCGCGCGCTCCAGCGCCGAGGCCTGGGTGAAGTGGACGACGTACACCGGCGCCTGCTGGGTGTCCAGCAGCTCCTGGATCGTCTCGTGCATCGGCGTCGTGGCGTAGTAGTGGTGCAGCGGCACCGGCCGGACGGCGTTGGCGACCAGCGCCGTCGGCCGGCCGGTGCGGCGGGTGAGGTCCTCGCGGAGGAAGGTGACGTCGCCCAGCGTGGCGCTCATCAGCAGGAACTGCGCCTCGGGCAGCTCCAGCAGGGGGACCTGCCAGGCCCAGCCGCGGTCGGGGTCGCCGTAGAAGTGGAACTCGTCCATGACCACCAGGCCGATGTCGGCCTCGGCGCCCTCGCGCAGCGCGATGTTGGCCAGCACCTCGGCGGTGCAGGCGATGATCGGCGCGTCCCGGTTCACCGCCGCGTCACCGGTGAGCATGCCGACGTTCTGCGCGCCGAAGATCCCGCAGAGAGCGAAGAACTTCTCGCTGACCAGCGCCTTGATGGGTGCGGTGTAGTAGCTGCGCCGGCCGGCGGCCAGGGCCGCGTACTGCGCGCCCGTGGCCACCAGCGACTTGCCCGAGCCGGTCGGCGTCGCCAGGACGACGTTGGCGCCGCTGACCAGCTCGATCAGCGCCTCCTCCTGCGCCGGGTACAGCGGCGTGCCGCCGGCCTCGGCCCAGGCGGCGAAGGCGGCGAACAGCTCGTCGGGGTCGCCGCCGCTCGCGCGCAGCGCGGAGAGGTCGGCGGGGTCGTCGAGCAGGGGAGGAGCGGCGGTCGTGGTCATCAGGGCTACCAGCGTGCCCGACGGCCTCCCGCTTCCGCTGATCCAGGTCCGGCTGCGGGTTCGTGTCCGCACGATGGTCACGATCCGGTAACAAGGGGTGCGGTGAGGTGTGACGTGCGTCGTAATCGGAGAGGAAGGTGAACAACAGGTGAACGGAAGGTGGCTGAGACCATGCGTGAACGTTTCTGCCCGGAGTGCCGGTGGACCGTTGTGACCGACCCCGCGGGCCGGCGTCGGCTCGAGATGCGCTGGGTGCCGCTCGGCGCCACGGCCGACCACGCCCCGGTGGCCCGCGCGGCGTGACGGAGGGACACCCCCTCCCCGGGACGTGACGGAGACCCGACCCGGGCGGTAGGAGGGGTGCACAGCGACGTGCGCCTCTCCCACCGCCCGGGTCGTGTGCTGTCCGGAGCCGGCACGTGCCGGTTCCGCGGGGTCCTGCCGGGGTAGCGCGCGGACGAGGAGGTGCGGGCCGCAGGGGCCTGCGCCCGCTCCCGAACGCCGCGGAGGACCGTCATGTCATCGCCCCGTCCCGAGACCCAGCCCGCCCAGCAGCAGAACGTCCCCGGCACGCTCGGTGAGATGACGCCGAAGCCCGACCACGGCGAGGAGAGCTACCAGGGCTCCGGAAGGCTCACCGGCAAGGCCGCCGTCATCACCGGCGGGGACAGCGGCATCGGCCGCGCCGTCGCCATCGCCTTCGCCCGCGAGGGCGCCGACGTCCTGATCTCCTACCTGAACGAGCACGAGGACGCGCAGGACACCGCGAAGTACGTGGAGCAGGCCGGCCGGAAGTGCGTGCTCGTGCCGGGGGACATCTCCGACCGGGCGCACTGCAAGACGATCATCCCGAAGGCCGTCGAGGAGTTCGGCCGGGTGGACATCCTGGTCAACAACGCCGCCTTCCAGATGAGCCACGACTCGCTGGAGGAGATCTCCGACGAGGAGTGGGACTTCACCGTCGCCACGAACCTCTCGGCGATGTTCACCCTCACCAAGGACGCCATCCCGCACATGCAGCCGGGCGCCTCGATCATCAACTCGTCGTCGGTGAACTCGGACAACCCGAGCCCGAACCTCATCGCCTACGCGATGACCAAGGCCGGCATCGCGAACTTCACCGCCAGCCTGGCGCAGCTCTACGCCGAGAAGGGCATCCGGGCCAACAGCGTCGCGCCCGGCCCGATCTGGACGCCGCTGATCCCCTCGACGATGCCCGAGGAGAAGGTGGAGAGCTTCGGCGGCAACACACCGCTGGGTCGGGCCGGCCAGCCGGCCGAGCTCGCGCCGGTCTACGTGCTGCTGGCCAGCGACGAGGCCTCCTACGTCTCCGGCGCGCGGGTCGCCGTCACCGGCGGTCGCCCGATCCTGTGACCGCCCCTGATGATCAGGTGACCTGATCGTTCCGGGTCCTGGCTCACCACCGGTCGTGAGCCAGGACCCCTCGTGATCAGGTCACCTGATCGTCGCGGCGAGGACGGCGATCGCGGCGGGGCGGACGCGGCAGCAGCCGCCGACCAGCCGCACGCCCGCGGGCAGCCACTCCCGGGTGGTGTCCGGCGCGATCCCCGGCGTCCCGGTCCACCGCCGGGCGGCGGCGTCCCACGCCTCACCGCTGTTGGGGTAGGCGGCGACCGGTCTGCCGCTGCCGGCGGCCGCGCGCACCGCGGGGAGGACGGCGTCCGGCGCGGTGCAGTTGACGCCGACCGCGATCACCTCGTCGACGTCCGCGGCCATCGCGTACACGTCGGCCGCCCGCTCGCCGCGGCGGGTGCGCGCGACGCCGTCGTCGTCCACCACCGTGGTGAGCGACAGCCACACCGGCACGCCCAGTGCCTGCGCCTCCAGCAGCAGGGCCTCCGCCTCGGCGGCGGCCGGCACCGTCTCGCAGGCCAGCACGTCGGCGCCCGCTTCGGCCAGCAGCGCCATCCGCGGCCGGTGGAACTCCCGCAGCCGGGCTACGCCGATCTCGGAGGCGTAGCCGCCGGTGTACTCCGAGCCGTCGGCGAGCATCGCGCCGTACGGTCCGATCGAGCCGGCCACCCACCCCGTCGCCTGACCCTCCCGGGCCAGCGCCACCGACGACGCGATCAGCCGCCGCGCCTCGGTCGCGTCCACGCCGGCGGCGGCGAAGCCCGCCACGGTGGCCTGGTAGCTGGCCGTCGTGGCCACCTGCGCACCCGCGGCCGCGAACGCCGCGTGTGCGGCCACGACCGCCGCCGGGTCGTCCCGCAGCAACCGCGCCGACCACAGCGCCGACGAGACGTCGTGGCCACGCGCCTCCAGCTCGGTGGACAGGCCCCCGTCGAGGAGGACGGGTCCGGCGGCGAGCGCATCGGCCAGTGGAGGCATGCCTTCGATGATCCCGCGGTACAGGGCTGTCCATGGTGTTCATCTGGAGCAGCGGCTGGGGTCCCCGTCGGCGGCGTCCCCGGTACGGCGGCGGGTACCGCGGGCACTACGCGGGCCACTACCGCCGGGGGTACGGGCCGCCGCCCGGCTACGGCTACGGACGCCGCAACGACTCGTGCCTGCGCGACCTGCTGTTCCTCAACACCGGCTGCTGCCTGGCCAACGCCGTCGGCTGCGGCATGGATCTGCTGCTCGTGGCACCGCGGTCGCTGCCGGCGATCCGGGCAGGCCGGCAGGGGAGCGGCGCGACGGCCCGCCTGGTCTCCGCCGTCCGCTACTACCAGCGGGAGATCAGCCCGAAGCGCCGGCCGTGCTGCCACTTCACCCCGACGTGCTCGGCCTACGCGATCGAGGCGCTCGAGACCCACGGCGCGCTGCGCGGCTCCTGGTTGACCCTCCGCCGCCTCGTGCGCTGCCGCCCCGGTGCGGCCCCCGGTGCCGATCCGGTGCCCGCCTGATCGCTCGCCGGAAACCGGCTGGGCAGCAGGAGGGGAGTCGCCTACGGTGCGGCGGTGCACCCCGGGGACGGCGCGACGTCCGGCACCTCGACGTGGTGCGACGACGCCTGGCGCGCCGCCGCCGTGGGCTGGGTCGCGGCTCGCCTGGGGCGCGCGGGGCTCGAGCCGGCCGGCCCGCCGGAGCAGGTGCACGTGCGGGTCTGGTCCACCGCCTTCCGCATCCCGGTGCGGGGCGGGGGCGTGGTCTGGCTGAAGTCGGTGGGGCCCGGTTCCGTCCAGGAGCCGGTGCTGGCCGAAGCGCTGGGGCGCTGGGTGCCGCAGCGGGTGCTGGTGCCGCTGGCGGCCGACCGCGAGCGACGGCTGCTCCTCCTGCCCGACGGCGGGCCGACGCTCCGCGGGGCCGGCTCGGCCGAGCCCGCCGCGTGGGCGTCGATGCTCGCCGACCACGCCCGCCTGCAGTCCGAGGTGGCGCAGCACGCCGACGAGCTGGTGTGCCTGGGCGTGCCCGACCACCGACCGGAACGACTGCCGGAGCTGGTCGAGGACCTGCTGGCCGACGACGAGGCGCAGCGGGTCGGCCGCCCGGACGGCCTCGCCGCGGACGTCCGCGCCCGCGTCCTGGCCGGTCTCGGCGAGTACGCGGAGGCCTGCCGGGAGCTCGCCGGGAGCGGCCTGCCGCCCACCGTGCAGCACGACGACCTGCACGATGCGAACGTGTTCGTCCGCGGCGGCCGGCACCGCTTCTTCGACTGGGGGGACGCCTCGGTGGCCCACCCCTTCCTCGTGCTGCTGGTCGCCCTGCGGTTCGCCGGTCGCGTGCTCCGGTTGCCGGATGGCGACCCGGCGCTGCGGCGGCTGCGCGACGCCTACCTCGACCAGTGGCTCGACTTCGGTGCGGCCGAGGAGCTGCGGCGGCAGTGCGACCTGGCGCTCCACGTCGCGCCGCTGCAGCGGGCGCTGACCTGGCGCCGGATCCTGCGCGGCGTGCACCCGGCCGAACGCGCCGAGTGGGCCGGCCAGGTGGCCGGCTGGACCGCCGAGCACCTGGCCCCGGGCCCGCTGTCGACCGGTCGCTGACCGGGTCGGCCAGACTGGTGGGGTGCCGCTGACCGACGACGCCGCCGGTGACCTCCCCGTCACCGGGTCCGTCGTCGTGCCCGCGGCCGCCCTGTCGTGGCGGTTCTCCCGGTCGTCGGGCCCCGGCGGGCAGGGCGTGAACACCGCCGACTCGCGGGTCGAGCTCTCGGTGCGCCCGCTGGACCTGCCGGGGCTGACCGACCCGCAGCGGGCGCGGCTCGCCTCCCGGCTCGGCAGCCGGCTGGTCGACGGCGTCCTCACCATCGCGGCGAGCGAGCACCGCCAGCAGCTGCGCAACCGGCAGGCCGCCCGCGAGCGGCTGGCGGCGGTGCTGCGCGCCGCGCTGGCCCCGCCGGCGCCGGCCCGGCGGCGGACCAAGCCCACCCGGGGCTCGCAGGAGCGCCGGATCCAGGCGAAGAAGCAGCGGGGCCAGCTGAAGAAGCAGCGCGGCTCCTGGGACTAGCTCAGCCGCTGCCGCAGGTGCACGGTGACCTCCTCGCCGGCGTGGCTCTTGCCGATGGCCGAGCAGATCGCCGCGCGCAGGGGCAGCCAGTGCGGGCCGGTGCCCGAGGGCATGAGGGTGGCCGCGAAGGCGTGCCCGTCGGCGGTGCCGGTCACCTTCACCGCCCGGCGGGTGCCCAGCAGCTCGGCGGAGTCCGGCACCTCGAGGTAGGTGGGGAACGCGCCGTCCTTCTCGATCGGGGCGGTGAAGGTGACGTCGAGGGCTCCAGGGGTGCTCATACCCCTACCGACCGTTCCCGTGGCGACAACTCATCGCGGCGCCGCCGGAGGAACGCCCGCTCGCGCTCGTTCCCGCACCGCGCGATCGCCTCGTCGTACGCCGCGACCGCCTCGGCCGGGCGTCCGGCGCGGCGCAGCAGGTCGGCGCGGACGGCGGGCAGCAGGTGCTCGTGCGGCAGCTCCAGCCCTTCCACCAGCGCCAGCCCGGCGGCGGGGCCCTCCAGCTCGGCGACGGCGACGGCGCGGTTGAGCGCCACGACCGGGCTGCGGGTGACGGCCAGCAGCTGGTCGTAGAGCGCGACCACCTGCCGCCAGTCCGTTCCGGCGGCCGTCGCCGCGTCGGCGTGCACCGCGGCGATCGCCGCCTGCAGCTGGTAGGGTCCCGGCCGGCCCCGCCGCAGGCATCGCCGCACCAGCTCCTGGCCCCTCGGCGATCAGCGCACGGTCCCACCGCGACCGGTCCTGGTCGGCGAGCAGCACGAGGTCGCCGCCCGCGGAGGTCCGCGCCGGGCGGCGGGCCTCGGTGAACAGCATCAGCGCCAGCAGCCCCAGCACCTCCGGCTCGTCGGGCGTGAGCTCGGCGAGCAGCCGACCCAGCCGGATCGCCTCGTCGCACAGGTCGGCCCGCGCCAGCCGGTCCCCGGAGGTCGCGGTGTGGCCCTCGCCGAAGACCAGGTAGACGACGGCGAGCACGGCCGGCAGCCGGTCGGGCAGCTCCGCCTCGTGCGGCACCCGGTACGGGATGCCCGCCGTGCGGATCTTCGCCTTGGCCCGCACCAGGCGCTGGGCCATCGTCGCCTCGGGCACGAGGAACGCCGCCGCGATCTCGGCGGTGGTGAGGCCGCCGAGCAGCCGCAGGGTGAGCGCCACCCGGGCGGGCGCGGCCAGCGCGGGATGGCAGCAGGTGAAGACGAGCCGCAGCCGGTCGTCGTGCACGGGCCCCTCCTCGACCGGCTCGGGGGCGCCGCCGAGCAGCGCGGCCTGCGCGTGCCGGTCGGTCCGCACGGACTCGCGCCGCCAGCGGTCGATCGCCCGGTTGCGCGCGGTCGTGACGATCCAGCCGGCCGGGCTGGGCGGCACCCCGTCGGCCGGCCACCGCGCGAGGGCGGTGAGGAAGGCGTCCTGGACCGCCTCCTCGGCGGCGTCGACGTCACCGAGGAGGCGGATCAGGGCGGCGACCGCCCGGCCGTGGTGCTCGCGGAAGATCCGCTCGACCTCGGCGGCGGCGTCGGGCACGGGCGTCAGAAGGCCTGGGCGACGAGCCGGACCTCGACCGGCAGGCCGCCGAGGACGCGGGCGAGCTTGCCGGCCCAGACCAGGGCCTCGTCCAGGTCCCCGACCTCGATCAGGTCGAACCCGCCGACGAACTCCTTGGCCTCGGCGTAGGGGCCGTCGGTGACGAGCAGGTCGCCGCCCTCGGCCCGGACGACGGTCGAGGCCTCCGGCTGGTGGAGCGCGGCGGCGAAGACCCACACGCCCGCCGCCTGCATCTCCTCGTTGAGCGCGGCGAGCTCCTTCATCACCGGCTCGAGGTTCTCCGGCGGGGGGACCTCGCCGACCGGCTGGACGATGTTCAGCAGGTACTGCGCCATGGCTGCCTCCTGGGGTGCGGCGCCGGCCTCGTGCCGGTCGCTCACCCCCTGTACGAACGAGGTGCCGACGGATCGACACCCCCGCGCGACTTTCCCAGCACGGCCACGGGCGGCGCCAGCACCTCCGGAGCGGACCGGCTGCCCGGCCCGACGGGGTGCTGCGTCAGCCGGCGAGGACGGCCGCCATCACCCGCCGGGCCCGCCGCCCCTCGGGCACCGGCAGCAGCGGGTGCACGTGGACCAGGCCCGCCTCCTCGTGGTGGTCGACCGGCACGCCGGCCGTGCGGGCGCGGTCGACCAGCAACCGGGTGTCGGGGCTGGTGATGTCCCGGGTGCCGCTGAAGACGGTCAGCGGGCCGAGCCCGGCCAGCTCCCCGAACAGCGGGCTGACCAGCGGATCGGTCAGCGGCAGGTCGCCCCGCCAGAGCTCGATCGCCGCCCGGGTGCCGGGCCGGGCCAGCCAGGGGTCCTGCGGCTCCATGAGGTCGATCTCCGGGTTGGCCAGGGTCAGGTCCACCGCGGGCGAGACGAGCACCGTCCGGTGCAGCGGTGGCACGCCCCGGTCGCGGAGCAGCAGCGCGGCGGACAGCGCGATCTGACCGCCGGCCGAATCACCCATCGCGGTGACCCGCCCGGCGCCGTGCCGGTCGACCAGCCCGCCGACGAGGTCCGCCACGGGAGGCACCACCGTCGCCGCCGTGCCCACGGGCGCCAGCGGGTAGACGGGCACGGTGATCGCGGTGCCGCTGCGGGCGGCGAGCCGGGCGACCAGGCGCCAGTGCAACGGGTGGATCTGGTTCACCCAGGCACCTCCGTGCACGTAGACGGCGGCGCGGTCCGGCGTCCGGTCGCGGGGGAGGACGTGGTAGACCGGCCAGCCGGTCGCGTGGTGGACGTCCACCACGACCTCCACCGGGCCGAGCCCGCGGGGTGGCCCGTACGGCACCGGGCGCAGCAGGCGGTCCTGCACGCCCCGCAGCATGACCTCCGGGCGCTCGAACTCCCGCCGGAAGCGGAGCAGGCGGAGCAACGGGGGCAGCAGGCGGCCGGCGGGGCTGGGCACGGAACCTCCGGGTTCGGCAGATCAGGGGGCGCGGTCGGGGCCCGGCCGGCGTCAGCTCAGCGAGAGGGGCTCGCGCACCAGCACCCAGAGCGGCAGCTCGTCGTCGGTGGTGCGGGTCGTCTCCGCCACCTGGAAGCCGAAGCCGCGGAAGAACCGCACGTTCGCCCACCCGAACACGGCGGCGGCGGCGGGCGTCCTCTCGGCGTCGCAGCGCACCAGCACCGGCGCGAGCACGGCGGCGGCCAGGCCGCGCCGGCGGGACGAGGGGCGGACTCCGAGGTGCCGCAGCCGCCAGTGCGGGCGGTCCGGCAGTGCGGCGGTCACCAGCGCCTCGGTCTCGGCGACCACCCGCGCACGGTGGGCGCCGAGGTGGGGCAGCTCCCGCGCCAGGGCGGCCCGGACGTCGTCGGGGAGCGGGCGGGTGCCGGGCGCCCCGGCCGGTGGTTCCCAGACGGCGACGGCGTCACGGTCCTCGGTCACCCAGGCGGTGCCGGTGGCGACGCCGCGGTGTGCGGCGTCGAGCTCGTGCAGCCGGGTGAGCCGCTGCATGCGGCCGTCGTCGGGCAGTGCCCAGCGGGTCCAGCGGGAGTCGGCCAGGGCGACGGTGAGGGTCGCGGCGATCGCCGGGACGTCGCGCTGCTCGGCCACCCGGACGTCGGGCCCGGGCTCGTCGGGGTCGTCGATCCGCCGGACGATCGGGCCTGGAGGGGTCACCTCCTGATCCCACCACGCCCGGCGACGTCGGGGATCGCCCCGGGTGGGACGACCCCCGACGCCGGGGTGCCGGCTCAGAAGGCGTCGAAGCCGGCGCGGTCGACCTTGCGGTGGTAGCGCTCGCCGAGCTTGCCGCCGAGGATCGCGCCGACCAGCGTCAGCACCAGGACCGCGACCAGGGCGATGATGCCGCCGGTCGTGGCGGTGCCCTCGTCGATCGGGATGCGCGGCAGGTTCAGCTGCTGGAGCACGTTGTACTCCGAGCCGAACACCAGGCCGGCCACCGCCAGCGCCAGGACGACGAGCAGGCCGATGATCCACACGGCGATGCCCTGGCGCGCTCCGTCGAAGCGCGCCATCCGGCCGGCGACGTAGCCGCCGGCCAGGTAGGCGAGGAAGAGCACGACCAGCAGCACGATGCCGCCGACGATGCCGATCGTGGCGGCCTGCTCGGTGGCCTCGTCGACCGTCGGGACGCCCTCGGTGAGGCCGACGGCGACACCGGCCGCGCTGATCAGGGCGACCAGCAGCACGGCCAGCCCGTTGGCCGAGAGCCAGCCGAAGAAGGCGGCGCCCCACTTGATGCCGCCGTAGCGGGAGTGCTGCGCGTCGACGGCGTCCCGGCCGGCGCCCCGGGTGGAGTGCGCCCCCTCGGGACCGGTGCCGGTGTCGTCGCCGTGCGCGGAAGCTGGGGTGGACATGCGGGGAACTCCTCGAGGAGGGGACGGCGGGCGGGGTCGCCGGCCGGTGGTGCGGGGTCCGGCGGCGACGACGGGCTCGGGGCCGCGCCGACGCCGCCGGGCTGCGAGGCCGAGGTCAGCGGCGGGTGCCGTCGGTGCCGTCGACGTCCAGCTCCACCTGCTCCTTGCGGACCTCCTCGGTCACCGTCTCCTGCTCGGTGACGGTCTGGGTGTCCAGTCGCACGCGCTCGACCGGCACGGCCTCCTTCTCCACGACCGGGCGCTCGCCGTGCAGCACGACCTCGTGCTCCTCCTCGGAGATGGTCGGGCCGTCGAGCGCGTTGCCGACGTTGGCGTCGGTGATCGGCTCGCGCTCGATGCGGATCTCCTCGTGCGACACCGGCACGGTCTGCGAGACGTTCTCCGTGACGACGTACTTGCGCAGCCGGGCGCGGCCGGACTCCACCCGCTGGGTGCCGACGTGCAGCTGCTCCTCCGAGCGGGTCATCGCGTCGTCGGTCGTGGGCCCGGAGGTGTCGTGACCGACGGCCCCGCGCGCAGTGTCGGTGCGGGTCGTGTCGGTGCGGGTGCTGTCGGTGCGGGTGGTGTCGGTCTCGCCGGAGGTCAGGCCGTAGTAGCGGTAGAGCTCGCTCTCCTCCGCGGGCGACAGGTGGCCGTCGGCGTCGATGTTCGGGGCGTTCTTCACCTTGTCCTTGGCGTAGGGCACGCGCAGCTCCTCGCCCGAGATGTCGGCGTCGGCCAGGGGCACGAAGGTCTCCTTGGTGCCGAACATCCCGGTGCGGACGGTGGCCCATTCGGGGCGGCCGGTCTCGTCGTCGAGGTAGACCTCGCCGACGGTGCCCAGCGCGCCGTCGGGGCCGACGGCGGTGCTGCCGATGACGTCGGTCAGCTGGTGCTCGGTGATCATGCGCATGGCTCCTGGAGAGAGAGGATCGGGGAAGCGGTGGCTCGTGACGGCGCGTTCCCGCGGACGGGCCAGGACATCGGTGCCCGCGCATTTACGCCGTAAACAACCGCCCCGGGCGCGTTCTCCCGGAGCTCGCGGTCAGCGCCGGTGGTCCCCGCGCCGCGGGGTCCGCGACTCGGTCAGCACGACCTCGAGCCGACCGAGCAGGTTCTCCAGCGCCTCCTCGAACTCGGCGGCCGACTCGTCCAGCGACAGCAGGGGCTCGAGGCGGACGACGGTCGGGTAGGCGTCCAGATCCGTGCTCGCCGCGGCGTCGGGCACCCCCTCGGGCTGGTCCTCCGGGCTGATCTTCACGCCCTTCTGGGACACCTCGAGCAGCAGGTGACCGAGCAGGAAGCTGGAGTACGCCCGGTACGCCGCGACCGCGGCCGCCTCGGTGAAGCCGCTGTCGATCAGGGCGTCGAGGAAGGACTCGACCCAGCGGAGGCTGCGCAGCGGTGGCCGGACCCACGGGGCCGCGGGGGGACGGGTGGCGACGAGGGGGAAGACCTCCGGGTGGGCCAGGGCGATCCGCCGGACGCCGTGCGCCAGCCGCTGCAGGTAGTCCTGCCAGCCGTGGGACGCGCTCAGGTGCACGTCCGGGTCGCCGTAGAGCTCGTCCACGACCGACTCCACGACCCCGTCGAGCAGCTGCTCGCGGCCGGGCACGTAGCGGTAGAGCGCCATGGCCTCCACGCCGAGGTGGGCCCCGAGCCGGCGCATGGTCAGCGCCGCGAGCCCGTTGGCGTCGATGAACTCGATGGCCGCGCCGAGGATGCGGCGCCGGTCGAGGCCGGTCCGGCCGGCACCGGGCGCAGCGGCCGGCACCGCCGCGGCTGCTCCACCACGGCCTTCGGGGCTGTCGGGGTCGGCGGCCGGGTCCGGCTCGGTCATCGGTCTCTCCCTCGGTCGGCGAGATCTGCCGGTGATCATGCTGGGTGGACGACCGCACAGGGCCGGGCACCCCGGTGTGAGGCCGACGGAACCCAGCGTTGACGCCGAGGCCCACGAAGGGAAACGACCGCACCCGAGGCTGGTCGCCGTGTCCGCCTCCGTGTCTCCCGCCGCCTCGATCGAGGGGATGCGCACCTCCCGTACGACGAACACGCACTGCCCCTACTGCTCCCTGCAGTGCGGGATGGCCGTCACCGCCGGCGACCGCCCGGCCACACTCGTCCCGCTGGACTTCCCGACCAACCGCGGTGGCCTCTGCTCGAAGGGGTGGTCCTCGACGGAGCTGCTCGACCACCCCGAGCGGCTCACCCGCCCGTTGGTCCGCGCGGTGCCCGGCGACCGCACCAGCCCGCTGGTGGAGACGACCTGGGACGAGGCGCTGGACCGGGTGGTCGCCGCGATCGAGCGCACCCAGGCCGAGCACGGGCGCGACGCGGTCGGCTGCTTCGGCGGGGGATCGCTGACCAACGAGCAGGCCTACCAGTTCGGCAAGTTCGCCCGGATCGCGCTGCGCACCAGCGCGATCGACTACAACGGCCGGTTCTGCATGTCCTCGGCGGCGGGCGCGGCCAACCGCGCCTTCGGCCTCGACCGCGGGCTGCCCTTCCCGCTGTCGGACATCGCCGAGGCCGACGTCGTCGTCCTCGTGGGCAGCAACCCGGCCGACACCATGCCGCCGGCCATGCAGTGGTTCGATGCCGGCCGCGAGCGGGGCGCGCAGCACGTCGTCGTCGACCCCCGGCGGACGGCCACCGCCCGGAACGCAGCGCTGCACCTGCAGCCCCTGCCCGGCACCGACCTGGCGCTGGCCAACGGGCTGCTGCACATCGCGATCGCCGAGGGGCTGGTCGACGAGGAGTACGTCGCCGCGCGCACCACCGGGTTCGAGGAGGTGCGGGCCGGCGTCGGTGCGTACTGGCCCGACCGGGTCGAGCGGCTCACCGGTGTGCCGGTTCCCGACCAGCGGCGCACCGTCTTCGCCCTGGCCCGCGCGGAGAAGGCGATGATCCTCACCGCGCGCGGCGCCGAGCAGCACCGCAACGGCACCGACACCGCCCAGGCGTGGATCAACCTCGCCCTCGCCCTCGGCCTGCCGGGCCGGCGGGGCAGCGGCTGGGGCACCATCACCGGCCAGGGCAACGGGCAGGGCGGCCGCGAGCACGGGCAGAAGGCCGACCAGCTGCCCGGCTACCGGTCGCTCGCCGATCCCGCCGCCCGCGCGCACGTCGCCGCTATCTGGGGCGTCGACCCCGACGACCTCCCGCAGCCGGGGAGGTCGGCGTTCGAGCTGCTCGACGCGCTCGGCACCGACGGCGGTGTGCGCACCCTGCTGGTGCTGGCCAGCAACGTCGCGGTCAGCGCGCCCGACGCCCGCCGGGTCATCAGCCGGCTGGGCGACCTGGACTTCCTCGCCGTCAGCGACTTCTTCCTCTCCGAGACCGCGGAGCTGGCCGACGTCGTCCTGCCCAGCGCCATGTGGGCGGAGGAGGCCGGGACGATGACGAACGTCGAGGGCCGGGTGATCCGGCGTCGCCGGGCGCTCGACCCGCCCGACGGCGTCCGCGACGACCTCCAGCTGCTCGCCGAGCTGGCCGGCCGCCTGGGGGCCGGCGAGAAGTTCAGCGGCGACCCGGAGACGGTGTTCGAGGAGCTGCGCCGGGCCAGTGCCGGGGGAGTGGCCGACTACGCGGGCATCAGCTACCGGCGCATCGACGAGGAGCGCGGCGTCTTCTGGCCCTGCCCCTCACCGGAGCACCCCGGCACGCCGCGGCTGTTCACCGAGCGGTTCGCCACCCCCGACGGCCGGGCCCGGTTCCTCCGGGTCGAGCACGCCGACGCCCACGAGCCACCCGACGCCGACCACCCCTACGTGCTCACCACCGGCCGGGTGCTCGCGCAGTACCAGTCGGGCACTCAGACCCGCCGGACGCGCAGCCTCCAGCTGGTCGCGCCGACCCCGCGGGCGGAGCTCCACCCCGACCTCGCCCGCCGGCTCGGCATCGCGCAGGACGACGTCGTGGAGCTGACCACCCGCCGCGGCCGCGCCCGGTTCCACGCGCAGGTCACCGACACCATCCGGGCGGACGTCGTCTTCGTGCCGTTCCACTGGGCCGGCGCGAACGCGCTCACCGACGCCGACGCGCTCGACCCGACGTCGAAGATGCCGCCCTTCAAGGTCTGCGCCGTCGCCGTCGCCCGCGTCGCCGGCCCCGAGGAGCACATCCCGCCCCCACCCGCGGCCACCCAGCCACGGCCGGCCGGCCACCGGCCCGCCACCGCGCCCGTTCCGCACCCGCCGTCCCGCTCCTCGACGACCAGGAGAACCCCCGTGAAGAGCACCCCCCGCTTCCTGCAAGGCGTCTTCCCGATCACCGGCGAGGGGCTGGCCAAGCCCGGCCCCGTCGACCCGGCGCTGCGCTACACCGTGCCCCCCGGTCGCAGTGCTCAGGCCCTGTACTTCCGCGGCGGGAACTCCACGGCCGAGCTGGTCTACGTGCTCCTGGTGCGCGACGGCGAGCCGATGCGCTGGTTCCCGATCGGGGCGAAGGCCGACACCCACGTGCCGCTGCGCGTCGTCGAGGACCTGGTGGGCGGCTGCGTCGTGGAGCTCCACGCGGCGGCCCCCGAGGGCGTCACCGGCGAGATCGTGGTCGACCTCGGACTGGTGGAGGTCTGAGATGACGACGATCCTGGGCGCGCGCCTCGCCGCCGCCACGACGCTGCACCTGGACGACGACCCCGATCCCCGCGGCCGGCTGGTCGTGGTGGGCAACGGCATGGCCGGTGCCCGCTTCGTCGAGGAGGTGCTCGAGCGCGGCGGCGGCGAGCAGTTCCGCATCACCGTCTTCGGCGACGAGCCGCACGGCAACTACAACCGGATCATGCTCTCCCCGGTGCTGGCCGGGGAGTCGCACGAGGACGACATCGTCCTCAACTCCCACGACTGGTACGCCGACAACGGCATCGACCTGCGCGCCGGCGTCCGGGTCGAGCGGATCGACACCGCGGCCAAGCAGGTGCACGCCGCCGACGGCAGCGTCACGCCCTACGACCACCTGGTGCTGGCCACCGGCAGCTACTCCTTCATCCCGCCGATGACCGGGGTGCGGACCGGCGACGGCGCCCTGCTGCCCGGCGTGTACGGCTTCCGCACGATCGACGAGACCCGGGCCATGCTCGAGGCCACCGGCCGCTGCCGGCGCGCCGTGGTGATGGGCGGGGGGCTGCTGGGCCTGGAGGCCGCGCGCGCCCTGCAGGGCCACGGCCTGCAGGTCGAGCTGGTGCACGCCATGCCGTGGCTGATGAACGCCCAGCTCGATGCGGAGGCCGGCGCGATCCTCAAGAGGAGCGTGGAGGCCCTCGGCATCACCGTGCACCTCGACGTCCTGGCCACCGAGGTGCTCGGGAACGGGCACGTGGAGGGGGTGCTGCTGAAGGACGGCCGGCGGCTGGACTGCGACCTGCTCGTGGTCGCCGCGGGCGTGCGGCCGCACACCGACATCGCGCTGCGTTCCGGGCTGGAGGTGGA
The DNA here is from genome assembly GCF_054050795.1 of Blastococcus sp. SYSU DS1024. Classification (NCBI taxonomy): domain Bacteria; kingdom Bacillati; phylum Actinomycetota; class Actinomycetes; order Geodermatophilales; family Geodermatophilaceae; genus Blastococcus; species Blastococcus sp. SYSU DS1024. Next base: position 178,446 of record NZ_JBJHAA010000007.1, read on the forward strand.
GCGCGGCGTCGTCGTCGACGACCAGCTGCGCACCGACGACCCCGACGTCTACGCCATCGGCGAGTGCGCCCAGCACCGCGGCGAGCTCTACGGACTGGTCGCCCCCGCGTGGGAGCACGCCAAGGTCCTGGCCGACGTCCTCACCGGCACCGACCCGGCGGCCGAGTACCACGGCAGCCGGACGGCGACGAAGCTCAAGGTCGCCGGCGTCGACGTCGCCGTGATGGGGATCAGCACCCCGGAGCGGGACGACGACGAGTTCCTGGTCATCTCCGAGCCCAGGCGGGGCGTGCACCTGTCGGTGGTGATCCGCGACGACAAGCTGGTCGGCGCGACGCTGCTGGGTGACACCCGCAAGGTCGCCTTCCTCACCCAGGCCTTCGACCGGGGCGCCCCGCTGCCGGAGGAGCGGATCCGGCTGCTGGTCGACCTCTCCGACGGGGCGGAGGAGGTGGGCGTCGCCGACATGCCGCACGACAGCCAGGTGTGCAACTGCAACGGCGTCACCAAGGGCGACATCTGCGGCGCGGTCAGCGGTGGCTGCAGCAGCGTCGGCGAGGTCATGGACAGGACGCGGGCCGGCAAGGGCTGCGGCTCGTGCAAGTCGTTGGTGAAGCAGATCGTCGAGTGGGCCGCCGACGGCGACCTCGCCGAGGACCCGGCGGCGTCCTGGTACGTGCCGGGCATCCCCATGCCCAAGCCCGAGCTGGTGCGGGCCATCCGGGAGCACGACCTGCGCAGCGTGTCCGCGGTGTTCGCGACCCTCGCGCCCGACGGCAGGGACGACGCGAAGTCGAAGATGGGGCTGACCTCGCTGCTCAAGATGATCTGGGGGCACGACTTCGTCCCGGAGAAGGACGGCGAGTTCATCAACGACCGGGTGCACGCCAACATCCAGCGCGACGGCACCTTCTCCGTGGTCCCGCAGATGAAGGGCGGGGTGACCACGCCGGCGCAGCTGCGGAAGATCGCCGACGTCGCCGAGAAGTACGAGGTGCCGATGGTGAAGGTGACCGGCGGCCAGCGGATCGACCTGCTCGGCGTCCGCAAGGAGGACCTGCCGGCCATGTGGGCCGACCTCGGCATGCCGTCGGGGTACGCCTACGGCAAGAGCTTCCGCACGGTGAAGACCTGCGTCGGCAGCGACTTCTGCCGGTTCGGGCTCGGCGACTCGACCCAGCTGGGGATCGACCTCGAGACGCGTTTCCAGGGCATCGAGAGCCCGGCGAAGATGAAGCTCGCCGTCGTCGGGTGCCCGCGGAACTGCGCCGAGGCCTACGTGAAGGACGTCGGCGTCGTGGCGATCGGCAACGGGAAGTGGGAGGTCTACGTCGGCGGCGCCGCCGGGGCCACCATCCGCAAGGGCGACCTGCTGGCCACGGTCGGCTCGCCGGAGGAGGTCATCACCCTGGCCGGGCGCTTCATGCAGTACTACCGGGAGAACGCCAACTGGCTGGAGCGGACCTACGACTTCGTGCCGAGGATCGGGCTGGAGAAGATCAGGGCCGTGCTCCTCGAGGACAGCGAGGGGATCGTCGCCGACCTCGACGCGAACATGCAGAAGTCGGTCGACGCCTACTCCGATCCCTGGGGGCAGGACGGCAGGGAACCGGCCACACCCGGCCAGTTCCGCCCGTCGCTCCCGCTGATCCCGCTGCCGAAGGTGCCGGTCCGATGAGCCTCGGCAGCCCCGCCGCCACCCGGCTCGACCACACCCGGGAGCCGGCCCGGCCGACCACCCCCGGCACGGAGACCGGCAGCCCCGCGACGGGCGTCAGCACGCCGGGGCCGGCCGCACCGGTGCGCGGACGCGAGCACGTCGTGGGGCGGGTGGCCGACATCCCCTTCGGCGAAGGCCGGGCGTTCGTCGCCGGTGGCGTGCAGGTGGCGGTGTTCCGGCTCCGCGACGGCTCGCTGCACGCCACGCAGGCGGCCTGCCCGCACGCCGGCGGACCGCTCGCCGACGGGCAGACCGACGTCGACGTGCTCGTCTGCCCCCTGCACCTCTACGCCTACCGGTGGTCCGACGGCGCCTCGACGTCGGGCGCTGCGCCGATCCGCGTCTACCCCGTGCGGGAGGAGGACGGCGTCCTCGTCGTCGAGGTCTAGCGGGCCGCGGGGCGGGCGCTGACGTGCATGCGCTCGCCCTGCGGGCCCGAGAGGACCGGGACTCCGCGGGCTCGGGGAACGGGTTGGCGGCCTACGGACGGCGGGCGAACGTCGTCGATACACAAGATGCCACCCTGCATTTCAGCGCTGGACACCATTCGAACGCCCCGACCACCACTCTCGTCACAGGCGTCGCACCCTCACGCAGAGCGCATGGTTCCCTCTTTTGAGTAACTGACTACATCACCGCCTCGACCATCGGCGCGTTGGAGTTCACCGAGAACACCCGCGGCTTCCACCTCGGGGAGTCCCGGTGGCTCAACCAGCCCGCCGTCGAGATCCACGGCCACGGCATCACCGTGACGGGGGTCGGCGTCCGCCCCGCCGTCACGATCATGCCCGGTGCTGACAACGTGCACTTCGACGGGAGCTACTTCAACGCCGGCGCGGTCGACAAGTCGGGTGCCAGCAACAACACCGGGCTGCCCGCAGCAGGTTGACCGCTGGGGCGGGCCCCTCCCGGGGGCCCGCCTCGGGCGTGCGAGCGGCGGGAGGGTCCCTCTCAGGGGTGCGTGCGGGCGCCCTTCACCACCTCGTCGACGGCGTTCTCCGGGCCGTGCAGGGCCAACCCCACCAGGTCCAGCGCGGCGCCGGGGGCCGCACGCACCGCCGCCCGGTTCTCGGCGTCGCCGCCGGTGGCGAACAGGTCCGCGGTGAACACCGAGGTCGGCAGGCCGCGCTGCAGCGCCCGGGTGCCGGTCTTCGCCAGCACGTCGGCCGACCCGGTCAGCACGACCACGGGCTGGCGGAACGTGGCGAGGTACCCGGTCCCGTCTACGACCAGGCGCACCTCACGCGGCACTTCCGCCGGTTGTTCGCGACGACACCGACCGCCTACGCCCGGTCGGCCTGAGCGCCCGACGGCGCTGGGCGGGCGCGGACGTGCATCCGCTCGCCCTGCGGGCCGAAGAGGACCAGCCCCTCGGCCGGCTCGGGGAACGGGTTGGAGAACGTGTGCGGCACCCGGGTGTCGAACTCGACCACCTCGCCCGGGCCCAGGACGAAGTCCCGGGCACCGAGGAGGAGGCGGATCCGGCCGGAGAGCACGTAGAGCCACTCGTAGCCCTCGTGGGTCTTCTGGTCGGTGTCGCTCACCCGCCACCGGGCGGGGAGCAGCATCTTGTACGCCTGGAGGCCACCGGACTGGCGGGTCAGCGGCACCATGGTCATGCCGTCGTCCCGCCTGATCGGGTGCCCGTGCACCCGTGGGTCCGCCGGCGCCTGCGCGTCGACCAGGTCGTCGAGGGCGACGCCGTAGGTGCGCGCGAGCGGCAGGAGGAGCTCGAGCGTCGGGCGGCGCCCACCGGACTCCAGCCGCGACAGCGTGCTCACCGAGATGCCGGTCGTCTCCGCGACGTCGGTCAGCGTCGCGCCGCGCTCGGTGCGCAGCGCGCGCAGCCGTGGACCCACGTTCTGCAGGACGTCGTCGTCGGACACGACGCCGAGTTTGCCATTCCCGCAAGCTTCATTGCCAGCGCGGGAGGTCCGGCCGACAGTTGCCGCCATGGACGAGCGATACGACGTGGTGGTCATCGGAGGCGGCGCGGCAGGCCTGAGCGGAGCGCTCACGCTGGCCCGCGCCCGGCGCAGCGTGCTGGTGGTGGACGCGGGCGAGCCCCGCAACGCCCCCGCCGGGCACGTGCACAACTACCTCGGCCGGGAGGGCACGCCCCCGGCGGAGCTGTACGCGATCGGACGCGGCGAGGTCGAGGGCTACGGCGGCACCGTGGTGACCGGCCGGGTCGTGGCGGTGCGGCGCGAGGACGGCGGTTTCCGGGTCGCCCTCGAGGACGGCCGGTCGGTGGGCGCCCGCCGGCTGCTGCTGGCCACCGGCCTCACCGACGAGCTGCCCGCTGTCCCGGGCGTCGAGGAGCGGTGGGGGAGCACGGTGCTGCACTGCCCGTACTGCCACGGCTGGGAGGTGCGCGACCGGGCCGTCGGCATCGTGAGCACCGGCCCGATGGGCGCCTACGCCGCGGGGCTCTGGCGGCAGTGGACCGACGACGTGGTCCTCTTCGTGCACACCGGCTCGGAGCCGACCGAGGAGGAGCGGGAGCAGCTGGAGGCGCGCGGGGTGCGCATCGTCCGCGGCGAGGTGGCCGGGCTGGAGCGCGCCGCCGCCGTCCGGCTGGCCTCCGGCGAGCTGGTCGAGCGGGACGCCGTCGTCGTCGCCACCCGGATGGTCGCCAACGCCGAGCTGCTCGCCGACCTCGGGGCGGCGCCGGTGCCGGTGGAGATGCACGGGGCGGTGCTGGGCACCCACCTGCCCGCCGACCCCACCGGCCGCACCGACGTGCCCGGCGTCTGGGTCGCCGGCAACACCGGTGACGTGAGCGCCCAGGTGGTCGTCGCCGCGGCCCAGGGGCTCCGCGCCGGGGCGATGATCAACGCCGACCTGGTCCAGGAGGACACCCGGGACGCGGTGGCCCGGCGGCGGAGCGTGGCGGCGTGAGCGCCACCGACCGCGCGTCGTACGACGAGCTGTACCGCTCGGCTCCGGCGGTGTGGAGCGGTCGCGCCAACCGGCAGCTCGTCGTCGAGGCGAGCGGCCTGCAGCCCGGGACCGCGCTGGACGCCGGGTCCGGCGAAGGGGGTGACGCCCTCTGGCTGGCCGAGCGCGGCTGGCGGGTGACGGCGGTCGACTTCTCACCCGTCGCGCTGGAGCGCGGCGCCGCGGCGGCCCGGGCGCGGGGGCTGGCCGACCGGGTCGAGTGGGTGCACGCCGACCTGGACGTCTGGGCGCCGCCGGAGCGGCGGTTCGACCTGGTCACCGCGCACTACCTGCACGCGCGCTGGACCGATCGGGAGGGCGTGTTCCGGCGCCTCGCGGCCGCCGTCGCGCCGGGCGGCACCCTGCTGGTCGTCGGCCACCTCCACGGTGAGGAGCGGGGCCACGGGCACACCCACGCGCACGACCCCGGCGTGCTCCACACCGCCGAGGACGTCGCGGCGGTGCTCGAACCGGGGGAGTGGCGCGGCGTCGTCACCGCGGTCCGCGAGCGGGACGCGGAGGCCGTCCGGCGGACCGGGAACCCGGTTCCGGACACGGTGCTCGTCGCGCGACGGCGAGGCTAGGGCGCCCCCGGGAGCGTCGGCGCCCGTCCGCCCGGTGCCGCGGCCGACGTGACCCGCGCCGGCTGCCGCCGCCGGCGCAGGTCGCGTCCGACCCGGCGGTGGCGCGCCTCCTCGGCCAGCTGGCGCGCGGCGATCAGCGCGGCGCTCTCCGGTCGCTGCTCGTACCTGCCGTGCATCGAGGCCTCCCTTCCGTTCCCCTGCCCGGTAGACGCGTCAGGGGTGCGGAAAGGACCGCGTGTCCGGTAACGAATCGGAAACGATGTGCCGGGCGTCAGCTGCGGGGCAGGCCCAGCTCCGCCAGGGCGGCGGTCACGGCGTCCTCGCGCAGCACCTCCAGCACGAGCAGCCGGTGCACCAGCACGCCGCGGCGGGTCAGCCGCAGATCGGCCATCCGCAGCCGGGGCAGCGCCGCACCGCCGGGACGCGGTCGGGCCGGCGGCGGGTCGAGGAGGCCGGCGCGCTGCAGGTCGGCGACGTCCTCCCGCGCGCCCCACGCCGTCCACCCCCGGGGCTCGTCGTCGAGCGGCGTCATGGGCAGCGGCACCCGGTCCCGCCGGCCCACGGCGGCCAGCAGCGCGAGCTGCCGCCAGTCCAGCGTCGCGATCAGCCGCAGCGCCCGGCCGACGAGCTCGCCGTCGATGTCGGGGGAGACGGCGACCTCGGCCAGCAGGTAGCCGAGGTGGCGCACCCGGCGCTCGTCGGTGGACGAGCGGGCGGCGAGCAGGACGGCCTCGGCCAGCTCGTCGGCGACCGGGCGGTTGCCCGGGCGGGCGGTGAAGAAGTCGTCGGTCCGCATCGCCCGGCCGGCGCGGTGGACGGTCACCGCGTGCTCCACCGCGAACGCCAGGGCGGCACCGGCCCGCACCCGTTCCCGCGCTCCGGGGATGCCGGCGGCGTCCTCCGCGGCCGTGCGCAGCACCGCTGCGAACCGCTCGGGCACCCGCACCCGCGCCGCCGCGGGCTCGAAGACCACCGTCGCGGCCGCCCGGCTCATCGAGCCGGCGACGGGGCTCCCGGCCTCGACGAGGGCGCGCCCGGTGCTGGTCTCCTCGGCTGCGGTCACCCGGCGATCTTCGTCGCTGCGGCGGTGCTGCTGCACCCCGGGACGGGACGGGCTCACCCGCTGGGGCCACGGCGCACCGCCGGCGCCGGCCCCAGGGGGCGGGCGCGGCGGTGCGCGGGGTCGTTCCTCAGACGCCGGCGCGCTGCATCAGCGTGCCGCGCCGGAGGTAGACGAACCAGGTCACCGCGACGCACACGACGTAGAAGCCGCAGAAGCTGAGCAGGGCCGTCTCGACGCCGCCGGTGGCGCCGTAGGACTCCGACACCACCCGGGGGATGAAGACGGCGCCCAGCGCGCCCACCGCCGAGATGATGCCGACCGCGGCGGCGGTGTCCCGCCGGGCGCGGTAGAGGACCTCCGCCGTGCTGTCGCCGGGGTGCCCGGCGGCCGCCTCGGCCCGGTAGATGATCGGGATCATCCGGTAGGTCGAGCCGTTGGTCATGCCCACGACGGCGAAGAGCACGAGGAAGCTCGCGAGGAAGCCGCTGAAGCTCCCGGCGCGCAGGAACGCGATCGCCGCGCCGATGGCCACCGCCTGCCCGACGAAGGTGACGACGGTGATCCGCGCCCCGCCCACCCGGTCGGCGAGCCAGCCGCCGAACGGCCGCGACAGCGAGCCGACGAGCGGGCCGAGGAAGGCGTAGCGGTAGGTGTCGGCGGCGAACTCGTTGGCCAGCACCAGGGGGAAGGCGCCTGAGAAGCCGATGAACGAGCCGAACGCGCCGATGTACAGGAACGACATCACCCAGGTCTGCGTGCGACGTGCGATCGCCGCCTGGTCGGCGATGTTCGCCTTCGCGCCGGACAGGTTGTTCATGCCGAACCACGCGCCGGCGACCGCCAGCAGGATGAAGGGCACCCAGATCAGCGCGACGTTCTGCACGTACCGGGCCTCGCCGCCGTCGGTCGTCCCGGTGCTGCCGCCCACGACGGCGAGGGCGCCGAGGGTGACCGCCAGCGGCCCCACGAGCTGGATGATCGCGACGCCGATGTTGCCGCCGGCGGCGTTGAGCCCGAGCGCGAAGCCCTTCTCCTTGTCCGGGTAGAAGAAGGAGATGTTCGCCATCGACGAGGCGAAGTTCCCCCCGCCGAACCCGCACGTGACGGCCGTGAGCACCCAGAACCAGTACGGCTGGTCGGTGGTCGCGGCGATCGTGAGCAGGGTGACGGGGACGAGGAGCAGGGCGGCGCTGACCACGGTCCAGTTCCGGCCGCCGACCAGCGCCGGCATGAAGGTGTAGGGCACCCGCATGATGGCGCCGACGAGGCCGGCCGTGGCGACGAGCCAGAACAGCTGGTCGCTGGTGAACCCGTAGCCGATCGACGCCAGCACCGCGGTGGCGACGCTGAACATCTGCCAGACGCTGAAACCGATGTTCTCGGCGAGCACCGACCACGCCAGGTTGCGCCGGGCCACCGGGCGGCCCTGCGGCGAGGCCCAGAAGCGCGGGTCCTCCGGGTCGTAGTCGTCGATCCAGCGGGAGCCGCGCCGAACCGTGGCGGGAGGGGCGGAGGCCGGCGCGGCCGCCTCGCCGGTGGGGTGGGCGGTGGGGGTGGTGGTCATCGGTGCATCCCTCGGGTCCCCGGCCGCCCGACGGGCGGCTCCTCGTGGCGCCCGACGCTAGGAACCGGCCGTTTCCGCGCCGCCGCGCTCGTGTGACCTCTCGGGAACGACCCCCTCACCGCGCGGATCGCGCGGTGTGAGCACGCGGCGCACGGGGGTGCTGGCCCGGCGGGCGTGCGGCCGGCCGGATTCGTCGGTGAGCCGTGTCACCATCGCCGCATGGCGATCGAGGTGCGGCCGGCCGTCCGCTTCGCCGACGTGGCGACGATGGTCGGCCCGAAGCGGCCGGACGCGAACGTGTGCTGGTGCCTGAGCTACCGGCTCCCGACGTCGAAGGAGAACCGCGAGCTGGTCGGGCCCGCGCGCGGCGAGCGGGTGCGGCAGCTGGTGCGGGAGCACCCGCCACCGGGGGTGCTCGCCTACGACGGCGACGAGGTGGTGGGCTGGGCGGCGGTCCACCCGCGCTCCGACACGAGCTTCGCCCGCAACCGGCGGATCCCGCACGTCGACGACCTCGACGTCTGGTCGCTGTGGTGCGTGCGGGTGCGCCCCGGTCACCGGAGGAAGGGCATCGCCCACTCCCTGGTCGCGGGCGCCGTCGAGTTCGCCCGCGCCCACGGCGCGCCGGCCGTCGAGGGGTACCCGGTGGACAACGACGGGCAGCGGGTCGACCTCACCATGGCCTACGTGGGCACGCGGGCGCTGTTCGAGCGCGCCGGGTTCGAGAAGGCCGCCGACACCGGCTCCGTCCTCAACGGCTTCCCGCGCGTGCTGATGCGCTTGGACCTGCGCTGAGCGGGCGCCGCCGTCTCACGCCCGGAGGCGGTAGCCGCGCTTGACGACCGTCTCCACCAGCGGCGCGCCGAGCGCCGCCCGCAGCCGGGTCACCGCCATCTCGACCGCGTGCCCGTCCCCGCCACCGGGGAGCGCGGCGACCAGGTCGGCCCGGGGGAGGACGTGGCCCGGCCGGCGGGTCAGCTCGCGGAGCACCGCCAGGGGCCCCGGCGGCAGCTCGACCAGCTGCCCGTCGACGACGGCGGCGTGGCCGCGGACCTGCAGGGTGTGCGGCCCGACCTGCAGCACGGGGTCCCGCTCGGGGAGCCGGGCCACCACTTCGCGGGCCAGCGCGCCCAGACGTGCACGGGCGGGCTGGAAGGACGGGATCCCGGCCGCGTCCAGCGGTGCGGCGGTGACGGGGCCGACGGCGACCGCCTGCACGCGGTCGTTGAAGGCCGCCACCAGCGCCTCCCGGTGGCCGGTCTCGTCGGCCACCTGCAGCAGGCTCGCCGCCGCCGGCGCGCTGGTGAACGTGACGGCGTCGACGGCCCCGGCGCCGATGCCGGCCACCAGACGGCGGACCGGGGTGACGTCCTCGGGCGGCACCCAGCGGTACACCGGGACGGTGAGCACGTCCGCGCCGCTCTCCCGCAGGGCGGCGACGAGGTCGGGCAGCGGATCCCCGTGCAGCTGGACGGCGATCCGCCGCCCGGCCAGCGGCCCCTCGGCCCCGGACAGCAGGTGTTCGAGCACCTCGGCGGACGACTCCGACTCCGGCGACCAGGCGTCGACCAGGCCGCCGCCGCGGATGGCTCCCCGCGCCTTGGGGCCGCGGGCCAGCACGCGCGAGCCCGACAGGTGCGCGACCAGGGGCAGGTCCCAGGCCTCGGCGGCCTCGAGCCAGCCGCGGAAGCCGACCCCGGTGGTGGCGATCACCAGGTCCACCGGGGCCGCCAGCACCCGGCGCGTCGCCGCCACCAGCTCGGTGTCGTCGGAGAGCGGGACGATCCGGATCGCCGGGGCGTAGACGACGCGGGCGCCGCGGCGGTCCAGCAGCGCCCCCAGCTCCTCCTTGCGGCGGGCGGCGGTCACCGCGACGGTGTAGCCGGCCAGCGGCAGCTCGGTCGGCTGTTCCCGGACGGTGTCGGTCACGTGTCCCCCTCGCGTGCGGTCGGCCTCCATGGTCGCCGTCCGGCGTTACCGATGTGTGTCGCGACCCGGCGCACCCGGCCGGACGTGAGCCGGGTCACCGTCCGCCGTCGACCACCACGTCGGTCCGGGCGCGCGTGCCGTCGGCGGCGTAGGGGGCCGCCTCGGTCAGCGTGGGCGCAGGGTCCACGTCGGCACCGCACCGCCGTCCCCGACGACCAGCCCCCGGCTGGCCAGCAGCCGCAGGTGGGCGTCGGTCTCGGTCACCGCGAAGATCCGCATGCGTCGCGCGTACTGGTCCCACGGCCGGGACCAGGTCAGGTGGGCGGCCAGGTCCCAGGGGGTGGACCCGGGGTGCTCGGCGATCGCGGTGAGCAGCTCGGTCAGCCGTCGCTCGTGGTGGTCGGTGAGCGCGTCGGCGCGGTCGGCCAGGCCGCGGAACCGCCACTCGTGACCGGGCAGCACCTCGGACGGCTCGAGGTCCCGCACGGCGGCCAGCGAGCCCAGGTAGTCCCGCAGCGGGTCCGGGGAACCCCCTCGGGTGCTGGAGATGTTCGGGCTGATGCGCGGCAGGACGTGGTCCCCGGAGAAGAGCAGCCCGGTGCGCTCGTCGGCGAAGCACAGGTGGCCGGGGGTGTGGCCCGGGGTGTGGACCGCGCGCAGCGACCAGCCGGGGAAGGCGGCGCGGTCGCCGTCCTCCAGGAGCCGGTCGGGCACGGCCATGCGGGAGAAGCCGGACAGGTTCTCCGCACCCCCGACGTCCCCGACCGCCTCGTCGCGCGGAGCGCCCAGACGCACGAGGAACTCGACCTCGTCGTCGACGGCGGCCTGCGCGTCGGTGGCGGTCAGCCGGCGGACCGCGTCGGCGTCGGCGGGGTGCATGGCGATCCAGGCGCCGCTGGCCTGCCGGACGCGGGCGGCGAGCCCGAGGTGGTCGAAGTGCAGGTGGGTGACGAGCACGCCCCGCACGTCCCCGACCGAGCCACCGAGGGAGGCGAGCCCCTCCGTCAGGGCCGACCAGCCGGCCTCGCTCTCCCACCCGGTGTCGACGAGGCCCAGTCCGCCCCCGTCGAGGGCGCAGACGTAGACGTTCACGTAGCGCAGCGGGTTGTGCGGGATCGGGACCGGGACCGACCACAGGTCGCCGCGCAGCCGCTCGACCGGGGGCATGGCGCGGTCGTCCCACGCCGCGCGCTGGGCGGTGCCGGTGATCTCCACGACGTCGCACTCTGCCAGCCGTCGCCAGCGCCCGGGCTGACACCATGGGGCGGTGAGCGGTTCCCCGGATCCCCTGCCCGCCGTCGCGGTCGTCCCTCGCCGGCTGCGGCTCCTGCTGACCGTCGCCGCCGGGGTGGTGGTCCTGGTGGCCCTGCTGGTCGCGCTGGGCCTGCCCTCGACCGAGAACACGGTGGTGGACTACGGCCTGGTCGACCAGGTGGCGATCGCCGGCCTGGGCCTCGTCCTCGGTGCGGGGATCGTGTCCCTGGGGCGGTCGCGCGTCGACGCCGATGCCGCAGGCGTGCGCGTCCGCAACCTCGTCGTCCACCACGAGCTGCCGTGGACGGCGGTGCGTGCGGTCCGGTTCGACCGGAAGTCGGCGTGGGGAGCGCTGCTCCTGGAGAACGGCGACGAGATCTCCCTCCTCGCGCTGCAGGCCGCCGACGGGGAGCAGGCCGTCCGCGCCGTCGAGGGGCTGCGCGCGCTGCACGCCGCGGCCCGGGCGCAGGACCCGGTCCGGCCACCCCTCCTCTACGACGACTGAGTAGCCCTGTGTCAAGCCGCTGCCGCGGCGCCCTGAGTGAGGTATCGGTTGTGGGCGCCGTGGCGGGCTGGGTCGTATGCGCTGTGTTCTTGCCAGCAGCGCCAGATGACGCCGGTCCAGG
>NZ_JBJHAA010000008.1:0-180961 GCF_054050795.1 Blastococcus sp. SYSU DS1024
TGGACCACGAGGGACCTCCTGGGGTCTGGATGGGTGCTTGGCGGCTCCCAAACAGAACCCGGAGGTCCCTCCTCACATCAAGACCGATCACTCACCACGCGGTGCACCAACCTGTCCGGGCAGTACACCTAGGCGTCGTGCCGCTCGGCGAGGTGCCGCGTGGCGACCGCGTCCAGCATGCGCTGCGCCCGCTCCACGTCCTCCTCGCGGACCAGGAGGAGCCCTGGCGAGGACGTGATGGCCGCCCCCCCCCCCCCCCCGGACGCCGCTGCACCACGGAAAGAGTGCTGAACAGCGCCCACCTGGCCCATTCCGGCCAGCGATCACCCCGGGACACGAACACCCGCTCGACGGTCGGCCACGGATAGTGCCGGAGAACCCTGGTCCCGCGCCGGACGATCAGCCCTGTGTCGTCCCACCCGACCGTGGTCCGTCCGGGCAGGAGCCGCCACGTCGCGGTTCGCGCGCATGCGAGGAGGATGATGATCGCGCAGACGAACGACACCACCTCCAGCGCGTCCGACGCTCCCGCCGCCGCGGCCGCCAGGCCCACGACGAGCACGACCCCCGCGATGGCACCGAAGGCGTGGAACGGCCGCCAGATCTCACGCAGGACGGGTCGAACGAGGATTCCGCCCTGTCGACCGTCGTCCCTCACACCCAGAGGATGGCAGTCGGCCACAGCGCCTGGCCCCTGACCCGGGTGGCGAACGATGTGGCCCCCCGCGTCGCAGCAGACGACGAAGCAGGTACCGGGTCAGCCGGCGTCCGGAAGGACGATCCGCTCGGGATGCGTGTAGACGTTGCAGCCGTCACCGCGCAGGAAGCCCACCAGGGTGATGCCCACCTCGCGGGCCAGCTCCACCGCGAGCGACGACGGCGCCGACACCGCGGCGAGCACCGGGATGCCCGCCATCGCCGCCTTCTGGGTCAGCTCGAAGCTCGCCCGGCCGCTGACCATCAGGACGTGCCCGGCAAGCGGCAGCCGGCCCGCCCGCACGCCGTCGCCGATCACCTTGTCCACCGCGTTGTGCCGGCCGACGTCCTCGCGCAGCGCGAGCAGCTCGCCGTCCGCGCCGAACAGCCCGGCAGCGTGCAGGCCACCGGTCTTGTCGAACACCTGCTGCTCGGCCCGGAGCCGGTCCGGCAGCGCCAGCAGCACCTCCAGGGGCAGCTGCGCGGCGTCAGCGGCGACGTCGAAGGAGGTCTTGGTGCGGATCGCGTCGATGCTCGCCTTGCCGCAGACGCCGCAGGAGCTGGACGTGTAGAAGTTCCGCTCCAGCCCCGTGTCGGGCATCGGCACACCGGGCGCCAGGTCGACGTCGACGACGTTGTACGTGTTGCGGCCGTCCGCGTCGACCGAGTCGCAGTAGCGCAGGCCCGCGACGTCGTCGGCGCCGCGGATCACGCCCTCGGTCGCCAGGAAGCCGTGCACCAGATCGAAGTCGTCACCGGGGGTGCGCATGGTGATCGCCAGCGCGGTGCCGCCCAAGCGGATCTCCAGCGGCTCCTCCGCGGCGACCGTGTCGGGCCGGGTGGTGTGCTGCGCGCCGCGGATGCGCAGCACCGGGGTGCGGCTGGTGACTCGTCCCACGCGGAGGACGGTACCCATGCCGTGCGCCTACCGTGTCGGCGTGGACGCGCTGCCCCCGTACTCGGCCGTGGTGCTGGCCGGCGGGCGGGCCGAGCGGCTGGGCGGGCAGCCCAAGCCCCAGCTCCGCGTGGGGCGCCGCACGATGCTGGCGGCCGTCCTCGACGCCGTCGGCGACGCGCGGCGGCGGATCGTCGTGGGGCCGGCGCAGGAGGTCCCCGGTGACGTCCTGCTGACCCGCGAGGCGCCGCCCGGCGGTGGGCCCGCCGCGGCGCTGCGCGCCGGCCTGGAGCGCGTGGAGACCGCCGTCGTCGTCGTCCTCGCCGCCGACCTGCCGTTCCTCACCGCCCACCTGGTCGGGGAGCTGCGCCGGCGCCTGCGCCGCGACGGCGTCCTGGTGGTAGACGGCACCGGCCGCGACCAGTTCCTGCTCGGCGCCTGGCGCGCGGACGCGCTGCGCGCCGCCGTGGGGGGCCCGGACCCCCCTCGGGCCCTGCACCGGGTGGTGTCCGGGCTCGCCGTCGACCGCTTCTCCCCGCCGACCAGCCCCGGCCGGCCCCCGCCGTGGCTGGACTGCGACACCCCCGAGGAGCTGGCGCGCGCCCGGGAGGTAGCCGGCACACCTCCCGGGTAGGGCCTGGCGCATGCGCATCGTCATCGCCGGGGCCCACGGGCAGGTCGCCCGCCGCCTCGGCCGTCTCCTGTCCGGCCGCGGCGACACCGTCGTCGGCCTCGTCCGCAACCCCGATCACCGGGCCGACCTCGAGGCCGACGGCGTGACGCCGGCGGTGCTCGACCTGGAGTCGGCGTCGCTCGACGAGGTCGCCGAGGTGCTGCGGGGCGCCGACGGCGTCGTGTTCGCGGCGGGCGCCGGCCCGGGGAGCGGGACCGCCCGCAAGGACAGCGTCGACCGGGGTGCCGCGGTGCTGCTGGCCGATGCCGCCGAGCGGGCGGGGGTGCGCACCTACCTGCTCGTCTCCTCCATGGGGACCGACCTGGTGGCCGGCGGTGCCGCACCCGACGGCATGGACGAGGTGTTCGCCGCCTACCTGCGCGCCAAGCTCGCCGCCGAGCAGGACCTGCTCGCACGCCCGGGCCTGGCGGTCACGGTGCTGCGCCCCGGTGGGCTCACCGACGGTCCCGGGACGGGCCGGGTCACCCTGGACCGGCACGTGGAGCGCGGCGAGATCCCGCGCGACGACGTCGCCGCCGTGCTGCTGGCGTTCCTGGACCACCCGCGCGACGGTGCGGTCGTCGAGCTCGTCGCGGGCGAGACGCCGGTCGAGGAGGCGGTCGCCTCCGTGCCCTGACCCAGCGCGGGTGGACCCGGGCCGCCGGCTCGACCGGCCCCGGCGTCACCCGCCGCGGCGGGCCCGGGTGACCGATGCGCGGGCGGCGAGCGCGGCGTCGGGCGGGTAGTCGACGGCGAGCAGCGTCAGACCGTGGGCCGGGGCCACCGGCACCTCGCTGGCCCGCTCGGTCCGCGACAGCAGCGCAGCGGGCCAGTCCAGCGGGCGCCGCCCCTCGCCCACCGCGATCAGCGCACCCACCAGGCTGCGCACCATCGAGTGGCAGAAGGCGTCGGCGGACGCGTCGATCCGCACCACCTGCGAGCCGTCGTCCGCCGCGGCGCGTGAGACGGCCAGCCGCAGGAGGGTGCGGATCGTCGTGGCCCCCTCGCGGCGCTTGCAGTAGGCGGCGAAGTCGTGCTCACCGAGCAGCAGCCCCGCCGCGAGATCCATGGCGGTGGCGTCGAGCCGGCGCGGCCAGGCCACCGTGTCGTTCCGGCGCAGCGGCGTCGGACCCGCCGGGTCGTCGGTCAGCCGGTACGCGTAGTGGCGGGCCAGCGCGCCGAAGCGCGCATCGAAGTCGGGGTGGGCCTCGGTCACCGAACGGACCACCACGTCCGGCGGCAGGACGCCGCGGAGCCGCCGGACCAGCTTGGCGGCCTGCTGCTCCCACAGCCCCCGCGGGACGTCGCAGTGGACGACCTGGCCGGTGGCGTGCACGCCGGCGTCGGTGCGGCCGGCGACGGTGAGGTCGACGTCGCGGCGCAGCACCGTGGCCAGGCCCCGCTCCAGCTCGTCCTGGACGGTGCGCATCGCCGGCTGGCGGGCCCAGCCGTGGAAACCGGTGCCGTCGTACTGCACGGCCAACCGGAGACGGACGAGCCCGCCACCGGGGTCGGTGGCGGGCTCGTCCGTGCGCTGCTGATCGCTCAGCGGCACGTCACTTCGGGTCCGGGGCGGCGTCGCCGCCCTGGTACTGCTGGCTCGCGGTCGCGGCGTCCCCGAGCTCGGCGGCCTGGACCTCCGCGGCGGCGGCGCGGGCCACCTCGGGCGAGAGCGCCGGGTCGTCCACCACGGCCGCGTTCTCGCGCTGCGGCTCGGGCGTCACGTCGCCGTCGTCCTGCCGGTCTCCGTCGGGGTTGAAGACGTCGGTGACGATCTCCTGCGCCTCGTCGGTGACGCTGCCGTCGGTCACGGCCGGCGAGGTGTCGCCGCCGGGGCCGGTGGTCTCACCCTCGAACGTGGCCCCCTGGTCCCCGCCACCGGCGGAGACGCCGGCCGCGCCTGCGCCCGTCACGTCCTCGGGCGAGCTCATCGGGCGTCCGCGTCCCCGGCGTCGGCAGCGGTCTCGCCGGCCGCCTCCTCGGCGACCTCGTCGGCCGCGGCGTCCTCGGCGACGGAGGTCTCCGCGGCAGCGGACTCGTCAGCCGGGGTCTCCTCGGCGTCGGTCGTCTCGACCGCGTCGGCGGTGACCTCACCAGCGGCCGCGGCGGCGCCGGCACCGGTGGCGAACTGGGTGCCACGGGCGCGCTCGGCCTCGCCGACGGCCTGCTGGCCGACGGTCAGGGCCTCGACCAGCTCGATGACCGCCATCGGGGCGTTGTCGCCCTTGCGGGGACCGACCTTGGTGATGCGGGTGTAGCCACCGGGCCGGTTCTCGTAGCGAGGACCGATCTCGGCGAAGAGGGTGTGGACGACGTCCTTGTCACGGATGGTCGTCATCACCTGACGACGGGCGTGCAGGTCACCGCGCTTGGCGAAGGTCACCAGCTTCTCGGCCAGCGGACGCAGCCGCTTGGCCTTCGCCTCGGTGGTGGTGATCCGCCCGTGCTCGAACAGCGAGGTGGCCAGGTTGGCCAGCATCAGCCGCTCGTGCGCGGGGGAGCCGCCGAGACGGGGGCCCTTGGTGGGGGTGGGCATGTCGGTCCTTCCTCAGGCGGCCGGGCGCTCGCTGCCGGCTGCATCCGTGGTGGTGCTGTCGTCCTTGCTGCGGTGGGGCTGCACTGCTCTCGCGTCAGTGTCGCGCGCCCCACGGCGGGGCCGGACGGCGGGGCTCCCCGCCGTCCGGCCCGCACCGGTCAGAGCTGCTCGGTCTCCTGGTAGGAGCCCTCGTCGTACTGCGCCTGGTCGTAGCCGGCCGCGTACTCGCCCGTGCCCTGGTAGGCGTCGGTCTCGTAGCCCTCGTCGTAGCTCTCGATCGAGGTCGGGATGAACCCGGGCGGGCTGTCCTTGAGCGCCAGACCCATCGCGGCCAGCTTCATCTTGACCTCGTCGATCGACTTGGCCCCGAAGTTCCGGATGTCGAGCAGATCGGCCTCGGAGCGGGTGACGAGCTCACCGACGGTGTGCACGCCCTCGCGCTTGAGGCAGTTGTAGGACCGGACGGTGAGGTCCATGTCCTCGATCGGCATCGAGAAGTTGGCGATGTCGGCGGCCTCGGCCGGGCTGGGCCCGACCTCGATGCCCTCGGCGTCGATGTTCAGCTCGCGCAGCAGCCCGAAGAGCTCGACCAGGGTCGACCCGGCCGACGCGATCGCGTCGCGCGGGGCGATGGAGGGCTTGGTCTCCACGTCCACCACGAGCCGGTCGAAGTCCGTGCGCTGCTCGACGCGGGTCGCCTCGACGGCGTAGGTGACCTTGAGGACCGGCGAGTAGATCGAGTCGACGGGGATGCGGCCGATCTCCTGGCCCGGCTGCTTGTTCTGCGGGGCCGGCACGTAGCCGCGGCCGCGCTCGACGACCAGCTCGACCTCCAGCCGGCCCTTGCCGTTCAGGGTGGCGATGTGCAGCTCGGGGTTGTGCACCTCGACGCCGGCCGGCGGCGCGATGTCCGCGGCGGTGACCTCACCCGGGCCCTGCTTGCGCAGGTACATGGTCACCGGCTCGTCGGAGTCGGAGCTGACGACCAGGCCCTTGAGGTTGAGGATGATCTCGGTGACGTCCTCCTTGACGCCCGGCACGGTCGTGAACTCGTGCAGGGTGCCCTCGATGCGGATGCTGGTGACAGCGGCACCGGGGATGGACGACAGCAGCGTGCGCCGCAGGGAGTTGCCGAGGGTGTAGCCGAAGCCCGGCTCGAGCGGCTCGATGACGAACCGCGAGCGCTGCTCCGAGATCGTCTCCTCGGTCAGCGTGGGGCGCTGTGCGATGAGCATTGCCTGTCTCCTTCAGGTCCTCCGGCACCCGCCATATGACGCCGTGAGGGGTGGTGCGGGCTCCGGCGGGCATCTGTCCGCCCGCCGGAGCCGGTGGTGCTGTGGTGCTGTGGTGCTTACTTCGAGTACAGCTCGACGATCAGCTGCTCCTGGACCGGGGTGTCGATCACCTGGCGGGCCGGGATGCCGTGCACGAGCACGCGCAGCTGGGTGCTGATGACCTCCAGCCACGGCGGCACGGGGCGCTCGCCCGCCCGGGCCTGGGCCACCTCGAACGGCATCATGGTGCGCGACTTCTCGGCGACCTCGATGATGTCGTTCTCGCTGACCCGGTAGGACGGGATGTCGACCTTGCGGCCGTTCACCCGGATGTGGCCGTGGCGCACCAGCTGGCGCGCCATGTCGCGGGACTCGGCGAAGCCGGCCCGGTAGACCACGTTGTCCAGCCGCGACTCGAGGATCTGCAGCAGGACCTCGCCGGTCTTGCCCGTCTTGCGGTTGGCCTCTTCGTAGTAGCCGCGGAACTGCTTCTCCAGCACGCCGTAGATGCGGCGGGCCTTCTGCTTCTCACGCAGCTGCAGCAGGTACTCGCTGTCCTTGCTGCGGCCCCGGCCGTGCTCGCCCGGCGGGTACGGCCGGATCTCGATCGGGCACTTCGGGGACTCGCACTTGCTGCCCTTGAGGAACAGCTTCATCTTCTCGCGCCGGCACATGCGGCAGTCGGCTCCGGTGTAACGGGCCACGTCTATCTACCTCTTCGTCTCGTCAGTGACCGGTCAGACCCGGCGGCGCTTCTTGGGGCGGCAGCCGTTGTGCGGCTGCGGGGTGACGTCCTGGATCTGCCCCACCTCGAGGCCGGTGGCCTGGAGCGAGCGGATCGCGGTCTCGCGGCCGGAGCCGGGACCCTTCACGAAGACGTCCACCTTGCGCATGCCGTGCTCCTGCGCCTTGCGGGCCGCGTTCTCGGCGGCCATCTGCGCGGCGAAGGGGGTCGACTTGCGGGAACCCTTGAAGCCGACGTGACCGGCGGAGGCCCAGCTGATCACGTTCCCGTTGGGGTCGGTGATCGAGACGATCGTGTTGTTGAACGTGCTCTTGATGTGCGCAGCACCGTGAGCGACGTTCTTCTTCTCCTTGCGGCGGACCTTCTTGGCGCCGGCCGCGGCGCGAGCCCTGGGAGGCATGAGTCTGTCGGATTCCTTCTCTTCGTGGCCTAGAGAGGCAGCACGCGTGCGCGCCGACGCTCCCCCCTCACGGGATCTGCGGCGACGCGCTCTCGCGGCTTACTTCTTGCCGGCCTTCTTCTTGCCGGCGATGGTCTTGCGCGGGCCCTTGCTCGAGCGCGCGTTGGTCTTGGTGCGCTGACCGTGCACCGGGAGCCCGCGGCGGTGCCGCAGCCCCTGGTAGCAACCGATCTCCACCTTGCGACGGATGTCGGCGGCCACCTCGCGGCGCAGGTCACCCTCGACGCGGAAGTGCTCGTCGATGTAGTCGCGCAGCTTCAGCAGGTCCTCGTCACTGAGGTCCTTGGCGCGCAGGTCGGGGTTGACGCCCGTTGCGGCCAGGGTCTCCTTGGCGTGGTGCTTGCCGATGCCATAGATGTAGGTGAGCGCGATCTCCATCCGCTTCTCGCGGGGCAGGTCGACGCCAGCCAGTCGTGCCATGTTCAGGTACTCCCTCAGCCCTGGCGCTGCTTGTGCCGGGCGTTGTCGCAGATGACCATGACCCGGCCGTGCCGGCGGATCACCTTGCACTTGTCGCAGATCTTCTTCACCGACGGCTGGACCTTCACCGGTGCCGCCCCTCATTCCTCGAAATCGATGTGCCCGGACCGCGCACGCTGTGCGGGCCCGCGACGGTCACTTGTAGCGGTAGACGATGCGACCGCGGGTCAGGTCGTAGGGCGAGAGCTCCACGACCACGCGGTCCTCGGGCAGGATGCGGATGTAGTGCTGCCGCATCTTGCCGCTGATGTGGGCGAGCACCCGGTGCCCGTTCTGCAGCTCGACCCGGAACATCGCGTTGGGCAGCGGCTCGACGACGCGACCCTCGACCTCGATGGCCCCGTCCTTCTTCGCCATGCCCTACACGCACTCCTTGACTCGGTGGTACTGGTTCCTCTGCGCGGCCACGCCGGTCACCGGCTGGACGCGCTCGGACATTGCAGATCGGGTGGTGCCGGCGCTCTCGCAGAGGGCGCTCCGCGTCATGCGGCCACAGCACGACGACGGAACGGCGCTAGCGCCATCGGCAACTGTACCGCGCTGCGGCGTGCCGCTCCAACCCGGCCCTGGTGACTGCCGTCATGGCCCGTCCACCGACCCGGTGGGCGGAGCGGAGGGTGGCGCCGTGCTCAGCTGCGAGGGGTGATCCCGAACGGCGCCAGACCGGCGAGGCCCCCGTCCTCGGCGGTGAGCACCCACGGACCCTCCGGCGTGATCGCGACCGTGTGCTCGAAGTGCGCCGCACGCGACCCGTCCTTCGTGACGACGGTCCAGCCGTCCTCGAGCTCCACGGTGGCGGGGTCGCCGACCGTCACCATGGGCTCGATCGCGAGCGCGAGCCCCGGCACGAGCTTGGGCCCACGGCCCGGCCGCCCGTAGTTCAGCACGTGCGGGTCCTGGTGCATCTCGGTGCCGATGCCGTGCCCGCCGTAGTGGTCGACGATGCCGTACGGATGACTCTCGGCACGGATCGCCTGCTCGACCGCGGAGCTGATGTCGGTCAGCCGGCCACCGGCGACGGCGCGGGCCAGCCCCGCCCACATCGAGCGCTCCGTGACGTCGAGAAGCGCCGCGTCCTCGGCGGACGGCTCCCCCACCGTCAGCGTCACAGCGGAATCCCCGTGCCAGCCGTCCAGGATGGCCCCGCAGTCGATCGAGATGTTGTCACCCGACGCGAGCGCCCGGTCCTTGTGCGGGATGCCGTGCACGATCTCGTCGTTGATCGATGCGCAGATGCTCCCGGTGAACCCGTGGTACCCGAGGAACGACGGGACCGCGCCCGCGCTGCGGATGTGGTCCTCGGCGATCGCGTCGAGCTCACCCGTGGTGACCCCCGGGCGGATGGCGGCCCGGACCGCCGCGATCGCCCCCGCGACGACGAGGCCGGCGCCCCGCATCAGCTCGATCTCGTGCGGCGTCTTGATCTGGATCATGCGTCCACTCCACTTCGCGAGCAGCGGGAGCCGGCTGAGGATCCCTGCCGTCATCTGTGCCGCCACTCCTCCGCACGGGACACCGCGCGGTACCTCAGGCCGGGGTGGGAACCCCTGCGGTCCCCGGACCGTCGTCCCCGCGCAGGGCGCGCAGTGCCCGCTCGGTGACCTCCTCGACCGGACCGATCGCGTCGATCCGCGCGAGCAGCCCCTCGTCCTCGTAGAAGCCCGACAGCGGGGCGGTCTGTTCCCGGTAGACCTTGAGCCGGTGGCGCACCGTCTCGGGCTTGTCGTCGTCCCGCTGGACCATCTCACCGTCCACGAGCATGCGGCGACCCGACAGCCGGCGGACCAGCTCCTCCTCGTCCACGACGAGTTCCAGCACCCGGTCCAGCCCGTGACCGAGGTCGGCGAGCGACGAGCGCAGCTGCTCGGCCTGGGCGATGGTGCGCGGGAAGCCGTCGAGCAGGAAGCCCGACGCCGCATCGTCCTCGGCCAGCCGGTCCTTCACCATCGCGACGGTGATCTCATCGGGGACGAGGTCGCCGGCGTCCATGTAGACCTTGGCCTTGCGGCCGAGCTCGGTCTGCCCGCTCACGTTCGCCCGGAAGATGTCGCCGGTCGAGATCGCGGGGACGCCGAGCTTGGCGGCGATGATCTGCGCCTGGGTGCCCTTGCCCGCTCCGGGAGGGCCCAGGAGGACGACGCGCACTACTTCAGGAACCCTTCGTAGTTGCGCTGATTCAGTTGCGTCTCGATCTGCTTCACCGTCTCCAACCCCACTCCGACCATGATCAGGACAGCGGTCCCACCGAACGGGAAGTTCTGGTTCTGCCCCTCCTGCGTGATCGACAGGAAGAGGTTCGGCAGGACGGCGACCAGACCCAGGTAGATCGACCCCGGAAGCGTGATCCGGGACAGCACGTACTGCAGGTACTCGGCGGTGGGCCGCCCCGGCCGGATGCCCGGGATGAAGCCGCCGTAGCGCTTCATGTCGTCGGCCCGTTCCTCCGGGTTGAACGTGATCGACACGTAGAAGTACGTGAAGAAGATGATCATCGCGAAGTAGATCGCGACGTGCACCGGGCTGCTCTGGTCGATCACGTAGTTCTCGAAGAACCGGCGCACCGCACCGGTCTCGCTGCCCTGCAGCTGGGTGACGAGCTGGGGCAGGTACAGCAGCGACGACGCGAAGATGACCGGGATGACGCCGGCCTGGTTCACCTTCAGCGGCAGGTAGGTCGACGTGCCGCCGTACATCCGGCGGCCGACCATCCGCTTGGCGTACTGCACCGGGATGCGGCGCTGCGCCTGCTCGACGTAGACCACGGTGCCGATGATCACGACGGCGAAGGCGCACACGACGGCGAAGACGATGCCGCCGCGGGTCTGCAGGATGGAGCCGCCCTCGGCCGGGATCCGCGCGGCGATCGAGGTGAAGATCAGCACGGACATGCCGTTGCCGATCCCCTTCTCGGTCAGCAGCTCGCCGAGCCACATGATCAGCGCGGTGCCGGCGGTCAACGCGATCACCAGGACGATCGTCGTCCAGACGGACTCCGACGGGATGATCTCCTCGCTGCAGTTCGGGAACAGCTGCCCGCTGCGGGCGAGGGCGATGATGCCGGTGCTCTGCAGCACGGCCAGCGCGATGGTGAGGTAGCGGGTGTACTGGGTCAGCTTCGCCTGACCCGACTGCCCTTCCTTCTTCAGCTGCTCGAAGCGAGGGATCACCACCACCAGCAGCTGCACGATGATGCTCGCGGTGATGTAGGGCATGATCCCCAGCGCGAACACGCTCAGCCGGAGCAGTGCCCCGCCGGAGAACAGGTTCACCAGCGAGTAGATGTCCCGCTGGTCGGAGGCCTGGGCCTGCTCCAGACAGCTGTTGATCGCCTCAACCGAGACGCCCGGCCCGGGGACCGCCGCCCCCAGCCGGTAGACGGCGATGATCGCCAGGGAGAACAGCAGCTTGCGCCGGAGATCTGGCGTCCGGAACGCCGCGGCGAACGCCTGCAGCACGTGCCCTCCCCTGTTCGGTCGAGTGAGGTTAGCAATCGGCCCGCCCCGCGAGGGCGCAGGGCGGGCCGATGGTGACCCCCGCGGGCCCCGCCGCGAGCGTGCGGTGGGGCAGGGGGTCCTTGCTCAGATGCGGGTGGTGCTGCCTCCGGCCGCAGCGATCTTCTCCGCCGCCGAGGCGGAGAAGGCGTTCGCGTGCACGTCGACCTTGACCCCGCCGAGGTCCCCGGTGCCCAGCACCTTGACCGGCTGGCCACGGCGCACGGCGCCGGCGTCGGCCAGCGTGTCCGGGTTGACCGGACCCCCCTGCGGGAAGAGCGCCGCGATCCGGTCGAGGTTGACGACCTGGAAGACGACCTTGTTGTTGTTCTTGAAGCCCGAGAGCTTCGGCAGCCGCATGTTCAGCGGTGTCTGCCCACCCTCGAACCGCGCGGAGACGGTGCCCCGCGCGCCGGTGCCCTTGGTACCGCGCCCGGCCGTCTTCCCCTTGGAGCCCTCACCGCGACCCACGCGGGTCTTCTTGGTGTGGGCGCCGGGAGCCGGACGCAGGTGGTGGACCTTCAGTGTCATCGGAGTCTTTCCTCAGCTCAGCTGATCTCTTCGACGGTGACCAGGTGGGGCACCGTCGCGACCATCCCGCGGATCTCGGGACGGTCCTCCTGCACGACCGAGTCGTTGATCTTCTTCAGGCCCAGCGAGCGCAGCGTCTGGCGCTGGTTGGGCTTGGTGCCGATCGCGGACTTGACCTGGGTGACCTTCAGCTGCGCCATCTCAGACCCCCTGACCCGCACGCGCACGCAGCATGGCGGCCGGGGCGACGTCCTCGAGGGGCAGACCGCGGCGGGCCGCGATCTCCTCGGGGCGGACGAGGTCCTTCAGCGCCTGCATGGTGGCGTGCACGATGTTGATCGGGTTCGACGAACCGAGGCTCTTGGAGAGCACGTCGTGGATCCCGGCGCACTCGAGCACGGCGCGCACCGGCCCACCGGCGATCACACCGGTACCGGGGCTGGCCGGCTTGAGCAGCACGACGCCGGCCGCCGCCTCACCCTGCACGGGGTGCGGGATGGTGCTGGCGATGCGCGGCACCTTGTAGAAGTGCTTCTTGGCCTCCTCGACGCCCTTGGCGATCGCCGCGGGCACCTCCTTGGCCTTGCCGTAGCCGACGCCCACGGTGCCGTCACCGTCGCCCACGATCACCAGGGCGGTGAAGCTGAAGCGCCGACCACCCTTGACGACCTTGGACACGCGGTTGATCGCCACCACGCGCTCGATGTAGTTGCTCTTCTCGGCGGGAGCGCCTCCGGGGCCCCGCCCGCCGTCACGACGGTCGCGGCGGTCGTTGCCGCCGCCGGCGCCGCCGCCGCGTCGCTGTGGTCCTGGCATCAGACGTCCCTCTCGATCTGCTCGCTCGTGCTGGTGCGGTGGGTGGTCATCAGAAGTCCAGCCCACCCTCGCGGGCACCGTCGGCCAACGCGGCGATGCGCCCGGCGTAGCGGTTGCCGCCGCGGTCGAAGACGACCGCCGTGATGCCGGCGGCCTTCGCCCGCTCAGCAACCAGGGCACCCACCTGGCGGGCCAGGGCGGACTTGTCGCCCTCGGCGCCACGCAGGCTGGCGTCCATGGTCGAGGCGCTCACCACGGTGCGGCCGACGGTGTCGTCGACCACCTGCACGTGGATGTGGCGCGAGCTGCGCTTGACCACCAGGCGCGGACGCTCCGGCGTGCCGGAGACCCGCTTGCGCAGCCGGTTGTGCCGACGCAGCCGCGAGACGCGCCGCGCCGTGCTGATGTCGGTGCCGACGGGCTTGCGGCCGCCGGCGGTCTTCCCGTTCGTGGGAGCAGTTGCCTGAGCCATCACTTACCCGTCTTCCCGACCTTGCGCTTGACGACCTCGCCCTGGTACCGCACGCCCTTGCCCTTGTACGGGTCGGGCTTGCGGATCTTACGGATCTTGGCCGCCACCTCACCGACCAGCTGCTTGTCGATCCCGCTGACCCGCAGGCGGGTCGGGGACTCGACCGCGAAGGTGATGCCCTCGGGGGCCTTCACCGGCACGGGGTGGCTGTAGCCCAGGGCGAACTCGAGGTCCGAGCCGCGCGCCTGGACGCGGTAACCGACACCGACGATCTCGAGGGTCTTGGTGTAGCCCTCGGTGACGCCGGTGACCATGTTGGCGATCAGAGTCCGCGAGAGCCCGTGCAGGGCGCGGTTCTGCCGCTCGTCGTTGGGGCGCTGCACCCGCAGCGTGCCGTCCTCGTCGCGCTCGACGGTGATCGGCGCGGCGACCGTGTGGCGAAGCTCGCCCTTGGGTCCCTTCACGCTGACCGTCTGACCGTCGATGGCGACGTCGACACCACCGGGCACGGCGATCGGGAGTCGTCCGATCCGTGACATTGTCGTTCGCTCCCTTACCAGACGTAGGCGAGGACTTCCCCACCCACGCCCTTCTTGTTCGCCTGCTTGTCGGTCAGCAGCCCCGTCGAGGTCGAGATGATCGCGACGCCGAGGCCGCCGAGCACCTTGGGCAGCGCCGTCGACTTCGCGTACACCCGCAAGCCCGGCTTGGAGACCCGGCGGACCCCGGCGATGCTCCGCTCGCGGTTCGGGCCGTACTTGAGGTCGACCACCAGCTGCTTGAACGGCTTGCCGTCGGCGTCGGTCTCGTCGACGCGCCACCCCGCGATGTAGCCCTCCTGCTGGAGGATCTCGGCGATGTGCGTCTTGAGCTTCGACGACGGCATGACCGCGGAGTCGTGGTACGCCTGGTTGGCGTTGCGCAGACGCGTCAGCATGTCTGCGATCGGGTCGGTCATGGTCATGACGTAGTGGTGCCTCTCTCGCCGCGGTTCCTCGTGCGCCGGGTCGTCGGGGACTTGGCGCCGGGCCTCTCGGCGATCGGTGGTGCTACTGAAAGGGATGGAACGGGCCGGCCGCAGGGACCCAGGGCGCGCGGAGCGTGTCCTGGGGAGCGGCCGGGTCCTTCACCAGCTGGACTTGCGCACGCCCGGGAGCTCCCCGGCGTGGGCCATCTCCCGCAGGCAGATCCGGCACAGGCCGAACTTGCGGAAGACCGAGTGCGGGCGACCGCACCGCTGGCAGCGGGTGTAGCCACGCACCTTGAACTTCGGGGTGCGGGCCGCCTTGTTGATCAGCGCCTTCTTGGCCATCTCTTCTCTCCTGCCCGGCTCAGCGGACGGTCGTGACGACGGGCTGGCCGGCGAAGGGGAAGCCGAGCTGGCGGAGCAGCTCGCGACCCTCCTCGTCGGTGGTCGCGGTGGTGACCAGCGTGATGTCCATGCCGCGGGGGCGGTCGATCTTGTCGACGTCGATCTCCCGGAACATCGACTGCTCGTTCAGCCCGAACGTGTAGTTGCCGTGGCCGTCGAACTGCTTGGGGTTGAGGCCGCGGAAGTCGCGGATGCGGGGCAGCGCCAGCGACAGCAGGCGGTCCAGGAACTCCCACATGCGGTCGCCGCGGAGGGTGACCTTCGCGCCGATGGGCATGCCCTCGCGCAGCTTGAACTGCG
Organism: Blastococcus sp. SYSU DS1024; assembly: GCF_054050795.1. NCBI lineage: Bacteria > Bacillati > Actinomycetota > Actinomycetes > Geodermatophilales > Geodermatophilaceae > Blastococcus > Blastococcus sp. SYSU DS1024. The sequence goes on from NZ_JBJHAA010000008.1 coordinate 14,742, forward strand.
CGATGGACTTCCGGGCCCGGACGACGGCCGGCTTCTGACCGGTGATGGCGGTGAGGTCGCGGACCGCGCCGTCCATCAGCTTGGCGTCGCGGGTGGCCTCGCCGACGCCCATGTTGACGACGATCTTCGTCAGGCGCGGGATCTGCATGACGTTGTCGTAGCCGAACTCCGACTGGAGGGCCGGCGTGATCGTCTCGCGGTAGTGGGCGAGCATGCGGGGCAGCTCACGGGTGGGTGCGCTCATGAGGTTCAGAGGTCCTTACCGGTGCGCCGCGAGACCCGGATGCTGCGGCCTTCCTCGTCCTTGCGGTAGCCGACCCGGGTCGGCTTCTCCTCGGAGTCGACCACCATCACGTTGCTCACGTGGATGGGCGCCTCCTGCGTGACGATCCCGCCCTGCTGGGCGCCGCGCTGGGTCGAGCTGATGCGGGTGTGCTTGCGCACGCGACCGACACCCTCGACGAGGACCCGCTGGAGCTTGGGGTAGGCGGCGATGACGCGGCCCTTGGCTCCCTTGTCCTTGCCGGCGAGCACGAGGACGGTATCGCCCTTCTTGACCTTCATCGACGGCGTCTTGCCGTTGCTGGCAGCAGCCATGATCACAGCACCTCCGGGGCGAGCGAGATGATCCGCATGAAGCGCTTGTCGCGGAGCTCCCGGCCGACGGGCCCGAAGATGCGCGTCCCGCGCGGGTCGCCGCTGTCGCGGATGATGACCGCGGCGTTCTCGTCGAAGCGGATGTAGGAGCCGTCCGGACGACGGCGCTCCTTCACGGTGCGGACGACGACGGCCTTGACGACGTCGCCCTTCTTGACGCCGGCACCGGGCAGCGCGTCCTTCACGGTGCCGACGATGATGTCGCCGATGCCCGCGTAGCGTCGCCCGGAGCCGCCGAGCACCCGGATGCAGAGGATCTCCTTCGCACCGGTGTTGTCGGCGACGCGCAGCCGCGACTCCTGCTGGATCACGTCCTACTCCCAAAAATTTGTGGTGACAGCCGGGCCGGAACGGTGAACCGGCTGTCCGGCACTCGCGTGCGGACGCACCGGCGGCAGATGCCGCCGGTGCGTCCGAAGCACGGGTACCGGGATGTGGCGCACGACCCCTCAGAGCACCGAGGCGCGCGCCAGTCGTTCAGCGTACTCCTACCTGCGGCGACCCTGCCGGGCCGCCTCGTGCTGGCTTACTTGGCCTTCTCGATGACCTCGACCAGCCGCCACCGCTTGGTGGCCGACGTCGGCCGGGTCTCCATGATCTGCACGCGGTCACCGACGCCGGCGACCCCCTGCTCGTCGTGCGCCTTCAGCTTGCTCGTCCGGCGGATGACCTTGCCGTACAGGCCGTGCTTCACGCGGTCCTCGACCTCGACGACGATGGTCTTCTCCATCTTGTCGCTGACGACGAGGCCCTCGCGGACCTTCCGGTAGCCACGGCCGGCCAGGCCTGGCCCGGTCGACGTAGCGCTCACCGTCTGGGGTTCGCTCATGCCACACCCTCGTTCGGGGCGACCGAGAGACCCAGCTCGCGCTCGCGCATGATCGTGTAGATCCGGGCGATGTCGCGGCGGACGGTCTGCAGTCGCCGGTTGTTGTCCAGCTGGCCGGTGGCCACCTGGAACCGCAGGTTGAACAGTTCTTCCTTCGACTCGCGCAGCCGCGAGGCGAGCTCGTCAGCAGAGAGCTCGCGCAGCTCGGGAGCGGTCAGACCGGCGGCCATCACACTTCTCCTTCACGCGTGATGAAGCGGCACTTCATCGGCAGCTTGTGGATCGCGCGACGCATGGCCTCGCGGGCCACGGGCTCGGCGACCCCGGACAGCTCGAACAGCACGCGGCCGGGCTTGACGTTGGCCACCCACCACTCGGGCGAACCCTTACCGGAACCCATGCGGGTCTCGGCCGGCTTCTTCGTCAGCGGACGGTCCGGGTAGATCGAGATCCACACCTTTCCGCCACGACGGATGTGCCGGGTCATCGCGATACGCGCCGACTCGATCTGCCGGTTGGTGACGTAGGCCGGCTCCAGGGCCTGGATGGCGAACTCACCGAAGTTGATCTCGGTGCCACCCTTGGCCCGGCCGGAGCGGCTCGGGTGGTGCTGCTTGCGGTGCTTGACGCGCCGTGGGATGAGCATGGCTCAGCTCTCCGTGTTCTCGGTCGCCGTGTTGTCGGCAGCCGTGGTCTCGGCGGCCGCGGTGGCCTCGGGACCCGCGGCCTGAGCGATGGTCTGCTCGGTCGCGGACTCGCCGGAGGTCTGCGCGACGGTGCTCTCGGCAGCCGCCGTCGTGGTGTCGGCGACCGGCCCGGTGGAGGACTCGACGGCGGCGCGGCCGGCCTCGGTGCCACCGGCGGTGGTGCCCGAGGAGCCCGAGCGGCGCTGGGGCCGCTGAGCGCGCTCACGCCGCTGCTGACGCTGGGCGAGGGCCTCGAGGGCCTCCCGCTCGGCGCGCGAGCCGCTGACGTCGCCCTTGTAGATCCACACCTTGACGCCGATGCGACCGAAGGTCGTGCGGGCCTCGTAGATGCCGTAGTCGATGTTCGCCCGGAGGGTGTGCAGCGGCACGCGGCCCTCGCGGTAGAACTCCGAACGGCTCATCTCGGTGCCGCCGAGGCGACCCGAGCACTGCACCCGGATGCCCTTGACCTGCGGGCTGCGCTGCGCGGACTGCATCGCCTTGCGCATGGCACGACGGAAGCTGACCCGGCTGGAGAGCTGCTCGGCAACGCCCTGGGCTACCAGCTGCGCATCGGACTCGGGGTTCTTGACCTCGAGGATGTTCAGCTGCACCTGCTTGCCGGTGAGCTTCTCCAGCTCGCCGCGGATGCGGTCGGCCTCGGCGCCGCGGCGGCCGATGACGATGCCCGGGCGGGCGGTGTGGATGTCGACGCGGACCCGGTCACGGGTGCGCTCGATCTCCACCTTGGAGATGCCGGCCCGCTCCATGCCCTTGGACATGAGCTTGCGGATCGCGACGTCTTCCTTGACGTAGTCCTTGTACAGCTTGTCCGCGTACCACCGGGACTTGTAGTCGGTGGTGATCCCGAGCCGGAACCCGTGCGGGTTGACCTTCTGACCCACTATCGGGTCCCTCCCCTCGTGTTGCTGGTGGACTGCTGGGTGGCCGGGCCGGACTGGCCGGTGTCCCGGCGCGCCTTGCGCGACTTCTGCGCGAGGACGGCGCTGCTGGCCACCTCGCTCACCTCGATGGTGATGTGGCTGGTCCGCTTGTTGATGCGGAACGCCCGGCCCTGCGCACGCGGACGGATCCGCTTGAGCGTGGGGCCCTCGTCGACGTAGGCGGCGCTGACCACGAGTGCAGCCGGGTCCAGCTGCAGGTTGTGCTCGGCGTTGGCCACCGCGCTGGCGACGACCTTGGCGACCGGCTCGCTCGCCGACTGCGGGGCGAAGCGCAGCAGCGCCAGGGCCTCGTCGGTCGGCAGGTAGCGGATCAGGTCCACCACGCGGCGGGCCTTCATGGGGGTCACGCGGACGAACCGGGCCGTAGCCCGGGCGACCGGCGCCTCCTGTCCCAACTGGGAAGTCATCTGAATCTCTCTCTACCTGGTCAGCCCCGCCGCGAGCGGCGGTCGTCCTTGACGTGCCCGCGGAAGGTGCGCGTGGGCGCGAACTCCCCGAGCTTGTGCCCGACCATCGCCTCGGTGACGAACACCGGGACGTGCTTGCGGCCGTCGTGCACCGCGAGGGTGTGGCCGAGCATGTCCGGGATGATCGTCGAGCGGCGTGACCAGGTACGGATCACGTTCTTGGTGCCCTTGGCGTTCTGGGCGTCCACCTTGGCGAGCAGGTGGTCGTCGACGAACGGGCCCTTCTTCAGGCTGCGTGGCATATCTGTCGGACTCCTCTACCCGCTCAGCGCTTCTTGTTGGTGCGCCGGCGGCGCACGATCAGGGCGTCACTTGCCTTCCGCTTGCGCGTCCGGCCCTCCGGCTTGCCCTTCGGGTTCACCGGGTGGCGACCACCGGAGGTCTTGCCCTCACCGCCACCGTGCGGGTGGTCGACCGGGTTCATGGCGACACCACGGACGGTCGGGCGCTTGCCCTTCCACCGCATGCGGCCGGCCTTGCCCCAGTTGATGTTCGACTGCTCGGCGTTGCCCACCTCGCCGACGGTCGCGCGGCAGCGCACGTCGACGTTGCGGATCTCGCCCGACGGCATGCGCAGCTGCGCGAAGCGACCCTCACGGGCGACCAGCTGGACGCTGGTCCCCGCGGAGCGGGCGATCTTCGCGCCGCCACCGGGACGGAGCTCGATGGCATGAACCACGGTGCCGACCGGGATGTTCCGCAGCGGCAGGTTGTTGCCCGGCTTGATGTCGGCCGCGGGGCCGCACTCCACCGTGTCGCCCTGCTTCAGCCGCGCCGGCGCGATGATGTAGCGCTTCTCGCCGTCGGCGAAGTGCAGGAGCGCGATCCGCGAGGTGCGGTTCGGGTCGTACTCGATGTGCGCGACCTTGGCCGGCACGCCGTCCTTGTCGGCACGACGGAAGTCGATCACCCGGTAGGCGCGCTTGTGGCCGCCGCCCTGGTGGCGAGCGGTGACCTTCCCGTGCACGTTGCGCCCGCCACGACCGTGCAGCGGTCGGACCAGCGACTTCTCGGGGTGGTCTCGCGTGACCTCGGCGAAGTCGGCGACGCTGGAGCCGCGGCGGCCCGGCGTCGTCGGCTTGTACTTGCGGATAGCCATTGCTGACTCAGTCCTCTATCTCTGGTCCGAACGGTCACGGCGCTCAGGCGCCGGGACCACCGAAGATCTCGATGCGGTCGCCGGCAGCCACGGAGACGATGGCGCGCTTGGTGTCCTTGCGCTTGCCCATCTGGGTACCCCGGCTGCGCTTGCGCTTGCCCTGGCGGTTGATCGTGTTCACGCCGAGGACCTTCACCTTGAAGATCTGCTCGACCGCGATCTTGATCTGCGTCTTGTTGGCGTCCGGCCGCACGATGAACGTGTACTGGTTGCCGTCGAGCAGGCCGTAGCTCTTCTCGGAGATGACCGGGGCGAGCAGGACGTCCCGGGGGTCGCGGACGCTCATGCCTTCTCCTCGGTGGTCTCTTCGACGGTGCCCTCGCCGGCGGCGGGGGCGATGGACGGGATGCCACCCGGCGTCTCGTGGGTGGCGAGGTCGGGCAGGTCGGCGCCGGAGCGCTTGCCCTTGGCCGGACCGGCGACGAACTCGGCCAGCGCCGCCTCGGTGAAGATCACCTCGTCGGAGACCAGCACGTCGTACGTGTTGAGCTGGCCCGCCTCGATCAGGTGCACCTCGGGGACGTTGCGCAGGCTGACCCAGTTGAGGACGTCCTCGCGGTCGAGGACCACCAGGACCCGCTTGGCCTGGGTGACGGCGTTCAGCGTGGCCAGCGCGGCCTTCGTCTTGGGGGCGTCGCCGTCGACGAACGCGGAGACCACGTGCACCCGGCCGTCGCGGGCCCGGTCGGAGAGGGCCCCGCGGAGCGCGGCGGCCTTCATCTTCTTCGGGGTCTTCTGCTCGTAGTTGCGCGGCTGCGGGCCGTGGACGATCCCACCACCGGTGAACTGCGGCGCGCGGATCGAGCCCTGGCGGGCCCGACCGGTGCCCTTCTGGCGGTACGGCTTCGCGCCACCGCCGGCGACCTGACCCCGCGACTTGGTGGCGTGGGTGCCCTGGCGGGCAGCCGCCAGCTGCGCGACGACGACCTGGTGCATGAGGGAGACGTTCGCGCTGGCGTCGAAGAGCTCACCGGGCAGCGTCACGCTGCCGGAGGTCTCCCCCGCCGGGGTGCGGACGTCGACCTGGCGGTCGGTGCGCGTCTCGGTCGATGAGGTCACTTGTCGTCACTCCCCACGGGACCGCCCTTGACGGCCGAACGGACGAGCACGAGGCCGCCCTTCGGACCGGGGATGGCGCCCTTGATCAGCAGCAGACCCCGCTCGGTGTCCACCTTGTGGACGACGAGCGACAGGGTCGTGGTCTTGACCGCACCCATGCGGCCGGCCATGCGCAGGCCCTTGAAGACCCGGCCCGGCGTCGACGCGCCACCGATGGAACCCGGCGACCGGTGCTTGCGCTGGGTGCCGTGCGAGGCGCCGAGGCCCTTGAACCCGTGGCGCTTCATGACACCGGCGGTGCCCTTGCCCTTGCTGGTGCCGATGACGTCGACCTTCGCGACGCCGTCGAACACCTCGGTGGTCAGCTCCTGGCCGACCGTGTAGCTCCCCGCATCGGAGGTGCGCAGCTCCACCAGGTGACGCCGCGGCGTCACGCCCGCCTTGGTGAAGTGCCCACCCTCGGGCTTGTTCACCTTGCGCGGGTCGATCTCACCGAACCCGAGCTGGACGGCGGAGTAGCCGTCGACCTCGGGGGTGCGCACCTGGGTCACCACACACGGGCCCGTCTTGACGACGGTCACCGGCACGAGGCGGTTGTTCTCGTCGAAAACCTGGGTCATCCCCAGCTTCTCGCCGAGGAGACCACGGAATGTGCTCGCCATGTCTGCTGACTGCCCTTACTGAATGTTGACGTCGACCGAGGCCGGCAGGTCGATGCGCATGAGCGCGTCCACCGTCTTCGGCGTCGGGTCGAGGATGTCGATGAGCCGCTTGTGGGTCCGCATCTCGAAGTGCTCGAAGGAGTCCTTGTACTTGTGCGGAGACCGGATCACGGCGTACACGTTCTTCTCCGTCGGCAGCGGCACCGGACCGACGACGCGCGCTCCGGTCTTCGTCACCGTCTCCACGATGCGCCGCGCCGAGGCATCGATCGCCTCGTGGTCGTAGGCCTTCAGCCGGATGCGGATCTTCTGTCCCGCCATCGCCTGTTCTCGCTCCTGCCGATCGGTTGTGAAAGATCAAGTGGGTCTGCTGACCCGGTGGGTCTGGGACCCGTGCGGGCCCGGGCGGCGTGGCGCCCGGGGCCCATGGCCGGGGGGGGGGGGGGGGGGGGGGGGGGGGTGGGGGGTTGTGGGGTGGGGGGGGGGGGGGGGGGGGGGGGGGGGGGGCGGGGGGGGGGGGGGGGGGGCGCCCCCCCCCCCCCCCCCCCCCCCCGTCAGGGTGTTACTTGAGGATCTTGGTGACGCGGCCGGCGCCCACGGTGCGGCCACCCTCGCGGATGGCGAACCGCAGACCCTCCTCCATGGCGATGGGCTGGATGAGCTCCACCGTCATCTCGGTGTTGTCGCCGGGCATGACCATCTCGGTGCCGGCGGGCAGGGTCACGACGCCGGTCACGTCCGTCGTCCGGAAGTAGAACTGGGGACGGTAGTTGTTGAAGAACGGCGTGTGACGGCCACCCTCGTCCTTCGAGAGGATGTAGACCGAGCCCTCGAAGTTGGTGTGCGGGGTGATCGAGCCGGGCTTCACGACGACCTGGCCGCGCTCCACGTCCTCGCGCTTGATGCCGCGCAGCAGCAGACCCACGTTGTCGCCGGCCTGACCCTGGTCGAGCAGCTTGCGGAACATCTCGACGCCGGTGACGGTCGTCTTCGTCGAACCCTCGCGGATACCGACGATCTCGATCTCCTCGGAGACCTTGACGATGCCGCGCTCCACGCGACCGGTCACCACGGTGCCACGACCGGTGATCGTGAAGACGTCCTCGACGGGCATGAGGAACGGCTTGTCGATCTCACGCTCCGGCTCGGGGATCGCCGAGTCGACGGCGTCCATGAGCTCCATGAGCTTGTTGCCCCACTCGGCGTCGCCCTCGAGGGCCTTCAGCGCCGACACGCGGATCACGGGGACGTCGTCGCCCGGGAACTCGTACTCGCTGAGGAGCTCGCGGACCTCCAGCTCGACGAGCTCGAGGATCTCCTCGTCGTCGACCATGTCGGCCTTGTTGAGCGCCACGACGATGTAGGGGACGCCGACCTGGCGGGCCAGGAGGACGTGCTCCTTGGTCTGCGGCATCGGGCCGTCGGTGGCGGCCACGACCAGGATCGCGCCGTCCATCTGCGCGGCACCGGTGATCATGTTCTTGATGTAGTCGGCGTGCCCGGGGCAGTCGACGTGCGCGTAGTGCCGGTTCTCGGTCTGGTACTCGACGTGCGCGATCGAGATCGTGATGCCACGAGCCTTCTCCTCGGGCGCCTTGTCGATCTGGTCGAACGCCGACGCCTCGTTGAGCTCGGGGTACTTGTCGTGCAGGACCTTGGTGATCGCCGCGGTCAGCGTCGTCTTCCCGTGGTCGATGTGCCCGATGGTGCCGATGTTGACGTGCGGCTTGGTCCGCTCGAACTTGGCCTTGGCCACTGGGTTCCTCTCCTCGTGGTTACGCAGGTGGTGCGTGCTCTGGGGTGGGGGCTGTGCTCGGGAGCTCGCGGGCGGTCGCCCGCATCCCGGTTACTCGCCGGTCGCCTTGGCGATGATCTCCTTGGCGACGTTGGCCGGGACCTCGGCGTACGAGTCGAACACCATCGAGTAGCTCGCCCGTCCCTGGGTGCGGCTGCGCAGGTCGCCCACGTAGCCGAACATCTCCGACAGCGGGACCAGCGCCCGGACGACGCGGGCGCCGGAGCGCTCCTCCATCGCCTGGATGAGCCCGCGGCGGGAGTTGAGGTCGCCGATCACGTCACCCATGTTCTCCTCGGGCGTCGTGACCTCGACCGCCATCAGCGGCTCGAGCAGGGCCGGGTCGGCCTTGCGCGCCGCCTCCTTGAAGGCGATCGAGCCGGCGATCTTGAAGGCCATCTCCGAGGAGTCGACCTCGTGGTACTGGCCGTCGAGCAGGCTCGCCTTGACGCCCACCATGGGGTAGCCGGCGAGGACGCCGTACTGCATGGCGTCCTGCATGCCCTGGTCGACCGACGGGATGTACTCCTTCGGGACGCGACCCCCGGTGACCTTGTTCTCGAACTCGTAGGTCGCGGAGTCACCACCCATGGGCAGCGGCTCGATGGCGATCTGCACCTTCGCGAACTGCCCGGAGCCACCCGTCTGCTTCTTGTGGGTGTAGTCGTACCGCTCGACCGCCTTGCGGATCGTCTCGCGGTAGGCGACCTGGGGCTTGCCGACGTTGGCCTCGACGTTGAACTCGCGCCGCATGCGGTCGACGAGGATCTCCAGGTGCAGCTCGCCCATGCCGGAGATGACGGTCTGACCGGTCTCCTCGTCGAGCTTGACCTGGAAGGTCGGGTCCTCCTCGGCGAGCTTCTGGATCGCCGTGCCCAGCTTCTCCTGGTCGCTCTTGGTCTTCGGCTCGATGGCGACCGAGATGACCGGGGCCGGGAAGGTCATCGACTCGAGGATCACCGGCTTCTGCGGGTCGCAGAGCGTGTCACCCGTCGTCGTCTGCTTCATGCCGTTCACCGCCACGATCTGGCCGGCGCCCACGCCGTCGCGCTCCTCGCGCTTGTTGGCGTGCATCTGGTAGATCTTGCCGACCCGCTCCTTGCGGTCCTTGGTGCTGTTGAGCACCGGGGAGCCGGCGTCGAGGCGACCCGAGTAGACCCGGATGTAGGTCAGCTTGCCCAGGTGCTGGTCGGTCTGGATCTTGAAGGCCAGCGCCGAGAACGGCTCGTCCTCGTCGGCGTGCCGGAGCACCTCGGTCTCGCCGTCCATGGCCGTGCCGACGATCGCCTCGACGTCCAGCGGGCTCGGCAGGTAGTCCGTGACCGCGTCGAGCAGGGGCTGCACGCCCTTGTTCTTGAAGGCCGTCCCGGTCAGGACCGGGTTGACCTGCGCGGCGATGGTCGCCTTGCGGATGGCCGCCTTGAGCCGCTCGACGGAGATCTCCTCGCCGCCGAGGTAGGACTCCATGAGCGAGTCGTCGAAGTCCGCGATGTTCTCGAGCAGCTTCTCCCGGTACTCCGCGGCCTGGTCGGCGAGCTCGGCGGGGATCTCCTCGATGGCGTAGTCCTCGCCCATCTTGGTCTCACCGCGCCAGGTGAGCGCACGCATCTGCACCAGGTCCACGACACCGATGAAGTCGGCCTCGGCGCCGATCGGCAGCTGCAGCACCAGCGGGTTGGCCCCGAGGCGCTCCACCATCATGTCGACGCAACGGAAGAAGTCGGCGCCGGTGCGGTCCAGCTTGTTGACGAAGCACATGCGCGGGACGCCGTACTTCTCGGCCTGCCGCCAGACCTGCTCGGTCTGCGGCTCGACGCCGGCGACGCCGTCGTAGACGGCGACGGCACCGTCGAGCACCCGCAGGGACCGCTCCACCTCGACGGTGAAGTCGACGTGCCCGGGGGTGTCGATGATGTTGATGTCGTGGCCGTTCCAGGAGCACTTCGTCGCGGCGGACGTGATGGTGATGCCGCGCTCCTGCTCCTGCTCCATCCAGTCCATCGTGGCCGCGCCGTCGTGGACCTCACCGATCTTGTAGTTGATACCGGTGTAGAAGAGGATGCGCTCGGTCGTGGTGGTCTTGCCGGCGTCGATGTGCGCCATGATCCCGATGTTGCGGGTCTTGGCGAGCTGGGCCTCGTTGCTGGCCATTTGTTACCCCTCTTGCTGGTTGTCCGTGTGCGGGTGCCGGGGATCGCCCGGGAGTCCCGCCGACGGCGGGCGCTGGTGCGTTACCAGCGGTAGTGCGCGAAGGCCTTGTTCGACTCGGCCATCTTGTGCGTGTCCTCGCGCCGCTTCACAGCCGCACCCAGACCGTTGCTCGCGTCGAGCAGCTCGTTCATCAGACGCTCGGTCATCGTCTTCTCGCGGCGGGCCCGGCTGTACTGGATGAGCCAGCGCAGACCGAGGGTGGTGCTGCGGGAGGCGCGGACCTCGACCGGGACCTGGTAGGTCGCACCACCGACGCGGCGGCTGCGGACCTCGAGGGCCGGCTTGACGTTGTCCAGCGCCCGCTTGAGCGTGACGACCGGGTCGGTGTCGGTCTTGGCGCGGCAGCCCTCGAGGGCGCCGTAGACGATCGACTCGGCGACCGAGCGCTTGCCGTCGACCAGCACCTTGTTCACCAGCTGGGTCACCAGCGGCGACTGGTACACCGGGTCGGCGACGAGCGGGCGACGCGGCGCGGGGCCCTTGCGCGGCATTAGCTCTTCTCCTTCTTCGCGCCGTAGCGGCTGCGAGCCTGCTTGCGGTTGCGGACACCCTGGGTGTCCAGCGAGCCGCGGATGATCTTGTAGCGCACGCCCGGCAGGTCCTTCACGCGGCCGCCGCGCACGAGCACCATCGAGTGCTCCTGCAGGTTGTGGCCGACGCCCGGGATGTAGGCGGTCACCTCGATGCCACTGGTGAGGCGGACGCGAGCGACCTTGCGCAGCGCGGAGTTCGGCTTCTTCGGCGTCGTCGTGTACACGCGCGTGCAGACTCCGCGACGCTGGGGCGAACCCTTCAGCGCCGGGGTCTTGGTCTTCTCGACCTTGTCCTCGCGGCCCTTGCGGACCAGCTGGTTGATCGTGGGCATGGGTGGCCTGGATCTCCTACCTGCGCTGGGGTGGTGCTCGTCTGTTTTCTGCTCTGCGGGTGGTGCTGGGGTGCCGGCCCCTCGTCGGAACCTCGCCGACCCCGGCCCTGTTCCACGTCCGGTCCACGTGGTCGGGCGTGTCGCCCTTCCTCGGACCGGTGCGGCGTCTGACCGAACTCGGTTGCCCCTCGCGACTCGGCGCCGCCACCCACCCCGGTCGAGCCGGGAGGACGGTCCCCGGCGACCCTGAGATCTGCATCTCGGGCCACCCAGGCGCACCGCGAACGGGAGCAGGCCCAGGGCACCCTGGGCACGGCTGACCACGATACCCGCGCCTGCGGAGCCGGTCAAAGCCGGGTGCCTCACACGCGTCGACAGGTCGACCGGAGAGGGCCTGGGTGGCAGCCGAAGTGCCCGGACACTACCGCCGCAGCCGCCCCGGGGACAGCGCCACCGCACCCGCCGGGGCGCGACCGATAGCGTGCGGACGACGTCAACGGTGGCGCCGCGACACAGAGGAGTGCACGTGCGGATCGGCATCCAGGCCAGCTACAGCGGCGGTTTCCAGGACACGGCGGCGGAGATCCGCGACCTCGAGTCCGCGGGGCTCGACCTGGCCGCGGTGGCCGAGGTCTACACCTTCGACGCGGTCAGCCAGCTCGGCTACCTGGCGGCGGTGACCGAGCGGGTCGAGCTGCTGAGCGCGATCTTCCCCATCTACAGCCGCACCCCGGCGCTGACCGCGATGACCGCCGCCGGCCTGGACTTCGTGTCCGGCGGCCGCTTCACCCTCGGGCTGGGCGCGTCCGGCCCGCAGGTGATCGAGGGCTGGCACGGCGTGCCCTACGACGCGCCCCTGCAGCGCACCCGCGAGGTGGTGGAGGTCTGCCGCCAGGTGTGGCGCCGGGACCGGCTGGACCACCAGGGCAAGAAGTACACGATCCCGCTGCCGGCCGACCAGGGCACCGGCCTGGGCAAGCCCCTCAAGCTGATCAACACCCCGGTCCGCGACCGGATCCCGGTGATGCTGGCCGCCCTCGGCCCGAAGAACGTCGAGCTCGCCGCCGAGATCGCGGAGGCCTGGGAGCCGATCTTCTTCGTGCCCGAGAAGGCGGCGTCGGTGTGGGGCGACTCCCTGGCCGCCGGCAAGGCCAAGCGCGACCCGGCGCTCGGCGACCTGCAGGTCGTCACCGGCGTCCCCGTCGCGATCGGTGACGACGCCGAGGGGCTGCTGGAGTTCGTGAAGCCGGCGCTCGCTCTCTACATCGGCGGCATGGGCGCCCGCGGCAAGAACTTCTACAACGACCTCGCCGTCCGGTACGGCTACGAGGCCGAGGCGAGGACCATCCAGGACCTCTACCTCGACGGCAAGAAGGACGAGGCCGCGGCCGTCGTCCCCGACGAGCTGGTGCGGGCGTCGTCGCTGATCGGCTCGGAGGGCTACGTCGCCGAGCGGATCGCCGCCTTCGCCGAGGCCGGCGTGACCACCCTGATGCTCCAGCCGCTCGACGGCAGCCGGGAGGGGCGGCTGCGGACGGTCGAGACCGTCAAGCGGCTGGCCGGATAGCCGCTCCGGCCCCCCGGCCACGGCGGCCGGCGGGCACGCCGTGTCGCCGGGGCCGGCGGCACGGACGAGCAGCGGCCCCCGGCTCCCGGCCCGTCGCGGCCGGCCGGGATGGCGGGACCCGTGCGGACGCTCTACGGTGCGCTTCCGGCTGCCCCGCGACATCCAGGGCACGCACGGGACGGGTGGAAGGGAGAACGGGCCGCGCCGCACCGGCATCGGCGCCCCTGACGACAGATGCGCATCTCGTGGCGGTGGCTGCGGCCCGGCCAGCTCGGGACGGAGGCGGAACAGGCGACGTTCCGGACCCTCCACTCGGCCTCCCTCACCGCGCCTGCGCTGCGTGAGGGCCTGACCGCGGGCTCGGCGGAACGCGCCGTCCGGCATCTGCGCGACCTGCTCGGCGTGCCGGCGGTCGCGCTCACCGACACCGTGTCGATGCTGGCGTGGGACGGTCGGTTCGGGCACCACGAGCGGCACTCCTCGGCTCTCGCCGCCTTCGTGCTCGGATCGGGCAACACCGTGGTCCGGGACCGGACGGACTTCTCCTGCGGCGACGCCGGGTGCGGGCTGCGACAGGTCGTGATCAGCCCGCTCGTCGTGGACGACCGGGTGGTCGGCACCCTGCAGGCGTTCACGTCGTCCGCCTCGGCCCGGCTCGTCCGGGCCGCGGGCGAGGTCGCACGCTGGGTGTCGGGGAACCTGGAGCTCGCGGAGCTCGACGCCTCCCGCACCCGCCTGATGGAGGCCGAGGTGCGGGCGCTGCGGGCGCAGATCAGCCCACACTTCATCTACAACTCGCTGACCGCGATCGCGTCGTTCGTGCGCACCGATCCGGAGCGGGCCCGCGAGCTGCTGCTGGAGTTCGCCGACTTCACCCGGTACTCCTTCAGCCGGCACGGCGAGTACACGACGCTGGCCGAGGAGCTGCGGTCGGTCGAGCGCTACCTCGTGCTCGAGAAGGCCCGGTTCGGCGACCGGCTCCAGGTGACGTTGCGGGTGGCCCAGGAAGTGCTGCCGGCGGCCGTGCCGTTCCTCTGCCTCCAGCCGCTCGTGGAGAACGCCGTCCGGCACGGGCTCGAACGCAAGCCGGGGACCGGGACGGTGACCATCATCGCCGCCGACCACGGCGGCGAATGCTTGATCTCCGTGGAGGACGACGGCATCGGGGAGGACCCGGAGAAGGTCCGACGGGCGCTGGCCGGCGACACGTCCGTCGACTCGGTGGGGCTGGGCAACGTGGACGCCCGGCTGCGCACAGCCTTCGGGGACGACTACGGGCTGGTCGTCGAGACCGGCCCTGGAGCCGGCACGAAGGTCAGCGTGCGGGTTCCGAAGTTCGCCCCGGGAGTGCGCCCGTGACGGCCGACCTGCTGACCGTGCTCGTGGTCGACGACGAACGCCCTGCCCTCGACGAGCTGCGCTGGCTGCTCGAGCGGGACGCCCGCATCGGCGCCGTCGTGACCACCGACTCGGCCACCGAAGCGCTGCGGATCCTCCAGGAGGGGACCCTCGACGGGGTCTTCCTGGACATCCGGATGCCCGGCCTCACGGGGTTGGACCTGGCGCGGGTGCTGTCCCAGTTCAAGACGCCGCCTCCGGTGGTCTTCGTGACCGCCCACGACGACCACGCCGTGGACGCGTTCGAGCTGGACGTCGTGGACTACGTCCTCAAGCCCGTCCGGGACGACCGGCTGACGGAGGCGGTCCGCCGGGTGGCCGCTGCGCGGGCCGGTCGCCCCCCGCCTGCCGACGACGACATCGCCGTGGAGCTCGGCGGGGTGACGCGGTTCGTACCCCGCTCCAGCATCCGCTACGTCGAGGCGCAGGGCGACTACGCCAGGCTGCACACCGCCTCGGGCGGCCACCTGGTCCGGGTGCCGCTGACCACCCTGGAGGAGGCCTGGAAGGACGCCGGTTTCGTGCGGATCCACCGATCGCTCCTGGTCGCGCTCCAGCACGTGGACGAGGTGCGGATGGACGCCGGCCGGTGCACGGTGGTCGTCGCCGGCGTGGAGCTCGGGGTGAGCCGGCGGCACACCCGGGAGCTCCGCGATCTCCTGGTGCGCCGGGCGCGGCCGGGCCCCTCGGGGAGATGGTGAGCGATGCCGGACCCGACCCCGCGCCGCGTGCGCGTCACCAGCCCGCGCACCGGCGCCGCGCGGGCGCAGCGGGTCCCGGCTGCCCGGGAGATCGACGACCAGACCCTCCTCGGCGAGGTGTACGTGACGTCGCTGCTGCGCTCCCAGCTGCGCCTGGCCCTGCTGGTGATGGCCGCCCTGGCGGTGTTCGTCGGGGGGATCCCCCTGGTGTTCTGGCTGGTGCCGGACCTCGCCGCGGTCGAGGTGCTCGCCGTCCCGCTCCCCTGGTTCGTGCTGGGGTTCGCCGTCTACCCGTTCCTGTTCGCCATCGGCTGGCTCTACGTGCGTGCCGCCGAACGCACCGAGCGGGACTTCACCGACGTGCTGAACCGCTCGTGACGCCGCGGATCGGCCGGCCGTGACCGTCGCCGGCTACAGCGTCGTCGGCGTCGCGGTCGTGGTCGTCGCCACGTTGGCGATCGGCGCCTACGGGTGGCGGTTCTCGCGCACCACCAGCGACTTCTTCGTCGCCTCGCGCACGGTGCGGCCGGGACTGAACGCGTCGGCGATCGGCGGGGAGTACCTCTCCGCCGCCTCCTTCCTCGGTGTCGCCGGTCTGGTGCTGGCGTTCGGCACGGACATGCTATGGTACCCGGTCGGGTGGACGGCGGGCTACCTGGTCCTGCTGGTGTTCGTCGCCGCGCCGCTGCGCCGCTCCGGCGCCTACACGCTGCCCGACTTCGCCGAGAGCCGGCTGGAGTCGCTCGCGGTGCGCCGGTTCTCCTCACTGCTGGTGGTGGCGATCGGCTGGCTGTACCTGATGCCGCAGTTCCAGGGAGCCGGCCTGGCGCTCGCCACCACGACCGGGACCGAGCCGTGGCTGGGCGGCGCGCTCGTCGCGACGGTGGTGCTGGTCAACGTGCTCTTCGGCGGGATGCGGAGCATCACCTTCGTCCAGGCGTTCCAGTACTGGCTGAAGCTCACCGCGCTGCTGTTCCCGGTGCTCTTCATGGCCGCCGTCTGGCTCGGCGACGGCAGCCCCTCCCCCGGTTCGGCCGTCATCGGAGGCCCGGGCGTGTCCGGGGACGAGTGGGCGTCGCCGCTCGCCGGGAGCGGGCACCAGCTCTACACGACGTACTCGATCATCGTCGCCACGTTCCTCGGCACCATGGGGCTGCCCCACGTCGTGGTGCGCTTCTACACCAACCCGGACGGCGCCGCGGCCCGCCGCACGACCCTCCTGGTGCTGGCCCTCCTCGGTCTGTTCTACGTGCTGCCGCCGATCTACGGCGGCCTGGGCCGGCTGTACACACCGGACCTGATCAGCAGCGGCCGCACCGACACCGTGGTCCTGGAACTGCCGGCGCGGATGCTGGGCGGTACGACCGGCGAGCTGCTGTCCGCCCTGACCACCGCGGGGGCCTTCGCCGCTTTCCTGTCGACGTCGTCCGGGCTGACCGTCGCGGTGGCCGGCGTGATCAGCCAGGACGTGATGGGCCGCCGGTTCCGCGGCGTGCGCGCGTTCCAGGCGGCAGCGGTCATGGCCGTCGTCGTCCCGCTCGGCCTCGCGTTGCTCACCGAGGGGGTGGGCGTCGCCCGGGCCGTCGGCCTCGCCTTCGCCTTCGCCGCCTCCACGTTCTGCCCGTTGCTGGTGCTGGGCATCTGGTGGCGCCGGCTCACCGACGTCGGCGCGATCGCCGGGATGTCGGTCGGTGGTGGCTGCGCCGGATCCGCGGTGCTGGCCACCCTGCTCGGGCTGGCTCCCGACGGCTGGCCCGGCGCCCTGCTCGTCCAGCCGGCGGCCTGGACCGTCCCGCTGGCATTCCTCACGATGGTGGTGGTCTCCCTGGCCACGCCCCGGCGCCTGCCACGGCACGCCTCTCGCAGCATGGCCAGGCTGCACACTCCCGAGGCGGTGCCCCTGGACCGGGGGCCGCTCCCCCGGTGATCCCCGCCGGGTCGCCGCGGGCGTGAGACGCCGTCCGTCACGGGTCGGCCCGACCGGGCGCCTCGGCGCCCGACCGTTCGTCCCGCAGGACGTGCCGTACGTCGACGCGTGATCGCCGCTCACCGCAGCGTCCGCGCGGTCCCCTGCCCTCCCGTCGGCCGGCTCCCTAACGTGACAGCGCTCACAGCTGTCCACTGTTGCTCGGCGACGGTGGTCCCGACCCCGACCAGGAGGCCGCACGTTGACCCGGATAGACGAACGACGATTGCTGACACCGCAGGAGTACCGCGCCGCGCAGGACTCCCCGGAGTTCGTGGAGCTGAAGAAGCGGTTCCGCAGCTTCGCCTTCCCGATGACGGTGGCGTTCATCGTCTGGTACCTGCTCTTCGTCCTGCTGTCGACGTACGCCTCCGACTTCATGTCGACCCAGGTGTTCGGCAACGTGAACGTGGGCCTGCTGTTCGGCCTCGCCCAGTTCCTGACGACCTTCGTGATCACCCACCTCTACGTGCGGCACGCCAACAAGCGCACCGACCCCATCGCCGACGAGATGCGCGAGCGTCTCGAGGCGCACGACTTCGCGCCCGACGCGACCGCAGGCGGCGGCGACGCCCACACCCAGGGGGCCACCCGTGCCTGAGCTGCTCGCTGCCGATGCCACCATCGGCAACCCGGCGATCAACATCTCCATCTTCGGCGCGTTCGTCGTCGTCACGCTGGCCATCACCTTCCGGGCCAGCCGCAACAACAAGAGCGCGGCGGACTACTACGCCGCCGGCCGCACCATCACCGGTCAGCAGAACGGTCTGGCCATCGCCGGTGACTACCTGTCGGCGGCCTCGTTCCTCGGCATCGCCGGCGCCATCGCCATCTACGGCTACGACGGCTTCCTCTACTCCATCGGCTTCCTGGTGGCGTGGCTGGTCGCGCTGCTGCTGGTCGCCGAGCTGATGCGCAACACCGCCCGGTTCACCATGGCCGACGTCCTGGCCTTCCGGATGCGGCAGGGGCCGGTGCGCACCGCCGCCGCCATCTCGACGCTCGCGGTCTCGCTGTTCTACCTGCTCGCGCAGATGGCCGGTGCCGGTGGCCTGGTCGCGCTGCTGCTCGGGGTGAGCGGCCCGGTGGCCGAAGCGCTGGTCGTCGTGGTCGTCGGCGCGCTCATGATCTTCTACGTCCTCGTCGGCGGCATGCGCGGCACGACGTGGGTGCAGATCATCAAGGCCAGCCTGCTGATCGCCGGCGCACTGGTGATGACGCTGTGGGTCCTCGGCGAGTACGGCTTTAACCTCTCGGCGCTGCTCGGTGGTGCGGTGCAGAGCGCCGGCAACGACGCGGTGCTCAACCCCGGCGCGCAGTACGGCGTCAGCGACGCGACCCGGCTGGACTTCATCAGCCTGGCCCTGGCCCTGGTGCTCGGCACCGCCGGCCTGCCGCACGTGCTGATGCGCTTCTACACCGTGCCGACGGCGAAGGCCGCGCGGACCTCGGTCGTCTGGGCGATCTGGCTGATCGGCATCTTCTACCTGTTCAGCCTGATCATCGGCTACGGCGCCGGCGCCATGGTGGGTGCCGAGCGCATCGTCGCGGCCCCGGGTGGGGTCAACGCCGCGGCCCCGCTGCTGGCGTTCGAGCTCGGCGGCACGGTGCTGCTGGGCATCATCGCCGGTGTCGCGTTCGCGACCATCCTCGCGGTGGTCGCCGGGCTCACCATCACCGCGTCGGCGTCGTTCGCCCACGACGTGTACGCGTCGGTGATCAAGAAGGGCGACGTCCCGCCGAACGGCGAGGTCAAGGTCGCCCGGATCACCGCGGTCGTCATCGGCGCCGTCTCGATCGGCCTGGGCATCCTGGCGCTGCGCGCCGGGCTGAACATCGCCTTCCTCGTGGCGCTGGCGTTCGCGGTGGCCGCCTCGGCGAACCTGCCGACGATCCTCTACACGCTGTTCTGGAAGCGGTTCACCACCCAGGGCGCGCTGTGGTCGATCTACGGCGGCCTGATCATCTGCGTCGGGCTCATCGTCTTCTCCCCGGTGGTGTCGGGCACGGAGACCTCGATGTTCCCGGGCGGGAACTTCGACTTCTTCCCGCTGCGCAACCCGGGTCTGGTGTCGATCCCGGCCTCGTTCCTCCTCGGCTACCTGGGCACGGTGCTCACCAAGGAGAAGCCGAACGAGGACAAGTGGGCCGAGCTCGAGGTGCGGGCCCTCACCGGCATCGGGGCGGAGAAGGCCGTCGACCACTGAAGAAGGACCCCTCCTCCCCACCACCTCGCTCCGCTCGGCGGTGGGGCCCGGGAGGGGGCCGGTTCCAGGCAGTCACGAGGCGCGCGTCCCCTGCGGGGCGCGCGCCTCGCGCGTTGCGGGGCCCGGGAGCCGGAGCCGCTGCCCCTGCCCCTGCCCCTGCCCCTGCCCCTGCCGACGCAGGGAACGCCAGAGGCCCAGAACCATGCAGGTTCTGGGCCTCCGGCGTTCAGCGGCTCCTGGGGGGCATCAGCCCCGCCAGTCGTACTCCTCCAGGCGGACGGCCTCGCCGGTGCCCTGGCCGAAGACGTCCGGGCTGTAGTACTGCCCGTCCTCGTAGCCGGCCATGGTGTAGACGGCGGCGCGCGCCTCCTCGGTCGGCTCGACCGCGATGTTCCGGTAGCGGCTGATCCCCGTACCCGCCGGGATCAGCTTTCCGATGATCACGTTCTCCTTGAGCCCGAGCAGGCTGTCGCTCTTGCCCTGGATCGCGGCGTCGGTGAGCACCTTGGTCGTCTCCTGGAAGGAGGCGGCCGACAACCACGACTCGGTCGCGAGCGAGGCCTTCGTGATGCCCATGAGCACCGGACGGGCCGAGGCGGGCTCGCCGCCCTCGGCGACGACGCGGCGGTTCTCCGTCTCGAAGATCGTCCGCTCGACCAGCGCACCGGGGAGGAACTCCGTCGCCCCCGAGTCGATGATGGTCACCCGCTTCAGCATCTGGCGGATGATCACCTCGATGTGCTTGTCGTGGATCGACACACCCTGCGAGCGGTAGACCTCCTGGACCTCCCGGACCAGGTGCAGCTGCACCTCGCGGGGGCCCATGATCCGCAGGACCTCGTGCGGGTCGACCGCACCCTCGGTCAGCTGCTCGCCGACCTCGACGTGGGCACCGTCCTCGACCCGCAGCCGCGAGCGACGCGACAGCTTGTCGTAGACGACCTCGTCGGAGCCGTCGTCCGGGGTGATGGTGAGCTTCCGGAACTGCTCGCCGTCCTCGATCCGGACGGTGCCGGCCAGCTCGGCGATCGGGGCCTTGCCCTTGGGGACGCGGGCCTCGAAGAGCTCCACCACACGCGGCAGACCGTGGGTGATGTCCTCACCCGCGACACCGCCGGTGTGGAAGGTGCGCATCGTCAGCTGGGTGCCGGGCTCACCGATCGACTGGGCGGCGATGATGCCGACCGCCTCGCCGACGTCCACCAGCTTGCCGGTCGCGAGCGACCGGCCGTAGCAGGTGGCGCAGGTGCCGAGCAGCGACTCGCAGGTCAGGACGCAGCGGACCTTGACCTCGCTGACGCCGGCGTCGATGAGCGCCTGGATCAGCACGTCACCCAGGTCGGAGTTGGCCTGCGCGATGACGGTCCCGTCCTCGGCCACCACGTCGGCGGCCAGAGCGCGGGCGTAGACGCCGGTCTCCACGTGCGGGTCACGCGTCACCACACCGTCGAGGACAGTGCCGATGGGCATGATCACGCCGCGGTCGGTGCCGCAGTCCTCCTCGCGGATGATGACGTCCTGCGAGACGTCCACCAGACGCCGGGTGAGGTACCCGGAGTCGGCGGTCCGCAGCGCGGTGTCGGCCAGACCCTTGCGGGCGCCGTGCGTGGAGATGAAGTACTCCAGCACCGACAGACCTTCCCGGAAGTTGGCCTTGATCGGCCGCGGGATGATCTCACCCTTCGGGTTGGCGACCAGGCCGCGCATACCGGCGATCTGGCTGATCTGCATCATGTTGCCTCGGGCGCCCGAGTTGACCATGACCCAGACCGGGTTGGTGGTCGGGAAGTTGTCCACCATCGCCTGGCTGACCTCGGCCCGCGCGCGGGTCCAGATCTCGATCAGCTCGCCACGACGCTCGGCGTCGGTGATGACGCCGCGCTCGTACTGCTTCTCGATCTTCGCGGCCTCGGCCTCGTGCCGGTCGAGGATCTCCTGCTTGACCGGCGGCGTGACGACGTCGTCGATGGCGATGGTGACACCCGACCGCGTGGCCCAGCGGAACCCGGCGGCCTTGAGGGCGTCCAGCGTCGCCGCGACCTGCACCTTGGGGTAGCGCTCGGCGAGGTCGTTGACGATCGCCCCGAGCTCCTTCTTCGGCACCTGGTAGTTGACGAAGCGGTAGTCCTCGGGCAGGGCCTCGTTGAACAGCACGCGGCCCAGGCTGGTCTCCACCACGGCGGGCTGACCCGGGGTCCAGTCCTCGGGCTGCTCCCAGGCCTCGTTGACCTTGCCGTTGTCGACGCCGAACACCTCGTCGAGGCGGATGTAGGCCCGCTCCTGCAGACCCAGCGCACCCATGTCGAAGGCCATCAGCGCCTCGGCCGCCGAGGAGTAGGCCGCCGGCCGGCCGCCGTCGGACTCGTGCCGCGAGGGCACCAGGGTCGTGAGGTGGTACAGGCCCAGCACCATGTCCTGGGTCGGCGCGGTGATCGGGCGACCGTCGGCCGGGCTCAGGATGTTGTTGCTGGACAGCATCAGGATCCGGGCCTCGGCCTGCGCCTCGGCCGACAGCGGCAGGTGCACCGCCATCTGGTCACCGTCGAAGTCCGCGTTGAACGCGGTGCAGACGAGCGGGTGGATCTGGATGGCCTTGCCCTCGACCAGCTGCGGCTCGAAGGCCTGGATGCCCAGGCGGTGCAGGGTCGGCGCCCGGTTCAGCAGCACCGGGTGCTCGGTGATGACCTCTTCCAGCACGTCCCACACGACCGGGCGCGCACGCTCGACCATCCGCTTGGCGGACTTGATGTTCTGGGCGTGGTTGAGGTCGACCAGCCGCTTCATGACGAAGGGCTTGAACAGCTCCAGCGCCATCTGCTTGGGCAGGCCGCACTGGTGCAGCTTCAGCTGCGGGCCGACGACGATGACCGAACGGCCGGAGTAGTCGACGCGCTTGCCCAGCAGGTTCTGGCGGAACCGGCCCTGCTTGCCCTTGAGCAGGTCGCTCAGGGACTTCAGGGGACGGTTGCCCGGGCCGGTGACCGGCCGGCCGCGACGGCCGTTGTCGAACAGCGCGTCCACGGACTCCTGGAGCATCCGCTTCTCGTTGTTCACGATGATCTCGGGGGCGCCGAGGTCGAGCAGTCGCTTCAGCCGGTTGTTCCGGTTGATCACGCGGCGGTACAGGTCGTTCATGTCGCTGGTGGCGAAGCGGCCACCGTCGAGCTGCACCATCGGGCGCAGGTCCGGCGGGATGACCGGGACGCAGTCGAGCACCATGCCCATGGGCGAGTTGCGGGTCTGCTGGAACGCCGCGACGACCTTCAGCCGCTTGAGCGCCCGCAGCTTGCGCTGGCCCTTGCCGCTGCGGATCGTCTCGCGCAGCGAGACGGCCTCGGCGTCGAGGTCGAAGCCGGCGAGCAGCTTCTGCAGCGCCGCGGCGCCCATGCCGCCCTCGAAGTACTCACCGAAGCGGTCGCGCAGCTCCCGGTAGAGGCCCTCGTCGGCGATGAGCTGCTTGACCTCGAGCTTGCGGAAGGTGTCCATCACCTCGTCGAGGCGGTCGATCTCCCGCTGGGAGCGGTCGCGCAGCTGGCGCATCTCGCGCTCGCCACCCTCGCGCACCTTGCGGCGGACGTCGGACTTGGCGCCCTCGGCCTCCAGCTCGGCCAGGTCGGCCTCGAGCTTCTGCTGGCGCGCCTCGACGTTCGCGTCCCGCTGGCCCTCGAGGTTGGACTTCTCCGCGCTGATCTCGGCCTCGATGGTCGGGAGGTCGCGGTGGCGCGCCTCGTCGTCGACCGAGGTGATCATGTAGGCCGCGAAGTAGATGATCTTCTCGAGGTCCTTGGGCGCCAGGTCGAGCAGGTAACCCAGCCGCGACGGCACACCCTTGAAGAACCAGATGTGCGTCACCGGAGCGGCCAGCTCGATGTGGCCCATCCGCTCGCGGCGGACCTTGGCCCGGGTCACCTCGACGCCGCAGCGCTCGCAGATGATGCCCTTGAACCGGACCCGCTTGTACTTACCGCAGTAGCACTCCCAGTCCCGGGTGGGACCGAAGATCTTCTCGCAGAAGAGACCGTCCTTCTCCGGACGCAGGGTCCGGTAGTTGATGGTCTCGGGCTTCTTCACCTCACCGTGGGACCACTGGCGGATGTCGTCGCCGGTGGCCAGGCCGATGCGGAGCTCGTCGAAGAAGTTGACGTCGAGCAAGGTGGTGACCCCTTTCCGGGGCTAGTTCTTCGCTTCTATGTCAGAGGTGGGGAGCCGGCCGACCCCGGTGACCGGGGCCGGCCGGCGGCCGATCAGACGTCCTCGACGGACGACGGCTCGCGGCGGGACAGGTCGATGCCCAGCTCCTCCGCGGCCCGGAAGACCTCGTCGTCGGTGTCGCGCAGCTCGATCGCCTGCCCGTCACCGGAGAGCACCTCGACGTTGAGGCACAGCGACTGCAGCTCCTTGAGCAACACCTTGAACGACTCCGGGATGCCCGGCTCGGGGATGTTCTCGCCCTTGACGATCGCCTCGTAGACCTTGACGCGGCCCAGGATGTCGTCGGACTTGATGGTGAGCAGCTCCTGCAGCGCGTAGGCCGCGCCGTAGGCCTGCATCGCCCAGCACTCCATCTCGCCGAACCGCTGGCCACCGAACTGCGCCTTACCACCCAGCGGCTGCTGCGTGATCATCGAGTACGGGCCGGTCGAGCGGGCGTGGATCTTGTCGTCGACCAGGTGCAGCAGCTTCAGGATGTAGACGTAGCCCACCGAGATCGGCTCCGGGAACGGCTCCCCCGAGCGACCGTCGAACAGCCGCGCCTTGCCGGTCGGCTGGACCATGCGGTTGCCGTCGCGGTTCGGGGTCGTGGAGCCGAGCAGGCCGATGATCTCGTCCTCCTTGGCGCCGTCGAAAACCGGCGTCGCGGTCCGGGTACCCGGCGCCGCCGACTTCGCGGCCTCGGGCAGGTTCTTCGCCCAGTCCGGGTCGCCGTTGACCTCCCAGCCCTGCTTGGCGATCCACCCGAGGTGGGTCTCCAGCACCTGGCCGACGTTCATGCGGCCGGGCACACCGAGCGGGTTGAGGACGATGTCGACCGGGGTGCCGTCCTCGAGGAACGGCATGTCCTCCTGCGGCAGGATCTTCGAGATGACGCCCTTGTTGCCGTGGCGGCCGGCGAGCTTGTCACCGTCGCTGATCTTGCGCATCTGGGCGACGTAGACCCGGATCAGCTCGTTGACGCCGGCGGGCAGCTCGTCGCCGTCCTCGCGCGAGAACACGCGGACGCCGATGACCTTGCCGGACTCACCGTGCTTGACCTTCAGCGACGTGTCGCGGACCTCGCGGGCCTTCTCACCGAAGATCGCCCGCAGCAGCCGCTCCTCGGGGGTCAGCTCGGTCTCGCCCTTCGGCGTCACCTTGCCGACGAGGATGTCGCCGGGGACGACCTCGGCACCGATGCGGATGATGCCGCGCTCGTCGAGGTCGGCCAGCACGTCCTCGGAGACGTTCGGGATGTCCCGGGTGATCTCCTCGGCGCCCAGCTTGGTGTCGCGGGCGTCGACCTCGAACTCCTCGATGTGGATCGAGGACAGGACGTCGTCCTGCACGAGGCGCTGCGACAGGATGATCGCGTCCTCGTAGTTGTGGCCCTCCCACGGCATGAAGGCGACGAGCAGGTTCTTGCCCAGCGCCATCTCGCCCTCGTCGGTGCACGGGCCGTCGGCGATGACCTGGCCCACCTCGACCCGCTGCCCCTCGTCCACGACGGGGGTCTGGTTGATCGAGGTGCCCTGGTTCGACCGGCGGAACTTCAGCAGCCGGTAGGTCTGCCGGGTGCCGTCGTCGGCCATGACGGTGACGTAGTCGGCGGTGGAGTCCTCGACCACACCGGCCTTCTCCGCCACGACCACGTCGCCGGCGTCGACCGCGGCACGCAGCTCCATGCCGGTGCCGACCAGCGGGGCCTCGCTGCGCAGCAGCGGCACCGCCTGGCGCTGCATGTTCGCGCCCATGAGCGCCCGGTTGGCGTCGTCGTGCTCGAGGAACGGGATCATCGCCGTCGCGACCGAGGTCATCTGCCGCGGCGAGACGTCCATGTAGTCCACGTTCTCGGGGGCGAGGTAGTCGACCTCACCGCCCTTGGTGCGGACCAGGACGCGCTCCTCGGCGAGGCGGCCCTGCGCGTCGAGCGGGCTGTTGGCCTGCGCGACGACGAAGCGGTCCTCCTCGTCGGCGGTGAGGTAGTCGATCTGGTCGGTGACCTGGCCGTTCTCGACCTTGCGGTACGGCGTCTCGATGAAGCCGAAGGCGTTGACGCGGCCGAAGGAGGAGAGCGAACCGATCAGGCCGATGTTCGGGCCTTCCGGCGTCTCGATCGGGCACATCCGGCCGTAGTGGCTCGGGTGCACGTCGCGGACCTCCATGCCGGCCCGCTCACGCGACAGACCACCGGGACCCAGCGCCGACAGGCGGCGCTTGTGGGTCAGGCCCGCGAGCGGGTTGGTCTGGTCCATGAACTGGGACAGCTGGCTGGTGCCGAAGAACTCCTTGATGGAGGCGACGACCGGCCGGATGTTGATCAGCGTCTGCGGCGTGATCGCCTCGACGTCCTGGGTCGTCATCCGCTCGCGGACCACGCGCTCCATGCGGGAGAGGCCGACCCGGATCTGGTTCTGGATCAGCTCGCCGACGGTGCGCAGGCGGCGGTTGCCGAAGTGGTCGATGTCGTCGACGCCGTGGTCGGGCTCGCCGGCGTGCAGGCGCACCACGTACTCGATGGTGGCGACGATGTCGTCCTCGGTCAGCGTCTGGGTGCCCTGCGGCACCTCGACGCCCAGCTTCTTGTTGACCTTGTACCGGCCCACCTTGGCCAGGTCGTAGCGCTTGGGGTTGAAGAACAGGTTCTCCAGCAGCGCCTGCGCCGACTCGCGCGTCGGCGGCTCGCCCGGCCGCAGCTTGCGGTAGATGTCGAGCAGCGCCTCGTCCTGCCCGGCGATGTGGTCCTTCTCGAGCGTGGCCAGGACCGTGGGCGACCACTGGAAGTGCTCGCGGATGCGGTCCTCGCCCCAGCCCAGCGCCTTCAGCAGCACGGTGACCGGCTGGCGGCGCTTGCGGTCGATGCGGACGCCGACGGTGTCGCGCTTGTCGACGTCGAACTCCAGCCACGCACCCCGGCTCGGGATGACCTTGGCGGAGAAGACGTCCTTGTCCGAGGTCTTGTCCAGCGTCTTGTCGAAGTAGACGCCGGGGCTGCGGACCAGCTGCGAGACGACGACGCGCTCGGTCCCGTTGATGACGAAGGTGCCCTTGTTCGTCATGATCGGGAAGTCGCCCATGAACACCGTCTGGCTCTTGATCTCGCCGGTGGTGTTGTTCATGAACTCGGCGGTGACGAACAGCGGCGCCGCGTAGGTCATGTCCTTGTCCTTGCACTCCTCGAGGGACGCCTTGACGTCCTCGAAGCGCGGGTTGGAGAAGGACAGCGACATCGAGCCGCTGAAGTCCTCGATCGGGGAGATCTCCTCGAGGATCTCGGCGAGGCCACCGACGGCCGCCTCCTGCTCCTCGGGGGAGAGGGTGGCCCGCCACTCGGGGCTGCCCACGAGCCAGTCGAAGGACGCGGTCTGCAGGGCGAGCAGATCCGGCACCTCGAGGGGCTCGGAGATCTTGGCGAACGAGACGCGCAGCGGCGCGCCGGGGATCTTCTGCTGGTCGGCCTCGCCGGTGCGGGGGCCGTTCTGCGTGACCGGGGTGGTCCGGGTGTTACCCGACTCGGTGGTGCCGGGGGTGATGCTGGTGGGGCGAGAGCCTGCCAAGATGCGTCCTTCCAAGGACCTCACGACGTGCGGGCGGTGGGCTGCGGGGTCGTCCTGGGTCGTCGTCGGTGGTGGCGAGGCTGTCCGCGACGGCCGCGATCGCTCGCCGGACAGGTCAGCGCGGGCGTCGCCCGGCGGATTCCCGGGCACCCGTCGTGACCCGTCGTGGCGGGCAGGCAGTCAGAGGGCAGCGCAACAGGAGACCCTACCCCTGGTGGAGCGCGATGTCCACGTCGGGGGCACCGGTGCGAGCGGTGCCACACCCGCGGGACGCGCGGGCCCTCGGTGGGGCCGGCGGGGCGTGCGCCGGATCCATGATGACAGCCGTCCCGCCTCCGTGGGACCGCCACGCCGGAGCCGTGCCGCGCGGCGGCAGCCGCGAGCCCGGCGACCGGCGGGGGCACGCGGCCCCCACCTAGCTCGTCGTGAGCAGCGTCAGCTCGCTGATCTTCCACTCGCCGTCGACGGCGACCATGCGCACCTGCACCGTCTGCACGCACGACTGGGCGCCCTCGGGGGTCACCTGGCACTCCGAGCCCTCGGGCGGTTGCTGCTGCCCGGTGTTCACCGACCGGACGACGTACTGGCCGAAGACCACGAGCGTCGCGGTGTCCTGGGCGTCGTTGATCTGCTGGAGCCCGACGGCGTCCACCTCGTAACCGGTCGTGGCCGACACCTGCTCGTAGGTGTCGATGATCCCGCCCTGGGACAGGTCGCGCTCGTACTGCTCGCGCAGCTCTCCGGTGAGCACCGCGAGCTTGCCCTCCACGCTGCCCTCGGAGTCCTCGTAGTCGTAGGCGTAGAGGGCGCGGACGCCGTCCCCCGCCGCATCGATCACCGAGGCGTCGACGTACCGCGGGTCCAGCCGCTGCCACAGCAGCACCCCCGTGCCGGCCGCGGCGAGCAGGCACAGCAGCGCCAGGACGGCGACCAGGGCGCGGCCGCGACGCCGGCCGGGCGCCAGGGCCCCGGCGGGAGGCGGAGCGGCCGCGTGGCGACGGGTCGTGCGCGGCCTCCGGGCCGCGGGTCCGGCCGGGGCCGGGTCGACCGGGGTGTCGGCGGGTTCGGCGGGGGGCACGGCGGGCTCGGCCGCGGCCGGGCCCTCCTCACGCTCGCGCCGGCTCCCGGCGACCCGCGGGCGGGGGCCGGGACGGGCGGCGGGCGTCGGCCGCGGCCGCGCCGTGGGGCGCGGACGGTTCTCCGGTGTCTGGCTCATGCCGACCTCACGCTCCCCGGATCGCGGACAGCAGCCACCGGCCGTCGACCTTGGTCAGCTCGACCTCGATCCGGTAGCGCAGCAGCTGGGCCTGCTCGTCGGCGCTGCTCCGCTGACTCGACTCGATGACCAGGAGCGCCGCGGCGTCCTCCGTGCCGGCCCTGGTGATGCCGGCCCCGATGACCTCCGTGCTGACGACCGCCTCGGAGTCGACGATCTGCTGCCGCCGCGCCTCGAGCTGGGCGACGGTCTCCGCGCCGAGCTCCTCGGTGGTCACCTGCTCGATCTGCCGGAGGTCGTCGTCGAGCGTGACGTGGTCGAACGAGGTGAGGTCCACCACGTGCGCACGGGCCGCCTGCAGCGCGTCGACGTAGTCGTCGGTCCGGATGACGGACGGCTCCGGCCGGGTGAACCACAGGAACGCGGCCGCGGCCAGGAGCAGGGCCAGCAGCGCCGCGAGCAGCGGCACCACCGGAACCGCCGGCCGGGCGCCACCCGATGCGCGCGCGCTCCTCCGCTCCTCCGCGGCGGGTTCCCGATCCGGCCGCCGGGAGCGGCGCGCCGGTTCCGGCCGGGTGGCCTCGGCGTCGTCGGGCAGCACCTCGGCGACCGGCGGCTCCCCGGCTTCGACGGCGGTGCCGCCCCCCACCGGCTCCTCGTCGGCGCCGGAGGCCGGAGCGGCACTCCCCCGACCGCCCTCCGGCGTCCGGGCCCGCGCGTCACTGATCACCCGCGCATCCTCCTCTGTCGTCTCGTGGGATGGGCCCGGTGCGCACGACGACCGACCCGGATGGGTGGTTCAGGCGTTGGTCCGGGAGAACGGGCTGGCGTGCAGCAGGTCACCGAGCAGCTCGTCGAGGCCGGCGAGCACCGGTGGACGGGTGCCGCCGCCGCCCTGCGGCCCGGTGCCACCGACGCCGCCGGAGCGGCCGATGTTCTGCTCTCCTCGGAGGTTCGAGCCGGTCTCCTCGACTCCGTCCCCCGGGGCGGGATCGACCCCGTCGACGACGCGGCAGCGCACGGCCCCGGTGTCCAGCGCCTGCACCGCGCCCGGCCCCGGCAACGCCGCCGTGGAGACGTAGCCGCTGGTGCACGCGTGCGGTTCGCCGGCGTTGAGCACGAAACCGAAGTGGGCCCGCATGGTCCCGCCGTCGTTGCGCACGACGGAGAAACCGCCGGAGACCACGTCGGGATAGGTGACCAGCAGCTGCTCCACGCCGTCCAGCCGGGGGATGGTGACCCCGTTGAGGACGTCGAGGTTGCGGATCAGCGGGCCGAGGCCCGGGCCCGCCTCCGTCACGAGCCGCTGCAGCGCGTCGCCGGCGTCCGGGGCGCTCACCAGCAGGCTGCGCAGGTCGGGGTCGCTGGTCACCAGCGTGTCGCTGAGCAGCCGGAGGTCGGCCGCCCACTGCTGGATCGCCGAGCGGCTCGCCACCTGGGTGTCGAGCACCGTCCGGCCGTCGGTGATCAGGCGCAGCGTCTCGGGCAGCGACTCCTGGGCACGGGCGAGCAGCAGGTCACCGTTGTCGATCAGCCGGCCGAGGTCGTCGCCGGCCCCGGCGAAGGCCCGTCCCAGCTCGTCGACGACGATCCGCAGGTTCTCCTGGTCCAGGGAGCCGACCAGCTCGTCGACGTTGAGCAGCAGCTGCTCCACCGGCACCGGGATGGCGGTGCGCTCCTGCGGGATGACCGCGCCGTCCTCGAGGTAGGGGCCCTCGTCGTCGTCGGGTACGAGGTCGACGTACTGCTCCCCCACCGCGCTGCGGGTCGAGACCACGGCCGTGGTGTCGGCGGGGATCGGCGCGGCGTCCGGATCGATGGAGAGCGTCACGCGCACCCCGTCCTCGACCAGCTCCATGTCGGTGACCCGGCCCACGGCGACCCCGCGGTAGGTCACCTCGGCGTTCTCGAAGATCCCGCCGGAGTCCCGGAAGTCGGCGGCCACCTCGTAGCCGGTGCCGAGCACGAGCCGGTCCAGGCCGACGTAGGTGAAGCCGAGGTACGCCATGCCGAGGACGGCCACCATCGCGAAGGCGGCCAGCTGCAGCTTGGTGGTGCGGGTGATCACGGCCGGCCTCCCAGCAGGTCGGGGAGGCCGACGAGGCCGCCCGGGCCGGGCACCCGGCCGACGACGTCCTCGGGCAGCAACGCGCCGAGGCCGGTCCGCTGCGCGGGCTCCGGTGCCGCCGACCCGCCGCCGGGCTCGCCCGCCCCGTTGCCGGGCGGGCTCCCCGGCACGCCGCACCGGCCACCGGTGACGTCGTCGGGGTCGGTCTCCTCCAGGGCACCGGTCACCGGGTCCACGACGTAGCGGCAGAGGACCTCGGTGAGGTCGAGGTCGAGCGTGGCGGTCATGTTGGTGAACAGCCCGTAGCCACCCGTCCGCAGGTCCTGCCGGTAGTTCAGCGCCGACAGCGAGCTCGCGGGGAAGGGGTAGGTCAGCAGCAGGTCCAGCGAGCCGGCCAGGTCCGGCCCGGCGGAGGCGAGCTGGGTGAGGATCGGCTGGAGCAGCTGCAGGTCCGCCACCGTGTTCGCGCCCGCCTGCTCGATGACGCGGGTCCCCACGTCCCCCAGCCGGGCCAGGCTGTCGAGCATCGACACCAGCAGGTCGCGCTGCTGGTTCACCACGTCCAGGCCGGGGCCGATGGTGTCCAGCGCCTGCTCGATGGTCCCCGTGCGCTCGGCGAGGCTCGCGGCGAGCGCATTCACGCTGTCCAGCGCCCGGCTGATCTCGGCCTTCTGCGCGTCCAGCCCGCCGATGAAGGTGTCCAGCTGCGCCAGCGTGCTGCGGATCGCCGACGCGCGGCCCTCCAGCGCGACGCCGAGCTCCCGCGTGATCGTCTGCAGCTGGCTCAGCCCCCCGCCGCTGAGGACCAGCGACAGGGCGCCGAGCAGCTCCTCGACCTCGACGTTGCGGTTGGTCCGGTCCAGCCCGATCCGCGCGCCGTCCTCGAGGGTGCCGCGCGGCTCCTCGTTGCCGGGGGGAGCCAGCTCGACGACCTTCTCGCCGAGCAGCGAGGTCTGGCCGATCATCGCCACGGCGTTGGCCGGCAGCCGGACGTCCCCGTTGACCGACAGCGTCACCAGCGCGGTCCAGTCCTCGCCCAGCTCGATCTCCTCCACCCGGCCCACCGGGACGTCGGCGACGCGGACGCCCGACTGCGGCACCAGGTCCAGGACGTCGAGGAACTCCACCTGCACGGTGTAGGGCTCGTCCCCGAGGTCGGCCCCGCCGGGGAGCCCGAAGGAGTACGCGCCGCGGAAGCCGCAGCCGGTGAGCAGCAGCACGCTGCCTGCCAGTGCGGTCGCCCGCACGAGGACCCGGGTCGTCATCGCCGTCCTCCCGAGAGGTCCGGCAGGCCGATCAGCGAACCGCCGGGGCGGGCGCCGGCGGTCCCACCGCCGAACAGCGCGGTCAGCAGCTCCTGCAGGTCGCTGACCCCGTTGCCGTTGAGGTCGTCCAGGGCGCCGTCGTTGTCCGCGTCCCCGGAGAGCAGGCGGGTGCAGACCTGCTCGATCGGCGGCAGCTGGAGGCCCTGGGTCAGCGGATCGGTGAGCACGTCGGGCACCAGGTCCAGGTCCAGCCGCAGCCGCCCGGTCGCCCCCAGGATCTGGCAGACGATCACCTCGGGGCTGGTGGCACCCAGCGAGTTGTCGCGCGTGTCGAGGGTCCCGTAGTCGGGGTTGTAGGCGTGCGCGAGGTTGCCCAGCGCCGCCGGGGCGACGTCCAGCACCTCGGCCAGCGCGTCGCGCTGCTGGACCAGGGCCAGGGTGACGTCGGCCAGCCGGTCGACGTTGGTGCGCAGCAGGTCGGTGTTGTCCTGGACGAAGCCGGCCACCTCCCCGAGCGCCTGCGACAGCAACTGGAGCGCCGTGGCGAGGTCCTCGCGCTCGCCCTCGAGCAGGTCGGCGACCGCCGCGAGGTTCTGGTGGAACAGGCCGACCTGGTTGTCGATGGTGGCCAGCGCGCTGGTGAACCGCTGCAGGTTCTCGACCGAATCGAAGAGGCCGTCGCGGTTCTCGGCCAGCGTCTCCACCGCTCGCGAGAAGCCGGTCAGCGTGCGGTTGAGGTCGTCCCCGGTGCCCTGCAGGTTCGCCGCCCCGACGTCGATGAGGTCCGACAAGGCGCCGTCGGCGTTCGCCCCGGTGGGCCCCAGCGCCGCGGAGAGCTCGTCGAGGGCGCCGTACACGGCGTCGAGCTCCACCGGCGTCGCGGTGCGCTCCAGCGGCACCTCCGCGCCGTCGCGCATCGCCGGCCCGCCGTCGTACACGGGGGCGAACTGGACGTACCGGTCGGAGACCAGGGAGGGCGCGAGCACCACGGCGTTCGCGTCGGCCGGGATGTCGTAGTCGTCGTCGATCGCCATCTCGACCCGCACCCGGCCGCCCTCGGGACGGACTTCGGTGATCTCGCCGACCTCGATGCCGAGGACCCGGACGTCGCTGCCCGCGTACAACCCGACCGCCTGCCCGAACCAGGCCGTGACCCGGTACTGGCCCGCCGGCCGGAGCACCGTCCAGCCCAGCGCGCCGACCAGCACGAGGGTGGCGGCCAGCGCGACGCCGCGCTGCAGGGAACCGCTCATCAGTTGCCCTCCTGGCAGGAGACCGGCGCGCCCACGACGCCGGGGCCGCCGCACACGATGCTGCCGACCACGCCGGGCAGCAGGTTGTCCACGAAGCTGTCGAACCACCGGCCGTTGCCGAGGGTGTTCGTGAACACCCGGACGAACGGCGCCAGCCGGTCGACGGTCTGGGCGAGGTTCTCCCGGTTGCGCGCCAGGATGTCGGTCACCCGGCCGAGCTGGGCCAGCGCGGGGGTGAGCGCCTCGCGGTTGTCGGCCACCAGCCCGGAGAGCTGCGTGGACAGCTCCTGGGTGCTGGTGAGGACGGCGTCGATCAGCTGCCGTCGTTCCTGCACTTCGGTGAGCAGCGTGTTCGAGTCGACGATCAACCGGGTGAACTCCCCGTTCCGGTCGGCGAGCACGTCGGTCACCGTCCGGGTCGCCGACAGCAGCTCGCGGAGCTGGGCGTCCCGGGAGGCGATGGTGTCCGAGAGCCGGGCGAGGCCCTGCAGCGAGCTGCGCACCTCGTCGGGTGTCTCGGCGAAGGTCTCCGCCAGCACCTCGAAGGAGCCGGCCAGCTGCGCGGTGTCCAGGTCTTGCACGGTCGTGGAGAGGTCGGCGAAGGCCTCGACGACGTCGTAGGGCGACGCGGTGCGCGTCAGCGGGATCCGCTCGTCGGGGTCCAGCGCGGCGGAGCCGCGCGGCACGAGCGCCAGGTACTTGGCCCCCAGCACCGTCTCGATCTTGATGGCGGCCTCCGAGCGGTCGCCCACGAACGCGTCCCGGACCCGGAACTCGACCGTGACCGCGCCGTCCTCCAGCGACAGGCTCTCGACGGTGCCCACCTTGACGCCGGCCACCCGGACCGGGTCGTCGGGCTGGAGGCCGGCCGCCTCGGAGAACTGCGCCCGGTACACGGTGCCGCCCCCGATCAGCGGCAGCGACTGGGCGTTGAACGCCAGCAGCACGAAGACGGCGATCACCGTCAGGCTGACCGCGCCGATCGGCACCGGGTTGCGGCTCCGGAAGGGACGGGACCGGCCGGCCATCAGCTGCACCCCCGTTCACCGTTGCGCAGGCCCCCCGTCGGCACCTCGACGGCGTTCTCCGTGCCGTCGGGGTTGCTGACCGGCAGGACGACGTTGCCCGAGGCCCCGCAGAGGAAGAAGTTGAACCAGCTGCCGTTGACCGCCGTCCGGGTGACCAGGTCGAGCTTGGTCGGCGCCAGCTGCAGGAAGTCCTCGAGGACCTCGCCGCTGTCGGCCAGGTTGGTCGAGAGGTCCTCCAGCGCCCGGATGTCGGCGGTCAGCGGGGCGCGCACGTCGACCAGCAGGTCGGTGGTGGCCCGGGCCAGCCCGTCGACGGTCTGCAGCGAGTCGAAGATGGCCTCGCTGTCACCGGCCAGGCCGGTGACGAACTGCTGCAGGCTCACGATCAGGCCGGACAGCTGCTCGTCCCGGGCCGCGACGCTGCCCAGCACGGTCGTGAGGTTGTCGATCACGCTGCCGATGACGGCGTCCTTGTCGGCGAGCGAGTCGCTCAGCGACGCGATGTGCGCCAGCAGGCTCTGCACCGTGCCGCCCTCACCCTGGAACACCTGGATGATCTGGAACGACAACCGGTTCATGTCCGCCGGCGACAGGGCCTGCAGCAGCGGCTGGAAGCCACCGAAGAGCGTGGTGAGGTCCAGGGCCGGGGTGGTCTGCGCCAGCGGGATCAGCGCGTCCTCCGCGAGGACCCGACCCGCGGACCCGTCCCCCTCCTCGAGCGCGATGTACCGCTGACCGACCAGGTTGCGGTAGCGGATGGTCGCCTCCACCCCGGCCGGCAGGGGCACGTCGGCGCTGACCTCCAGGGCCACCTCGGCGACGGGGCGATCGATCCCCTCGGCCAGCCCGATGCCGGTCACCTGACCGACCCGGACACCGGCGATGCGCACCTCGTCGCCCTCCACCAGCCCCGCGACGTCGGTGAACTGCGCCCGGTACTGGCGCTGCTCGCCGTACCCGGCGTTGGTGATGGTGCTGACCAGCACGTAGCTGGCCAGCACGGTGACCAGCCCGAACACGAGCAGCTTGGTGAGCGGGGCCGCCAGCCCGCGCAGCGTCCCCTTCACGATGCCCACCCCGCTCCGCGGCCGACCGCTCCGCTCCTCGCTCGCCGGCGCTCGCTCATCGGAGCGCCACCTGGGTGCCGCGCAGCAGCGGCGCCATCGTGGAGGCCGCGAGGTCGGAGACCTCGCTCGGCCCGGTCCCGGTCTGGTAGGCGAGGATGCTCCGCACGAAGTCCAGCTCCGCTGTCGATCCGGCGAGGTCGTAGGGCAGGGAGTCGCCCATCGAGGGGTTGGGGTCCCCCGCGCCCTCGGGCACGTCGTCGGGGCCGCGCCCGCCGAGGCAGACGGGGTTGCCCGAGTAGGGGTTGTCGGGTGAGTCCACGCCGTCCTCCGGTGGGGTCGGGCAGTAGTACTCGCCGCGCTCGGCGGCCCGGACGAGGCCGTCGATGTCGTCGAGCCCCTGGCAGTCGGGGCCGCTCCGGTCGAGGTACGCCGGCTGGTCACCGGGCACGTACGGGTTGCGTGGCGGCAGGGACACCACGATGTTCAGGTTGAGCGCCGGGTCGCCGTCGGCGCCGAACGCCTCGCTGATCATGGGGTTGAAGCGGGTGAGCCCCTCCAGCAGGCAGGGGTAGACCGGCGAGTACTCGGCGAAGACACCCAGCACCGGCCGCGAGGTCTCGGCCAGCGAGATGATGTTCCGCTCGTTGGCCTCGAGGAAGCCCGCGGTGACGTCACCGGCCGACCGGCCCACCGTGAAGGTCCGGCGCAGCTGCTCCTGCTGGTCCACCAGCGTCGTGCTGGTGACAGCGAGGTTGTCGAGCACCGCCAGCAGGTCGTCGGCGGCGGACTCGTAGGTGTCGGCGACGTCGGCCAGCCCGGTGATGTCCGCCTGCAGCTGCGGCAGCACCGTGTTCAGCTCCCCGACGTACTGCCCCACCGCGGCCAGGTTGGCTCCCAGCCGGTCACCCCGGCCGCGCACCGCGTCGGCGACCGCGCCCAGCGTGGTGGCGAGGTCCTGCGGCTCGACGGCCCGCAGCAGCGGCAGCAGGCCGTCGATCACCCGCTGCAGCTCGATGGCGTTCGCGCTGCGGTCCTGACCGATCACGTCGCCGTCGGCGAGCCGTTCCGGGCTGGGCTGCTCGGGCAGCTCCAGGGAGACGAACCGCTCGCCGAACAGCGTCTTGGGCAGCAACCGCGCGGTGACGTCGGCCGGGATCTGCGCGAGGTGCTCCGGCTTGATCGCCAGCTCGATCTCCGCGCCGTCGGTGCTCGCCCGCACCGCACGGACGTCGCCCACGATGACCCCCCGCACCTTGACGTCGGAGGCCTCCTGCAGCTGGTTGCCGACCGTGTCCGTCCGGAGGGTCACCCGGGCGACCTCGGTGAACGCCTTCTGGTACGCCGCCACGGCCAGCGCCAGCAGCAGCACGAGCACGACCAGGAAGGCCAGCCCCTGCAGCCGCCGACGCACGACCACGCCCCGCGTGCCGGTCACCCCGCTCACCCCGCGATCCGCACCGTCGTCGTGGAACCCCAGATCGCCAGCGACAGGAACAGGTCGATGACCATGACCGCGACGATCGAGAAGCGCACCGCCCGGCCCACCGCCAGGCCCACGCCGGCGGGCCCGCCGCTGGCGCGGAAGCCGTAGTAGCAGTGGCTCAGGATGATCACCACGGCGAAGACGAGCACCTTCAGGAACGACCAGAACACGTCCTGCGGGGGCAGGAACAGGTTGAAGTAGTGGTCGTAGGTGCCGGTGGACTGCCCGTAGGCCTGGGTGGTGATGGTGCGCGTGGCGAAGTAGCTGCTCAGCAGCCCCAGCACGTACAGCGGGACGACGGCGATGAAGCCGGCGACGATGCGGGTCGTGACGAGGAAGGGCAGTGACGGCACACCCATGACCTCGAGCGCGTCGATCTCCTCGTTGATCCGCATGGCGCCGATCTGCGCGGTGAACCCGCAGCCGACCGTCGCCGAGAGCGCGAGCCCGGCCACCAGCGGGGCGATCTCCCGGGTGTTGAAGTACGCCGAGAGGAAACCGGTGAAGGCCGAGGTGCCGAGCTGGTCCAGCGCGGCGTAGCCCTGCAGCCCCACCTCGGTGCCGGTGAAGAAGGAGAGGAACGCGATCACGCCGACCGTGCCGCCGATGACCGCCAGCGCCCCGGAGCCGAAGGTGACCTCGGCCAGCAGCCGGAAGGTCTCGCGCTTGTAGCGCCGCAGGCTGCGCGGCACCCAGCCCAGCGCCCGGCCGTAGAAGCTCAGCTGGTCGCCGAGGTCGTCCAGGGTGTCCAGCGGCCGCCGGTAGACGGTGCGTGCGATGCGGCGGGCGCCGACCTTGATCCGGTCGGTGGGCGAGAGGAGCGCCATCACGCCCCCTTCGGGGGGACGAGCTGGAAGTACAGCGCCGTCATCACGAAGTTGACCGCGAACAGCAGCAGGAACGTGATGACCACCGCCTGGTTCACCGCGTCACCCACGCCCTTGGGGCCGCCGCCGGCGCCCAGCCCCTTGTAGGCGGCCACGATCCCCGCGATCAACCCGAAGACCAGCGCCTTGAGCTCACCGGACCAGAAGTCCTCCACCTGGGCCAGGGCGCTGAACGAGGCGAGGTAGGCCCCCGGCGTCCCGCCCTGGAGGACGACGTTGAAGAAGTAGCCGCCGGCCACCCCGACGACGCTGACCAGGCCGTTGAGCAGGGTGGCCACCAGCATCGCGGCCAGCACCCGGGGCACGACGAGGCGCTGGATCGGGCTGATGCCCAGGACCTCCATCGCGTCGATCTCGTCGCGGATCTTGCGCGCGCCCAGGTCGGCGCAGATCGCCGATCCCCCGGCGCCCGCGATCAGCAGCGCGGTGACGATCGGGCTCGCCTCGCGCAGGACGGCGAGCACCGAGGCCGACCCGGTGAAGGACTGGGCGCCCAGCTGCCGGGTCAGCGAGCCCAGCTGCAGGGCGATGACCGCGCCGAAGGGGATCGCCACCAGCGCCGTCGGCAGGATGGTCACGCTGGCGACGAACCAGGTCTGCTGGATGAACTCCCGCACCTGGAACGGGCGCTTGGGCAGGGCCCGCAGCACGTCGAGGGCGAAGGCGAACAGCTTCCCGCTCGCCGCCAGCGGCCGGGTCGGCGAGTACCTGCCGTCGAGCAGCCCCGGCGCGGGCGGCTTGCCGGTGGCGGTCACCCGTCCCCCCCGACCCGGGGCAGCACGACCGTGGGGGCCGTCGCGCCCGGCTCGGGCGCCCAGTGCCGGCCACCCGGGACCGGCGTCGGACCGAAGACACCGGCGTCGACCTGCGCGAGCAGGTCGTGGGGCAGCGAGGCCCGGATGGCCTCGGCGGTGGCGGGGTCGAACTCGTGGAGCATGCGCGCCACCCGCTCCTGCCGGCGGCGCACCGCCTTGCGCTCCGGCAGGCCCGGGGATGGGTCCAGCTGCGGCGGGACGGCGTCCCCACCGCTGGCGCCCTTGGGCCCGATGCCGTTGTGCTGGTCCCCGCCGCGGGCCTCCAGCGCCGCCATCTCCGCCTCGACCTGGGCGACGTCCTTCTCCTCGCTCATCCCGATCGGCCCTTCGCGGCGGCCGTTGAGGAACTGGCGGACGACCGGCTCGGAGGAGGTGAGCAGCTGCTCGCGCGGGCCGAACATCGCCAGGTGGCGGCGGAAGAGCAGGCCGAGGTTGTCCGGCACGGTGCGGGCGGTGCCGATGTCGTGCGTGACGATGAGGAAGGTCGCGTCGATCTGGGCGTTGAGGTCGACGATGAGCTGGTTGAGGTAGGCGACGCGGACCGGGTCGAGGCCGGAGTCCGGCTCGTCGAACAGGATGATCTCCGGGTCGAGCACCAGGGCCCGGGCGAGCCCGGCGCGCTTGCGCATGCCGCCGGAGATCTCCCCCGGCAGCTTCCCCTCGGCCCCCTGCAAGCCGACCATGTCCATCTTCTCGAGGACGATCCGCCGGATCTCGGACTCGCTCTTCCTCGTGTGCTCGCGCAGCGGGAAGGCGATGTTGTCGAAGAGGTTCATCGAGCCGAAGAGCGCGCCGTCCTGGAACAGCACGCCGAACAGCTTGCGCACCTCGTAAAGCCGGGACTCGCTGGTCCGGACGATGTCGGTGTCGGAGATGACGATCGAACCGCGCTCGGGCTTGAGGAGGCCCACCAGCGACTTCAGGAACACCGACTTGCCGGTGCCCGACGGGCCCAGCAGGACCGAGATCTCCCCGGGCGGGAGCGTGAGCGTGACGTCGCTCCAGATGTTCTGGCTGCCGAACGACTTGGTCAGCCCCGAGACCTCGACTGCGACGCCCACGTGTCCCCTGCCTCCCGCTCCGACCGATCGCGCCGGTTCCCCGCCCCGCCGCAGTGGCGGGCCCCGGCCGCGTGGGTGGCCCGAGCCGCTCCGGTCCCGGAGAGCTCGCCCGACTCACTACCGGTCAGTAACGAACGCGCCCGGCGAAGGTTACGTGTGTCACGGAGTTTCCGTGACTCCCATCTCCTCCTAGGCGGCCGAAACCACCCGGACATGCGACAGGGGCCGTCCTCCGGGTGGAGGACGGCCCCTGTGCGGGGTGGTGCCTGGCCCCGCTGCAGGGTCCCGCGCCGAGCTAGCGAGGCGCGGGGGGCAGCGGGGTCCTCTTACTTGACGGTGACCGAGGCGCCGGCGCCCTCGAGAGCGGCCTTGGCCTTCTCGGCGGCGTCCTTGGCGACCTTCTCCAGGACCGGCTTGGGGGCGTTGTCGACCAGGTCCTTGGCCTCCTTGAGGCCGAGCGAGGTCAGGCCGCGCACCTCCTTGATGACCTGGATCTTCTTGTCGCCGGCGCTCTCGAGGATGACGTCGAACTCGTCCTGCTCCTCGGCAGCGGCACCGGCGTCGCCGCCACCACCACCGGCGGCCGGGGCGGCCGCGACGGCGACGGGGGCAGCAGCGGTGACCTCGAAGGTCTCCTCGAACTGCTTCACGAAGTCGGACAGCTCGAGGAGGGTCATCTCCTTGAACGCGTCGAGCAGCTCCGTGGTGGAAAGCTTGGCCATGGTGTCTCCTTCTGGGGTCAGTCGGTGCTGGCCGCGGCGTCCGCGGCGTCAGCGTCGGGGGTGGGGGTGTCGGCAGCAGCGGTGTCCGCGGCGGCGTCGGCGGTGGAGTCGGCGCCCTCGGCGGGCTTCTTCTCCTTGAGCGCCTCGGCCAGGCGGGCGACCTGCGACAGCGGGGCCTGGAACAGGCCGGCGGCCTTGGTCAGGTTGCCCTTCATCGCGCCGGCCAGCTTGGCCAGCAGCACCTCGCGCGGCTCGACGTCGGCCAGGGCGGTGACCTCGGCGGGGCTGACCGTGCGGCCCTCGACGACACCACCCTTGACGACGAGCAGCGGGTTGGCGCGCGCGAAGTCGCGGATGGCCTTGGCGGCCTCGACGACATCGCCCTCGATGAAGGCGATCGCGGTAGGACCGTTGAGCAGCGGGGCGAGGTCGGTGTGACCGACCTGGTCCGCTGCCCGCTTCGTCAGGGTGTTCTTGACGACGGCGTAGCTGCTGCCCTCACCGAGGGAACGGCGCAGCTGGGTCAGCTGGGCCACGGACAGCCCGCGGTACTCGGTGAGCACCGCCGCGCTGGACGACTGGAACCGCTCGGTGATCTCGTCGATCACCGCGGCCTTCGCCTGCGTGGGCATGGGCCTCCTCTCGTCTGTCGGGCGACTGCTGGACGCTGCACGACGACGTGCGACGAGAGGCCCGGAGACGAGGAACGCCCCGGCGCAGGGCGCACGGGGCGAGAGGCAGGCGCGAACGCCTGCCGATCGAACCGTCCTCCTGCGCGGGTCGCCCGGAGCTCCGGGACCTTCGATCGCACGCGGACGTGCGACGACCAGCGGTCTTGGGGGGAACGTCGACAAGAGTACGCCATACGCCGACGGCCCCGCCGCGCGGGTGCGCAGCGGGGCCGTCGTGGCTCACCTGGCGGGGTCCTGGCTCACTGTCGACCATGAGCCAGGACCCGGAACGACCAGGTCACCTGATCATCACGCGGTGGGCTCGTCCACCGTCAGGTTGCGGGTGCGGTTCGGGTCGACCGGGATGCCGGGGCCCATGGTGGTGGAGATGGTGACCTTCTTGAGGTACCGGCCCTTGGCCGAGGACGGCTTGGCACGGAGGACCTCGTCGAGGGCCGCGGCGTAGTTCTCGACGAGCTTGGCCTCGTCGAACGACGTCTTCCCGATCACCAGGTGCAGGTTCGCCTGCTTGTCGACGCGGAAGTTGATCTTCCCGCCCTTGATGTCGTTGACGGCCTTGGTGACGTCGGGGGTCACCGTGCCGGTCTTCGGGTTCGGCATCAGGCCACGGGGGCCGAGGATGCGGGCGATCCGGCCGACCTTGGCCATCTGGTCCGGCGTCGCGATCGCCGCGTCGAAGTCCAGGAAACCGCCCTGGATGCGCTCGATCAGGTCGTCGGAGCCCACGACGTCGGCGCCGGCGGCCTCGGCCTCGGCGGCCTTGTCGCCGGTCGCGAAGACGATGACGCGGGCGGTCTTGCCGGTGCCGTGGGGCAGGTTGACCGTGCCGCGGACCATCTGGTCGGCCTTGCGCGGGTCGACGCCCAGGCGCATGGCGACCTCGACGGTGGCGTCGTAGGCGGTCGTCGACGTCTCCTTGGCCAGCGTGGCGGCCTGGAGCGGGCTGTACAGGTTGTCGCGGTCGACCTTCTCGGCCACCGCGCGGTACTTCTTGCCGTGCTTCGCCATGGTGTGTCCTCTCCGGGGGCTCGTGGCCCCGGTCGCGTGGTGCACGGGCCTGGCGTGGCCCTCCCACGTGTGCTGGGTGGTGCGGGTGCTCAGCCGGTGACGGTGATGCCCATCGACCGGGCGGTGCCGGCGATGATCTTCTCGGCCTGGTCGAGGTCGTTGGCGTTGAGGTCGGCCATCTTGGTCTGGGCGATCTCGCGGACCTGGTCACGGGTGACCGTGGCGACCTTGGTCTTGTGCGGCTCGCCCGAGCCCTTCTCGACACCGGCGGCCTTCAGCAGCATGCGCGCGGCCGGCGGGGTCTTGGTGACGAAGGTGAAGGACCGGTCCTCGAAGACCGAGATCTCCACGGGGACGACGTTCCCGCGCTGCGACTCGGTCGCGGCGTTGTACGCCTTGCAGAACTCCATGATGTTGACGCCGTGCTGGCCCAGCGCCGGACCCACGGGCGGCGCGGGGGTCGCCGCACCGGCGTTGATCTGGAGCTTGATGACCGCGGTCAACCGCTTCCTGGGGGGCATGACTTCCTTCTTCTGTGACTGAACAGCTCGTACGGGTTACCGGGTCAGATCTTCTGAACCTGGCTGAACGACAGCTCGACGGGCGTCTCGCGGCCGAAGATGGAGACCAGCACCTGCAGCTTCTGCTGCTCGGCGTTGATCTCGTTGATGGTGGCGGGCAGCGTCGCGAACGGGCCGTCCATGACCGTGACCGACTCGCCCACCTCGAAGTCGACGACGGCGGTCGGGGCGGCAGCGGCGCCCGGGCTCGCGGCGGCCTCGGTGACGCGCGGCGCCTGCGGCGTGATGGCCGGGGCGAGGATCTTCACGACCTCGTCGATGGTCAGCGGCGAGGGCTTGGAGGTCGCACCGACGAAGCCGGTGACCCCGGGGGTGTTGCGGACCGCCCCCCACGACTCGTCGTTGAGCTCCATGCGGACCAGCAGGTAACCCGGCAGGACCTTGCGGTTGACCTGCGAGCGCTTGCCGTTCTTGATCTCGGTGACCTCCTCGGTGGGCACCTCGATCTGGTAGATGTAGTCCTCCACGTCCAGGGACTGGATGCGCGCCTCGAGGTTGGTCTTCACCTTGTTCTCGTAGCCCGCGTAGGAGTGGACGACGTACCAGTCGCCGGGGGCGATGCGCAGCGCCTTGCGGAGCGCCTCGACCGGGTCCTCGTCCTCCTCCACCGCGACGTCGGAGTCCGGGGCGGGCGCGGCCTCCGGGTCGGTCGCGAGCGTGTCGGGGTCACCGCTCTCGATCTCCGGCGTCGCGTCGGCGACCTCGCCGTCGGCGATGGCGTCACCCGCGGCGAGGTCGGCGGTGTCGCTGGACCCCTCGGCGGCACCGGCCTCACCGGCGCCGGTCTCGACGTCGGCGGTGCCGCGCTCGTCGAAGCGGGCGTCGTCCAGATCGGTGCCCTCGACCGCGTTGTCGGTCTCGAAGGGCTCGCGCGGGTCGGTCACTACTTCTCCTCGCTGGCGCTCGTCGGCGTCGTGACCGACGGTGCTGCGCTCATTGGTGATCTCGCAAGCTCGATCACAGGGGTCTCTTCCTTGTCAGGGGGCGTTCAGGCGCGGGGCGGGTCAACCGAAGACGGCGAGCACGCCCTGGGCGAAGAGCAGGTCGAGGCCGGCCACCAGCGCGACGATGAACGCGACGAACACGATCACCACGGTCGTGTAGGTGATCAGCTCCCGCCGGCCCGGCCAGATGACCTTGCGCAGCTCGGCGACGACTTCCCGCAGGAAGCGCGCGAGCGAGCGGCGGGGCTGCCGCTCGTCGGCGCGAGCCCGCTCCGCCGCAGCCCGCGACCGGGTCGGCGCGCCCTCGCGGGCGGGCTCGGTGGCCGACCGCGCGGCCCGGCGGGACCGCGCCGCCGGCTCGTCGTCCTCGTCGCCGTCGGCGGTGACCCGGCCCCGTCGGCGAGCGACCCGGTCACCCGGACGGGCCGCGACGACCTTGTCCTCGTCGGCCTCGGCCTCACCGGTCACCTGGTCCTCGGCGGCCTCCAGCGCGGCGGCGTCGTCGACGCCGGGGGCCTCCTGGTCGAGCTGCTCGTCGGTGAGCTCGGCGTCGGAGGCGGCGCGCGCGTCGTCCTCGCGGCCCGGCTTCTCGTCGCTCACTGCGCCTCGCTCGCCTCGTCGTGGTGGCCTCTCCCGCGAGGGCCGTCGGTCGGTGGTGCCGTGTCCTGCTGGCAGGGGTGACAGGACTTGAACCTGCAGCCTGCGGTTTTGGAGACCGCTGCTCTGCCAATTGAGCTACACCCCTATGCCCTGCCGGGCCCCGGAGCGTCTCGCCGCCACGGTGACCTCGACCCCCGGGCGGGGATCCGGGGCACGCCGGTGGCGGGGTCAACAGGCCCCGGTGAAGCCAGTGTACGGGACCGGGCCCGGGAGGAGCGAACGTCCCACCGGCCCCACCCCTGACGGGGCCCCACCGCCGGCCCGGCGGCCGTGCGGGACCGGGCGGGCGGCCCGGAGGCCGTGGCCTTTGACACCATGACCCCATGACCGACGCCTCCGCCCCGGAGCCCGCCGCCCGCTCGACCGAGCTGCCGCCCGCCGCGCGCCGCATCTCCCGACGCATCGGTGCCATCGCCGAGTCCGCGACGCTCGCCGTGGACGCGAAGGCCAAGGCCCTCAAGGCCGCCGGGAAGCCGGTGATCGGGTTCGGCGCCGGTGAACCGGACTTCCCGACGCCGGACTACGTCGTCGACGCCGCGATCACGGCCGCCCGGACGCCGGCCATGCACCGGTACACCCCCGCCGGCGGGCTGCCGGCCCTCAAGGAGGCCATCGTCGCCAAGACCGCGCGCGACTCCGGCCTGCGGATCACCCCCGCCCAGGTGCTGGTCACCAACGGCGGCAAGCAGGCGGTCTACGAGGCGTTCGCGACGATGCTCGACCCCGGCGACGAGGTCCTCGTGCCCGCGCCCTACTGGACCACCTACCCCGAGGCCATCCGCCTGGCCGGCGGGGTCCCGGTGCCGGTGGTGGCCGACGAGCAGAGCGGCTACCTGGTGTCGGCCGCCCAGCTCGAGGCCGCCCGCACCCCGCGCACCAAGGCCCTGCTCTTCTGCTCACCCTCCAACCCCACCGGCGCGGTGTACCCCGCGGAGCAGGTGGAGGAGATCGGCCGCTGGGCGCTCGAGGCGGGCCTGTGGGTGCTCACCGACGAGATCTACGAGCACCTCACCTACGGCGGGGCCACGGCGCCCTCGATGCCGGTCCTGGTCCCCGAGCTCGCCGACCGGTGCGTCGTGGTGAACGGGGTCGCCAAGACGTACGCCATGACCGGCTGGCGGGTGGGCTGGGTCATCGGTCCGCCCGACGTGGTCAAGGCCGCGACCAACCTCCAGTCCCACGCGACCTCCAACGTCGCGAACGTCTCGCAGGCGGCGGCCGTCGCGGCGCTGAACGGGGACCTCTCCGCGGTGGCCACCATGCGGGAGGCCTTCGACCGCCGCCGGAA
This sequence comes from Blastococcus sp. SYSU DS1024, assembly GCF_054050795.1. Lineage (NCBI taxonomy): Bacteria > Bacillati > Actinomycetota > Actinomycetes > Geodermatophilales > Geodermatophilaceae > Blastococcus > Blastococcus sp. SYSU DS1024. Next base: position 59,725 of record NZ_JBJHAA010000008.1, read on the forward strand.
GACGATCGTCTCGATGCTGCGCGAGATCCCCGGCGTCGCCTGCCCCGAGCCGCAGGGCGCCTTCTACGTCTACCCGTCGGTGAAGGGGCTGCTCGGCCGCCCGATCGGTGGCCGCACCGCCGGCAGCAGCGCGGAGCTGGCCGAGCTGATCCTGGAGCTGGCCGAGGTGGCGGTCGTGCCCGGGGAGGCGTTCGGGACGCCCGGCTACGTCCGGATGTCCTACGCCCTGGGCGACGACGACCTGGTCGAGGGCGTCAGCCGCATGCAGCGGCTGCTCGGTCAGGCGGACTGAGGCGGACCCCGGGTCGGCGCCGTCAGCGGGGCATGCCTGCCTCGTCCAGGGGGCGCCGGCCCGGGTGAGGACGTCGAGCGCCGCGGGAGGTCGCCCAGGGCGGCCCCCCACGGCGCCGGGCGGCCTGCCGGTGGTCAGCGTCTCCGCGTAGGTGGTCGGCGAAGGACGCGCAGCAGGTCAGGAGGAGGGGACGCCGAGGAGCGCCGGGAGGGACCGGCGCCCGGTCACGGCAGCCGGACGACCGCGCGGGCCAGGGACAGCACCTTCTCGCCGTCGCTGGTGACCGCGAGGTCGACCCGCGCCCGGCCGTCGTCCAGCAGGGCGGCGACAGTGCCCCGCACGGTCAGCTCCGCGCCTGCGTCGTCATCGGGCACGACCACCGGTCGCCCGAACCGGACCTGGTACTCGACGAGCGCCGCCGGGTCCCCGGTCCAGCCGGTGACCGCGCGCGCGGCCAGCGCCATGGTGAACATGCCGTGGGCGATGACGCCGGGCAGGCCGACCTCGCGGGCCACCCGCTCGTTCCAGTGGATGGGGTTGAAGTCGCCGGAGGCGCCGGCGTAGCGGACCAGGTCCGCCCGGGTGACCCGGACGACCAGCTCCGGGAGCTCGGTCCCGACCTCGACGGTCATGCCGCACCCCGCGCGACGAGCATCGAGGTGGCCGTGCAGACCGCCTCGCCGTCCTCGGTCGCCAGCTCCACCCTCGCCGTCAGCAGGTCGTTGCCGGCGACGGTGCGGGCGGCGTCGATCGTGGTGGTCGCGACCAGCCGGTCACCGGCCCGGATCGGGCGGTGGTGGGTGAACCGCTGCTCGCCGTGCACCACCCGGCTGTAGTCCAGCCCCACGTCGGGGTCGCCGAGCACCACGAATGCCGCCTCGAGGCTCACCACGATGGCGAAGGTGGGCGGCGCGATGACGTCGGCGTGCCCGGCTGCGCGAGCGGCCTCGACGTCGCGGTGCACCGGGTCGTCGGCAACGACCGCGGTGGCGAACTCGGCGATCTTGGCCCGCCCGACCTCGTAGACGGCAGAGGGCGGGTAGCTGCGCCCGACCAGTTCCCGGTCCAGCGCCATGCTCCCGCCCTCTCGCTCAGCTGCCGCGGACCGTCAGCGGGTCTCGCGGTGCAGCGTGTGCTTGCGCTCGCGCGGGCAGTACTTCTTCAGCTCGAGCCGGTCGGGGTCGTTCCGCCGGTTCTTGCGGGTGATGTAGTTGCGGTTCTTGCACTCCTGGCAGGCCAGGGTGATCTTCGGACGGACGTCGGTGGCTGCCACGGGAGCGCTCCTAGCCTTGTGGGACAGGACCCGGGACCGGGCCCTGCTGCCGCACCGGCTGGGTGGCCGACACGGCGACGGACCCCGGGGTGCGGGGTCCGTCGGGAGTAGCGGTGACCGGACTTGAACCGGTGACACAGCGATTATGAGCCGCTTGCTCTACCAGGCTGAGCTACACCGCCGGGGTGACCACCCGGGCCGGTCTCGCGACAGGACCGGTAGGTCGAGTTACTGCCAGAGCCCCTTTACGGAATCGAACCGTAGACCTTCTCCTTACCATGGAGACGCTCTGCCGACTGAGCTAAAGGGGCGTGCTCCGAGGAGCCATCGAAGACTCTACCTGATGCCTCCGGCCTCCCTGCAGGGGCCTGCCACGAGCTCGCGGGCGGTGGGGCAGGGAGGCCCCCTCTCAGGTCCGGACGTACAGCCGGCGGTGGGTGGCTCCCGGCGCGGCGGAGCGCACACCGGTGCGGGCGAGCAGCCACTTCTCCAGCCGGTCCTCGGGCAGCGGCCGGCTGATCAGGAAGCCCTGCAGCTTGTCGCAGCCCATGGTGATCAGCTGGTTCCGCGTCATCTCGTCCTCGACCCCCTCCGCGACCACGCACAACCCCAGGTTGTGGGCCAGCTCGATGATCGAGCGCGCGATGAAGGACTCCCCCTGACTGGTGGCCATGGTGAGCACGAAGGACTTGTCGATCTTCAGCTCGTCGATGGGCAGCTGCCGGAGCTGGGAGAGCGACGAGTAGCCCGTGCCGAAGTCGTCCATGGACAGCCGGAGGCCCAGGTCGTGCAGGTCCTCCAGCACCGAGCTCTCCCGCACCGAGTCGTCCACGACGCTGCTCTCGGTCAGTTCCAGGATCAACAGCTCGCCGGGGACGTCGTGCCGCTCCAGCGCACCACGGATCCGCTCGACGAGGTCGGGCTCGCTCAGCGAGCACGCGGAGACGTTGACCGCGACGGACAGCGAGATGCCCTGGTCCAGCCAGCGCCGGCACCGCGCGAGCGCGAGCTCCAGGACGTGGTCGGTGACCGCCCCGATCCGGCCGATCTGCTCGGCCAGCCCGATCACGTCCTCGGGCGGGATGCTGCCGTAGCGCGGGTGGGTCCAGCGGACGAGCGTCTCCACCGACACGATGTCGGAGGTCTGCGCGTCGATGACCGGCTGGAAGACGACGTCGATGTGCCCGTCGGCCATCGCCTGCTCGAGCTCGGTGCCCAGCTGCAGGCGGCGCAGGCTCTGCTGGTCGAGCACCGGGTGGTAGCTGGCCACGCCGCCGGCCTCGCCGGCCGCCAGCAGGGCGACGTCGGCGCGCTGCATGAGCGCGCCGGCGTCGGTGCCGTGCACCGGCGCGGCGGCGACGCCGATGGTCAGCGAGACCTCCAGGTCGAGGCCGGCCACCCGGACCCGCGTGGCCGCGGCCTCGCGCAGCCGGCGGGCCGCCTGCTCGGTGGCCGCCAGGGAGAGGCCGGGCAGCAGGACCGCGAACTGCTCTCGTTCCATCCGGGCCAGGAGCGCGCGCGGCGGGGCGTGTTCGCGGAGCAGCCCGGCGGTGACCAGCAGCAGCTCGTCGCTGGCGGCGTGCCCCAGGGTGTCGGTGACGTCGGCATAGGTGCCGAGCGAGGCGAGGATGAGTCCGGCCTGGCCGCCGTCGGGGCCCGCGGCCACCAGGGCCTCGATCTCCGCGGCGAGCCGCTGGCGGTTCGGCAGGCCGGTGAGCCGGTCGTGGTCGGCGTCGAAGCGGATGCGGGTGAGCAGCTGCTGCTGCCGGATCGCGGCGTTGATGTGGGTGAGCATCGATTCCAGGGCGCCGCGCTCGCTGCTGCCGAAGGAGACGGCGTCGCTGCGCCGGTCGCACACCTCCAGGTAGCCCGGCTCACCGGCGGCCGTGGTCACCGGCGCCGCGAGCAGCTCGGCGACCCCCCGCCGGGCGAGGGCCGCCGCCTCGGCCTCGTCGGCGCGGCCGGCCGCGACGTGGATCGCTCCGGACGAGGCGACCGCGCGACGGCGCAGCACGTCGTCAGGGTCGCCCGGGCCGTCGTACCAGTCGGCGCCGCCCTCGGTGGCGACGACCAGCCGCGGCCCCTCGTCGAGGTAGGGCGGCAGCCACAGGGCGACCCGCTCGGCGTTGAGGAGCTCCTGCACCGCCTGCACGATCAGCCGGGTGCCCGACTCGTCGGGCTGCACCTGCTCTACACGGCGGGCGAAGGCGTAGACCCGCTCCAGTGACTGGCTTTCCCGGGTCACCTCGGCGAATCGGCGGTAGAGGAGCACGAGCGCCACGGTGAGCGGCGCGAGGAGCAGCAGCGACCACAGGGTCGCGTGCAGCAGCAGGAGGATCGCCAGCCCGACCAGCACCGCCACCGGCGACACCACGACGACCGGCACCAGCAGGCTCGTCCAGACCGAGCGCCCGGGATACCCCTGGGTGAGCGTGATCGCCCCCGCCACCATGAGAGCGGCCACGGCGTTCGCCGCGAACACCGCGACCAGGCAGGAGAGCCAGGTCGATGGCTGGGTGACGTCGCCCGCCGACAGCAGGTCGAGCACGAACACCGCCACCGCGCTGTCGATCACGGCCACGGCGACGTTGAAGAGGATCTTGGCGGGCGAGAAGCGCTGAACCGCCAGCACGATCCCCACGGCGGCGGCGCGGATCACCGCCGTCCAGACGCCACCGAGCTCGAGCAGCGCGATGACGAAAGCCAATTCACTGGCCGAGTTCACGAAGCTCTGGTGCCGGAACTCGATGTGCACGTAGACCCACTCCGCGACGACCGCGGTCAGGAAGACGGCGACCAGGAGCACGCCATGGACCGGGTCCAGCCCGCGGGACAGCAGGGCCACCCCCAGGGGGACGGCGACCGCCAGCGCCAGTACTGTGACCGCCCAGGGACTGCGGACAGTACGCGGGCGTGTACGCTCACGAACCTCCTGCTCAGTCACGTGCACGCCACTCTCCCGGGTCGGTGGGCGGGCGAAGGCTAGCAGCGGTGTCGATCACCGCCACCCTCTCCGCATGCGGGAGAGTGACCCGCCACTGGGATCATCGGCACGTGGCACCCCGAACATGAGACGGGGCAGCCGCTCCGGAGAACGGCTGCCCCGCAGGACCAGGGGTACGGGTCCGATCAGGCCTGGCGACCCCACCGGACGCCGCGACCCCAACGCACACCGCGGCCCCAACGAACACCGCGGGTACCGATCTCACGCTGCATGCTGCTGTTCATGGCGCCTCCCTCGTGGCACGACTGTTGGCTGTTGCGGCAGCCATCCACGCGCGGGGGCACAGCGTCGTCGAATACGGACCGCGCGGGAGACACTCCTTCCCGTCACCGGTCGCCACAAGCATCTCGATCGCGACACGCCGCGCGGCACGTCGTGTCGTCACCAAACGCCACGCTTATCACACGAGGAGTGGTCTGACCCACGTCCCGTCCTGCCGTCCGGCTGACTGTGTGCGCCGATCGGCAGGTCCACCCGCGTAACCCGCCGACCCGCGCACGCGGTGCCGACTCGGCGCCGGACGGGTGAACCGTCGTCCACGGATCGTGTCGACGACCCGTGGCTGCCGCTGACGCGTGCTTACGCTGCCGCGCGTGCACCCCGGCCCGGACGACCGCGAGCGCGGCTCGACGCTGCCCTTCGTGCTGGTGTGCTGGCTCGTCGCGGCCCTCATGGCCTTCGGGGCGATCGCCGCGTCCGACGCCTTCCTGGAGCAGCAGGCGGTGCAGTCGGTCTGCGACGGCGCCGCCCTGGCCGCCGCGAACCAGGCCGACGAGGCGGTGGTCTACGCGCACGGAGTGGGCACCGAGCTCCCCCTCGGCCGCGCCGCCGCGCAGGCAGCGGTCGCCGACCAGCTCGCCGACGGGGGGCTCACCCTGGACAGCTGGACCGCCGAGACCGACGGGGCCGAGGTGACGGTGCGGTGCACCCGCCACGTCGACATCGCGTTCGGCTGGCTCTTCCTCGGCGGTCAGCAGCTCGAGCGCACCGCCGTCTCCAGCGCACGGGCCCCCACGGCCCCCTGACCCCCGGCACGCGAACGGCCCCCGACCTGGTGGTCGGGGGCCGTCGTACCGGGCGTGGCGGGTGAAGGATTCGAACCTTCGTAGGCTAAGCCGACGGATTTACAGTCCGCTCCCATTGGCCACTCGGGCAACCCGCCGTGTTTGGTACCGGGAGAGAGTAACAAGACGACGGACCCACGGGTGACGGGTCCCCGGCGACGCGACCGCGCGCCGGGTCCGTCCGGGACGGAGAGGACAGACATGGCCGACGCATCGTTCGACGTCGTGAGCAAGGTCGACCGCCAGGAGGTCGACAACGCCCTCAACCAGGCGGGGAAGGAGCTCTCGCAGCGGTTCGACTTCCGCGGCACCAACGCCACCATCGCCTGGGCCGGCGAGGACGGGGTCACGCTGCAGGCGGACACCGAGGAGCGCGTCTCGGCGGCCCTGGAGGTGTTCAAGGAGAAGCTGATCAAGCGCGGCATCTCGCTCAAGGTGCTCGACGCGGGCGAGCCGCAGGCGTCCGGCAAGAGCTACAAGATCGGCGCGACGATCAAGCAGGGCATCGAGTCCGACGTCGCGAAGAAGATCGCGAAGCTGATCCGCGACGAGGGTCCCAAGGGTGTGCAGGCGCAGATCCAGGGCGACCAGCTGCGGGTCAGCGGCAAGAAGCGGGACGACCTGCAGGCGGTGCAGCAGCTGCTCCGCGGGGCCGACCTCGACGTCGCCCTGCAGTTCGACAACTACCGCTGAGCCGCCGCCCCGGCAGGGGCGGCCCGGCGGCGGCGGAGGCCCGGGACGGCGTCCGTGCCTCGGGCGCACCGGGTCGTACTGTCGGGGACCGGCGTCCGTCCCGGGCGCCGCCCGACCCCTGAAAGGCCCCCGTGACTGCCCGCAGAAGCATCGCCGCCCTGACCGGTGCGGTGGTCGTCGGCGGCTTCGCCGTCTTCGCGGCGAGCTACGTCCCGCCCAACGAGCGCCGGAGCGTCGACGAGGGGGTCGAGCTGCTCAGCGGCTCCCTCGTCGGCGCCGGCTCCAGCGCCCAGCAGGCGGCCATGCAGGGCTGGACCGCCGGCTTCACGGCCGTCCAGCCCCGGGTGAACGTCAGCTACGACCCGATCGGCTCCGGTGGCGGCCGCGAGCAGTTCCTCGCCGGCGGCATCGACTTCGCCGGCTCCGACGCGGCGCTGGACGAGGAGGAACTCGCCCAGGCCGAGGAGCGCTGCGGCCCCTCCGGCGTCTTCGAGCTGCCGAACTACATCTCCCCCATCGCCGTCGTGTACAGCCTCGAGGGCGTCGAGCAGCTCAACCTCTCCCCCGGGACCCTCGCCGGCATCTTCGGCCAGCGGATCACGAACTGGAACGATCCGGCGATCGCCGCCGACAACCCCGACACCACGCTGCCGGACCTGGCGATCACGCCGGTCAACCGCGCCGACGATTCCGGCACCACCGAGAACTTCACCGAGTACCTGGCCGCCACGGCAGGCGCTGGGTGGCCGCACGAGCCCGACGGCACCTGGCCGGTGCCCGGCGGTGAGGCAGCCCAGGGGAACTCCGGCGTCGTGGCCGCCGTGGGGGGCGGGCAGGGCACCATCGGCTACGCCGACCTCAGCCAGGCCGGCGACCTCGGCGTCGCGAACATCGGCGTGGGCGACGAGTTCGTCGCCCCGACGGCCGAGGCCGCAGCCGCCGTCGTCGAGAACTCCCCGCGCCTCGAGGGGCGCGGTGAGCACGACGTCGTCATCGAGCTGAACCGGGACACCACCGGGTCCGGCGAGTACCCGATCGTGCTCGTCAGCTACCACATCGGCTGCATGGAGTACGACGACCCGGAGGTCGCCGAGCGGCTCCGGGCCTTCATGACCTACGTCGTCAGCCCCGAGGGGCAGCGGGCCGCCGCCGAGGTCGCCGGGTCGGCGCCGATCTCCGACGGCCTCCGGGAGCAGGCGCTGGACGCGATCGACGCGGTCCGGGCCACCTGACCCCCGGACGCGTCAGCCGCGGCCGAGCTCCCGGGCCATCTGCTCCAGCCGGGCGATCCGCTCGGGCATCGGCGGGTGGCTGGCGAACAGCGACGCCATGCCCGCCCCGCGGAAGGGGTTGGCGATCATCAGGTGGCTCTGGGTGACCAGCCGGTCGTCCTGGGGCAGCGGCCGGGCCGCCGTCCCCCGCTCGATCACCCGCAGCGCGTCGGCGAGCGCGAGCGGGTCCTGCGACAGCTGGGCGCCGGAGGCGTCGGCCTGGTACTCCCGGCTGCGGCTGATCGCCATCTGCACCACCCCGGCGGCGAGCGGGCCGAGCAGCATCAGCAGCAGGCCGCCCAGGGCGTTGCCGCCGCCGCGGTCGTCGGACCGGCCGCCGAACAGCGAGGCGAACATCGCCATGTGGGCCAGGTAGGTGATCACCGTGGCCATGGCGCCGGCCACCGAGCTGATCAGGATGTCGCGGTTGTAGACGTGCGAGAGCTCGTGCGCGAGCACCCCGCGCAGCTGGCGGCGGTCGAGCAGCTCGAGGATGCCCTGGGTGACGCAGACGGCCGCGTTGCGCGGGTTGCGGCCGGTGGCGAACGCGTTGGGCTGGTTCGTCGGGCTCACGTAGAGCCGGGGCATGGGCTGGCGCGCCTCGGTCGCGAGCTCGCGGACGATCGCGTACAGCTGCGGCGCCTGCGTCTCGGTCACCGGGAAGGCCCGCATGGCGCGCAGCGCCAGCTTGTCGGAGTTGAAGTAGGCGTACCCGTTGACGCCGAGGGCGATGACCAGCGCGATGAACAGACCACCGCGCCCGCCGATCAGCGCCCCGGCCATGAGGATCAGCCCGCCCATCAGGCCCAGCAGCAGGGCAGTCTTCAGTCCGTTGGTCATGCGTTGCACGACCGGTCCAACGCCGTCCGGGGAGCCCCCGTTCCCGGCGGCGGGCCGACCGTCACCCGGCGGAATGACCGGGGCGCCGGCGGGGTTCCTCCTCGCGGACGCGGTGACATCCTCGCCGCTGCGGCGTGTCCGGTTGCACATCCCGACCGCGTACACGCGCACGTAACCTCGCCCGGTGGAGGTAGACCGCTCATGACTGGCACCAACCCGACCGTCGCGCCGTCGGGCGCGAACGGCGCCCCGGCCACCCCGGTGTCCGGTTCCGCTCCCGGGGGGCTCGTCAAGAGCGTCGTGGAGCTCGACCGCGTCGTCATCCGGCTGGCCGGTGACTCCGGCGACGGCATGCAGCTGACCGGCAACCGGTTCACGAGCGAGACGGCGTCCTTCGGCAACGACCTGAAGACGCTGCCGAACTTCCCGGCCGAGATCCGCGCGCCGACGGGGACCCTGCCGGGGGTCAGCTCCTTCCAGCTGCAGTTCGCCGACCACGACGTCATGACGCCGGGCGACGCCCCGGACGTGCTCGTGGCGATGAACCCGGCCGCGCTCAAGGCCAACCTCGGCGAGCTCCCGGGCGGTGGTCTGCTGATCGTCGACTCCGACGAGTTCACCCCGCGCAACCTGGCGAAGGTCGGCTACGCCACCAACCCGCTGGAGGACGGCTCGCTCGAGGGGTGGCAGACCGTCAGCGTCCCGCTGACGTCGATGACCCTCGACGCGCTCGCCGACTCGGGCCTCGGCAAGAAGGAGGCCGAGCGCAGCAAGAACATGTTCACGCTCGGCCTGCTGAGCTGGATGTACCACCGGCCCACCGAGGGCACGGTCCGCTTCCTCGAGCGGCAGTTCCGCCGCAAGCCGGAGATCGCCGCCGCGAACATCGCCGCGTTCCGCGCCGGCTACAACTACGGCGACACCACCGAGGCGTTCGCGGTCAGCTACGAGATCAAGCCGGCCCCGATGAAGCCCGGGCGCTACCGCAACATCTCGGGGAACCAGGCGCTCGCCCTCGGGCTCGTGGCCGCCGGACAGCGCTCCGGGCTGCCGGTGTTCCTCGGCGCGTACCCGATCACCCCGGCGTCGGACATCCTCCACGAGCTGTCCCGGCACAAGGCCTTCGGCGTCCGCACCTTCCAGGCCGAGGACGAGATCGCCGGCATCGGTGCCGCCCTCGGCGCCTCCTTCGGCGGCGCGCTGGGCATCACGACGACGTCGGGCCCCGGTGTGGCGCTCAAGGCCGAGACCATCGGCCTGGCGGTCATGACCGAGCTGCCGCTGGTCATCGTCGACGTCCAGCGCGGTGGCCCCTCCACCGGGCTGCCGACGAAGACCGAGCAGTCGGACCTGCTGCAGGCGATGTTCGGCCGCAACGGCGAGGCCCCGATCCCGGTCATCGCCCCGCGCTCCCCCGGTGACTGCTTCGACGCCGCCGTGGAGGCCGCGCGGATCGCGCTCGCCTACCGGACGCCGGTCATGCTGCTGTCGGACGGCTACCTCGCCAACGGCGCCGAGCCGTGGGCGATCCCGGACGCCGACTCGCTGCCGGACCTCACGGAGTCGGTGGCCTTCGCCACCGAGCCCAACGGCGAGGACGGCGAGTTCCTCCCGTACCTGCGCGACCCCGAGACCCTGGCGCGCGCCTGGGCCATCCCGGGCACCGCGGGCATGCAGCACCGGATCGGCGGGCTGGAGAAGGCCGACAAGACCGGCAACATCTCCTACGACCCGGCCAACCACGACTTCATGACCCGCACCCGGCAGGCGAAGATCGACGGCATCGCCGCCTCGATCCCGGCCACCGACGTCGAGGACCCCGACGGCGACGCGCGCGTCGCCGTCATCGGGTGGGGCTCCACCTACGGCCCGATCGGCGCCGCCTGCCGGCGGATCCGGAGCTCCGGCCGGAAGGTCGCCCAGCTCCACCTGCGGCACATCAACCCGTTCCCCGCCGATCTCGGCGAGGTCCTGGCCCGGTACGACCGGGTCATCTGCCCGGAGATGAACCTCGGGCAGCTGGCCCTGCTGCTGCGCGCGAAGTACCTGGTGGACGTGCAGAGCCACACCCAGGTGCGCGGGCTGCCCTTCCGGGCCGCCGAGCTCGCCGCGGTCATCCAGGACGCCATCGACTCCACCACCGCTGCCCCCGTGAACGGAGCGCTCCAGTGACCACCGTCGAACTCGGCATGCCAGACGCGCCGACCCCGATCGACGCCGCCATCGCCCGCTCGCTCGAGCAGCACGGTCCCAAGCAGACCGAGCTCAAGGGCAAGGACTTCAAGACCGACCAGGAGGTGCGCTGGTGCCCCGGGTGCGGTGACTACGTCATCCTCAACGCCGTCCAGAGCTTCCTGCCGAGCCTGGGCATCGCCCGCGAGGACATGGTCATCGTCTCCGGCATCGGGTGCTCGTCGCGCTTCCCGTACTACATGAACACCTACGGGATGCACTCGATCCACGGGCGCGCCCCGGCGATCGCGACCGGCCTCGCCGCCTCGCGCCCCGACCTCTCGGTGTGGGTCGTCACCGGCGACGGGGACGCGCTCTCCATCGGCGGCAACCACCTGATCCACGCGCTGCGGCGGAACGTCAACATGACGATCCTGCTGTTCAACAACCGGATCTACGGCCTCACCAAGGGCCAGTACTCGCCCACCTCCGAGGTCGGGAAGGTCACCAAGTCCACGCCGATGGGCTCGCTGGACCACCCGTTCAACCCGGTGTCGCTGGCGATCGGCGCGGACGCCACCTTCGTCGGCCGGGCGATGGACTCCGACCGCAAGGGCCTCACCGAGGTGCTGCGGCAGGCCGCCGAGCACCAGGGCACCTCGCTGGTGGAGATCTACCAGAACTGCAACATCTTCAACGACGGCGCGTTCGAGCTGCTGAAGGACCCGGCGACGGGCCCGATGTGGACGATCCCGCTCGTCCACGGCGAGCCGCTGGTGTTCGGCCCGGACGGCGCCTCGTGCGTGGTCCGCGACGACTTCGGCGGGCTGCGGATCGCCGAGACCAACCAGGTCGACGCGAGCGAGATCGTGGTCCACGACGCGACCCGCGAGGACCCGTCCTACGCGTTCGCGCTGTCCCGGCTGTCCACGCAGGACCTCCGGTACACCCCGATGGGCGTGTTCCGGAAGGTGGCGAAGCCCAGCTACGAGGCGATGATGTCCGAGCAGCTGCACGAGGCCCGGCTGCAGGGCCCCGGCGACCTCGACGCCCTCCTCGCCGGCGGCGACACCTGGGAAGTGAAGGCCTGACGTTCTAGGCCATGACCTCGGGCCCGTCCTCCTCCCGGAGGGCGGGCCCGAGCTCGTTCGCGGGGTGCTCGCGCAGGACCTCGCCCAGCACGGCCAGCGCGCCGCGCAGCTCCTCCCGGGTAGGGGCGGCGAAACCGACGACCAGGCCGGAGCGCCGGTGGCCCTCGCCGACGGTGTGGCGGGCCAGGCCGTCGAGCGCCACGCCCCGCGCCGCGGCGGCGCTCCGGACCGCCTCCTCCGCAGCGGGGTCCGGCAGAGGCACGAGGACGTGCGCCCCGGCGGCGTCGCCCTCGGCCCGGTGGCCGGCGGCCCCGACCGCGGCGCGCACCTCGCCGGCCCGGGCGACGAGCTCGCGCCGCAGGCGGCGCAGGTGCCGGGCGAGGTCCCCGGAGGCCGCGAACCCCGCGAAGACCCGCTGACCGGCCCGGGCGGGCCGGGTGCCGGTGGCGGTGCGGCGGAGCAGCAGCTCCGCCCGCAGCGGCTCGGGCGCCACCATCCAGCCGACGCCGAGGGTCGGGCTCAGGATCTTGCTCGTCGTGCCCAGGTGGACCACGACGTCGGGCCCCAGCGCGCCCAGCAGCGGCAGCGGGGCGACGTCGTAGCGCAGCTCCCCGTCGTAGTCGTCCTCCAGCACCCACCACCCCTCGGCGCGGGCCCGGGCGACCAGCCCGAGCCGGCGCGCGGCCGACATCCGGCGGCCGAGCGGGTACTGGTGCGCCGGCGTGCAGTAGACGGCGGCCACCCCGGACGGGAGCGCGTCGACGACCAGGCCGTCGTCGTCGACCGGGGCCGGGACGACCTCGACCCCGGCGTCGCGCAGCGCACCGACGACGCGCTGGTAGCCGGGGTCCTCGACCGCGACCCGGCTGCCCGGCGGCAGCGTGCGCGCCACCTCGCCGACCGCCGCCGAGGTACCGGCCGTGGCCAGCACCTCCTCCGGCCCGGCGGCCAGCCCCCGGTGCCGCAGCAGGTGCTCACCCACCGCTGACCGGAAGGCGGGGTCACCGGCGGCCTCCGGGTGGGCGTCGGGGGCCTCGTCGCCGGCGGCCCGCCAGGCCCGCCGCCAGGCCGCCCGGTCCAGGACCTGCAGGCACGGCGACCCGGCCCGCAGGTCGACCAGCGCCCGTGCGGCCGATGACCGGACAGCAGGAGCGCGGGCCGCCGGGGGCGCCGCCGCCACCGTGCCGAGGACGTACGTGCCCGCGCCCCGGCGTCCGCCGAGCCACCCCTCGGCCAGCAACTGGTCGTAGGCGGCGACGGTCACCGTGCGGCTCACCCGCAGCGCCGCGGCGAGCGCCCGCGTCGACGGCAGCCGGTCACCGGGCCGCAGCGTGCCGTCGGCGGCGGCGGTGCGCAGCTCCTCGGCCAGCTGGACCGACAGCGGCGTGCCCGAGCTCCGGTCGAGCAGCACCGGGGGGAGGTCGACCACGGTGCTCCTGCCGCCGACGAAGTGGACTGCCGAGAACCTAGCGGATTGGCTGTTCCGGAGGTCCACCCCGCCGTCCAGGATCGACGTCGTGGACATCGACGCGCCGCTCTCCCCCACCGACCGCAGCACCGTCCGCCGGGGCAGCAAGCGCGCCCGCACCGACCGGGCCGACCTCTACGCCGTGCTCGACGCCGGCCTGATCGGCCACCTCGGCATGCAGCTCGGCGACGCCCCGGTCGTGCTGCCCACCGGCTACGGCCGGCGCGGCGAGACCCTCTACCTGCACGGTTCGACGGGGGCGGCGACGCTGCGAGCCGCCGCGGAGGGGGTGCCGGTGTGCTTCACCGTCACCCACCTGGACGGGATCGTCTACGCCCGCTCGGCCTTCCACCACTCGGTCAACTACCGGTGCGCCGTCGTGCACGGCACGGCCCGGCTGCTCGACGACCCGGCGGAGCGGTTGCTCGGCCTGGAGGTGCTGACCGAGCACCTCGCGCCCGGCTCGTGGTCGGCCACCCGGCTCCCCGACCGCAAGGAGCTCGCCGCCACCGCGGTGCTCGCCCTGGACCTGGCCGAGGCCAGCGTGAAGATCCGCACCGGCCCGCCGGGGGACGACGAGCGCGACATCGAGGGCGCGGGGACGCCGGACCCGGTGTGGGCCGGCGTCCTCCCGGTCCGGACGGTGCTGGGCGAGCCGCAACCCTGCCCCCTGCTGCCGGCCGGGACCGCCGTCCCCCCGCGGGTGACCGGCCGGGGCCTCAGCCCTGCGGGGTGACGCGGAGCAGCTGGTCCCGGCCGCCCCCGTTGTCGGTGGTCACGTACAGCGCGCCGTCGGTGCCCTGCTCGACGGTGCGGATGCGCCCGTAGGTGCCGTCCAGCTCGGGCAGCCGGAACTGCTCGACGAGGGCGCCGTCCTCGTCCAGGCGCAGCGCCAGCACGTGCTGCCCGCGCAGCGCGCCGAGCAGGAGCACCCCGTCGTAGTCGCCCCACTGGTCCCCGTCGAGGAAGGTGCCGTCGCTCGGGGCGATGGGCGGGGCGCCCGAGTCCCAGACCGCCGGGACCGCCCCCTCGATCTCCGGGTCGGTCATCGGCACGCTCTCGTCGTAGCCCCCGCCGCCCACGGGGTCCCAGCCGTAGTTGGCGCCGGGTCGCAGCAGGTTCACCTCGTCGTTCCGGTCGGGGCCGTGCTCGACCGAGTAGACCTGCTCCGTGCCCGGCCGGAGGGCCAGGCCCTGGACGTTGCGGTGCCCGTAGGTCCAGATCAGGTCCGCCGCACCGTCGTCCGGAGCGGCGAAGGGGTTGTCCGGCGGCGCCTCCCCGGTGGCGGGGTCGGCGCGGAGCACCTTGCCGGCCAGGGAGCCGAGGTCCTGCGGGTGGGTGCCGACCGCGTTGTCCCCGGTGCCGACCAGCAGGGCGCCGTCCGGACCGAACTCGAGCCGGCAGCCGCCGTGCCGGCCGCTGCGCTCGTTGAGCGGGATGCCGCCGATCAGCGGGTCGTCCACCCGGGTGGCCGCGGACCAGTCCTCCGCCACCGTCCACGCGACGACGCCGATGAACCCCTCCCGGTCGCCCTGGCACGTGTAGAACCGCCGGTTCTCGGCGAACGCCGGGTCCAGCGCCAGGCCCATGAGCCCGGTCTCCCCGACGGCGAACAGGTCGCCGAGGTCGGCCTGGACCTCCCGGACCGTGCCGTCCGGGAGCACGGCGGTGAAGCCGCCCGCGCGCTCGTCGAGCAGCAGGGTGCCGTCCTCGGTCTGGGCGACGTCCCAGGGGTGGTCCAGCCCGTCCGCGACCACCTCGACCTCCAGCGACGGAGCGCCGGCGGGCGCCGAGGTCGTCGGGGGGGTCGAGACTGAGCCGGCGTCCTCCTCCGACCCGCCCCCGCACGCCGCGAGCGGGAGGGCCAGCGCGATCAGGCAGGCGAGGGAGGACCGCATGGCCTCCCGGTGCCCAGCGCGCCTAGCTGGTACGCGTGACCACGTAGTCGCACAACGCCGACAACGCGTCCCGCACCTCGCCCGCCGGGACGACGTCCAGCCGGGCGCGCGCCCGGTCGGCGTACTCACGCAGCACGTCGGTGGCGCGGGCCAGCGACCGGGAGGAGCGGAGCAGCGCGAGCGCCTCGGCGTGCTCGGCGTCGTCGGTGACCGGGCCGGCCACCAGGTCCCGGAGCCGGGCCTCCGCGGGGTCGTCGCCGGCCAGCGCGAACAGCACCGGGAGGGTGGCGATCCCCTCGCGGAGGTCGGTGCCCGGCGACTTCCCGGAGACGTCGTCGGTGCTGACGATGTCGATCAGGTCGTCGGAGATCTGGAAGGCGACACCGACCTCCTCGCCGAACTCGGTCAGCGCCGCCACGAGGTCCTCGTCGACGCCGGCGAAGGAGGCCCCGAAACGGGCCGACGTCGCCACGAGCGACCCGGTCTTGTCGGCGAGCACCTGCAGGTAGTGGGCGATCGCGTCGTCGCCGGGCTGGGCGCCGACGGTCTCCTTGATCTGCCCGGTGACCAGTCGCTCGAAGGTCCGCGCCTGGATCCGCACGGCCTCGGGGCCCAGGTCGGCGAGGATGTC
The DNA here is from genome assembly GCF_054050795.1 of Blastococcus sp. SYSU DS1024. NCBI lineage: Bacteria > Bacillati > Actinomycetota > Actinomycetes > Geodermatophilales > Geodermatophilaceae > Blastococcus > Blastococcus sp. SYSU DS1024. Next base: position 75,422 of record NZ_JBJHAA010000008.1, read on the forward strand.
CGACGCCCGGGCGAAGAGCAGGTCGCCGGTCAGGATGGCGATGCTGTTGCTCCACCGGCTGTTGGCGCTGGGCGCGCCCCGGCGCACGGCGGCCTCGTCCATCACGTCGTCGTGGTACAGCGTCGCCAGGTGGGTGAGCTCGCAGACGACGGCGCCCTGCGTGACCTGCGCGGCGGACGGATCGCCCAGCTGCGCGGCCAGGAGCGCCAGCATCGGCCGGAACCGCTTGCCGCCGGCGGCCATGAGATGGCCGGCGGCCTCCCGCACGAACGGGTGCTCGCTGCCCACGGCGACGGCCAGCTCGGACTCCACCCGGGCCAGCCCGTCGGCCAGCGCCTCCCCGAGGGCACCCTCGGGGAGCCAGGGGCCGATGGTCGACGCCGGGGTGGAGATCCGGTGCCGCACCTCGGACACAGCCTCGTGGGGAGTGCCGTCGGCTGCGGCACGGGCTCCGGTCATATCAACCGACGAAGATAGCCGCCTGCTGCGCGAGGTCGAGCACCGCCCCGGGCAGGACGCCGAGCGCGAGGGTCGCGGTCGCGGTCACCGCGAGCACGATGGTCGTCGGCAGCCCGGGCACCCCCACCGTCGGGCCGTCGGCGACCGGCTCGGAGAAGTACATCAGCACGATGACCCGGAGGTAGAAGAAGGCCGCCACCGCGCTGGCCAGCAGCGCCACCAGCGCCAGCGGCCAGGCGCCCTGCTCGATCGCGGCCCGGAAGACCGCGAACTTGCCGGTGAACCCGGCGGTGAGCGGGATGCCGGCCAGCGCCAGCAGGAACAGGGTCATCACCGCGGCCGTGACCGGGGAGCGCGCGCCCAGCCCCGCCCACTGCGACAGGTGGCTCGCCTCGCCGTCGCCGTCCCGCACGAGGGTCAGGACGGCGAAGGCGCCCAGCGTGGTGATCCCGTAGGCCAGCAGGTAGAACATCGTGGCGGACAGGCCGGAGCCCCCGCCGTCGGCACCGAGGCCGATGACGCCGGTGAGCAGGAAGCCGGCGTGCGCGACCGAGGAGTAGGCGAGCATGCGCTTGAGGTCGGTCTGGGTCAGCCCGAGGATCGCGCCCACGACCATGGAGACGATGGCCGCGGCGTAGACCAGCGGCCGCCACGTCCACTCGACCGGGCCGAACGCGACGTAGAGCAGCCGGAGGAGCGCGCCGAAGGCCGCGACCTTCGTGCATGCCGCCATGAACGCGGTGACCGGCGTCGGAGCGCCCTGGTAGACGTCGGGCGTCCAGGCGTGGAACGGCGCCACGCTGGCCTTGAACAGCAGGCCGACGACCAGCAGCGACAGGCCCAGGACCAGCAGGACGCCCCCGCCGTCGACGGTGGCGGCGTCCCGGATGTCGCTGAGCCGGACGCTGCCGACCGCGCCGTAGACCAGGGCCAGGCCGTAGAGGAAGAAGGCCGAGGCGAAGGCGCCCAGCAGGAAGTACTTGACCGCCGCCTCCTGGGAGAGCAGCCGACGCCGCCGGGCCATCCCGCTGATCAGGTACAGCGGCAGGCTGAGCACCTCGAGCGCCACGAACATGACCAGCAGGTCGTTCGCCGCGACGAACAGCATCATGCCGCCGAGCGCGAACGTGGCCAGCGGGTAGACCTCGGTCTGCACCCGGGGCACCGTGGCCAGCTCCCGGTCGCGCGGGCTGCCCGCGGGCACGGCGGCGCTGACGACGAACGCCGACCGCGCCGGGTCGAGCGCGCGCTCGGCGAACAGCAGGACCGACAGCGCGCCCAGGCCGGCGATGGTGGCCTGCAGGAAGAGCGCCGGGTCGTCGACCGCCAGCGCGCCACCGGCGGTGACCTCGGGCTCTCGGGTCCAGGCGACGAGCAGAGTGGCGAGGAGGGCGCCGACGGTGCCGACGAGCGCGAGCGCCACCTGGGCCGGGTGGCGCCGGTCCCGCGGTACGAACGCCTCCACCAGGATCCCGGCGCACGCCGCGCCGAACACGACCAGCAGCGGGGCCAGCGCGGCCCAGGAGAGGTCGGGTGCCTCGATCATCGGTCGGTCCCTCCGGAGGCGCCCAGGTCACCGAGGGTGGCGACGACGGCCGGTTCGATCAGGTCGATCAGCGGCTGCGGGTACACACCCAGGCCGATGATCAGCGCCACCAGCGGCACGACGACGGCCAGCTCGCGCCGGTCGAGGTCGAGCACCCGCAGGGAGCGGCGCGGGGCGGTCAGCGTGGCGGTGGCTCCCCCACCACCGGCCGGCGCGGGTTCGGCCGGGTCCTCCTGCAGCAGCACGCCGCGGGGCGGGCCGTGCATGGTGCGCTGGTACATCAGCAGCACGTAGAGCGCGGCCAGGACGATGCCGACCGTCGCCAGCACCGTGAACACCGGCCGCTCGGGGAACGAGCCGATCAGCACGAGGAACTCGCTGACGAAGCTGTTGGTGCCCGGCAGCGCCAGGGAGGCGAGGCCCGCCACCAGGAAGGCGCCGGCCAGCAGCGGGGCCTTCGCCGCCACGCCGCCGTAGTCGGCGATCCGGCGGGAGCCCCCGCGGGCGATGAGCATGCCGACGACGAGGAACAGCAGCCCGGTCGCCAGGCCGTGGTTGACCATGTACAGCACCGCGCCGGTGCCCGCCTCGGTGGTGAAGGCGAAGATGCCCAGCGCGATGAAGCCGAAGTGCGAGATCGAGGTGTAGGAGACCAGCCGCTTCATGTCGCTCTGGCCCATCGCCAGCAGCGCGGCGTAGAGGATGCCGACCACCGCCAGGACCAGCACGAAGGGCGCGAAGTACCGCGAGGCGTCGGGGAACAGCGGCAGGCAGTAGCGCAGGAAGCCGAACGTGCCGACCTTGTCCAGGACGCCGACCAGCAGCACCGACCCGCCGATCGGGGCCTCGGCACCGGAGTCGGGCAGCCAGGTGTGGAACGGCACCAGCGGCGCCTTGATCGCGAAGGCGACGAAGAAGCCGAGGAACAGCAGCCGCTGGACGTCGGGGTCGATGTCGAGCTGCCGCAGCGTGTCGAAGGCGAAGGTGCCCTCGCCGAGTGCGCCGGCGCTGACCACGTAGAGACCGATCACCGAGGCGAGCATCACCAGCCCGCCGACCAGGCTGTAGACGAAGAACTTGACCGCCGCGTACTGCCGGCGCGGCCCGCCGAAGCTGCCGATCAGGAAGTACATCGGGACGAGCATCGCCTCGAAGAACACGTAGAACAGCAGCACGTCGATGGCGACGAAGACCCCGACCATCATCGCCTCGAGCAGCAGTAACCAGGCGAAGAAGACCCGTGCCGGGCGGCGTCCGTCGTCGGCCTCGTGCCAGGAGGCGGCGACCACCAGCGGCACCAGGACGCCGACGAGCAGCACCATCACCAGGGCTATGCCGTCGACCCCCAGCGCGAACTCCGACCCGAAGTCGGGGATCCAGGACACCGACGTCGTCAGCTGGAACCGCGCCCCGCCGACGTCGAAGGCGAGCGTCGTCAGCACGGCCAGCAGCAGCACCACGAGGCTGACGGCCAGCGCCACCTGCTTGGCCAGCAGATCGCGCCCGCGCGGCAGGGCGGCCACCGCCGCGGCGCCGACGGCCGGCACGGCGATCATCGCCAGCAGCCAGGGGAAGTCGCTCACCGCAGCACGTCCTTTCCAGGGCACCGGTCGGCGCTCGAGACCATGTGTTCGCTCCCGCGGGCGGCCCCGCTCATCCGGACGTCACCGCCAGCAGCGCGCCCGCGACCACGACGGCGCCGCCGAGCATGCCGAGGGCGTAGCTGCGCACGAAGCCGGTCTGCACCCGGCCCAGCCGGGACGACGAGCCACCCAGGCCGGCGGCCAGGCCGTTGACCGCACCGTCGACGCCGCGGTTGTCCAGCCAGACCAGGGCGCGGGTGAGCCACTGGCCCGGCCGCATGAACAGCGACTCGTTCACCGCGTCGGCGTAGAGGCCGTTGCGGGCCGCCCGGGTGACCGGGGAGACCCGGACCGGGGCGGTGACCGGCACCTCGCGGCGGCCGACGAACAGCCAGGCGACCAGCACGCCGAGCAGCATCACGACGGTGACGACCAGGCCGATCACCGCGGGGGCGACGACGTGCGCCGCCTCCGCCGGCTCGCCGAAGACCGGCTCCAGCCAGCCCGACAGCGGGAACACCGACACCAGCAGGCCGCCGGCGGCGATCGAGCCGACGGCGAGCACCACCATCGGCGCGGTCATCACTGCGGGCGCCTCGTGCGGGTGGACGCCGTCCTCCCAGCGCGGCCGGCCGAAGAAGGTCATGAGCATCAGCCGGGTCATGTAGAAGGCGGTCAGCCCCGCGCCCAGCACGGCGACCCCGCCGAGGACCCAGCCCCAGACGTCGTCCCGGTCCAGAGCGGCCTCGATGATCGCGTCCTTGGTGAAGTAGCCGGAGAGGAACGGGAACCCGATCAGGGCGAGGTAGCCCAGACCGAAGGTGACGAAGGTGACCGGCAGCTTGTTCCACAGGCCGCCGAAGCGCCGCATGTCCACCGAGTCGCGCATCGCGTGCATGACCGAGCCGGCGCCGAGGAACAGCCCGGCCTTGAAGAACCCGTGCGCGAGCAGGTGCGCCAGGCCGGCGACGTAGCCGGCCGGCCCGAGCCCGACGGCCAGGAACATGTAGCCGATCTGGCTGACCGTCGACCAGGCCAGCACCTTCTTGATGTCGTCGTAGGCGCAGCCGGCGATCGCCCCGATCAGCAGGGTGAGCGCGCCGATCGCCAGCACCACCGCCCGCGCGGTCGGCGTCTCGTCGTAGATGGGGGCCGACCGGGCGATGAGGTACACGCCCGCGGTGACCATCGTCGCCGCGTGGATCAGCGCCGAGACCGGGGTGGGGCCCTCCATGGCGTCGGGCAGCCACGCCTGCAGCGGGAACTGGCCGGACTTGCCGCAGGCACCCAGCAGCAGGAGCAGCCCGATCGCGGTGATCGTCCCGCCCGCCAGGGCGCCCACCGACCCGAAGACGCCGGCGTACGACGTCGTCCCGAGCTGGGCGAACATCACGAAGATGGCCAGGGCCAGGCCGACGTCGCCGACCCGGTTCATGATGAAGGCCTTCTTCGCCGCCGTGGCCGCGGCCGGGCGGGTGTACCAGAAGGCGATCAGCAGGTAGGACGCCAGGCCGACGCCCTCCCAGCCGACGTAGAGCGCCACGAAGCTGTTGCCCAGGACCAGCAGCAGCATCGCCGCGACGAAGAGGTTCAGGTAGGCGAAGAACCGGCGGCGCCCGGGGTCGTGCGCCATGTAGCCGATCGAGTAGACGTGGATCAGCGAGCCGACGCCGGTGATCAGCAGGACGAAGACCGCCGACAGCGGGTCGTAGAGCAGCCCGGCGGTGACGTCGAGCTCGCCGGTGGCGATGAAGGTGAACAGCTCGACGTCGGCCGGCGCCCCGTCCTGACCGGCCAGCTGCACCGTGCAGAGGACCGCGAGCAGGAAGGCGGCGCCCACCGTCGCCGTCCCCAGCAGGTGGCCCCAGCGGTCGGTGCGGCGGCCACCCAGCAGCAGCACCGCGGCCCCCAGCAGGGGCAGCGCGATCAGCAGCCAGGACCAGCCGAGCAGCCCGTCCGCGGGCAGCGTCTCAGACACAGAAGTCCCCGTCCCGCGCGTCAGTACTTGAGGAGGTTGGCGTCGTCGATCGAGGCGGACCGCCGGGTCCGGTAGATCGACATGATGATCGCGAGCCCGACGACCACCTCGGCGGCCGCCACGACCATGACGAACAGCGCGATGATCTGGCCGTCGACGGTCCCGGTGGACCGGGCGAAGGTGATCAGCGTGAGGTTGACGGCGTTGAGCATCAGCTCCACGCACATGAACACGACGATCGCGTTGCGCCGCACGAGCACGCCGACCGCCCCGATGGTGAACAGGATCGCGGCGAGCACGAGGTAGTGGCTCAGGCTCACCGTTCCCGCCCTCCGGGCACGTCGCTGACGGTGGGGTCCATCGACCCGAGGGCGGCATCGGGTGAGCCGAGCTGCTCCCGGCCGGTGGGACGGGGCAGCTGGTCGACCTCCGGCGCCTCGATGCCGGTGGCGAGGGTGTCCTCGGCGAAGCGGCCGTCGGGCAGCAGCCCCGGCGCGGCCACCGAGTGGGCGCGGGCGTAGACCCCCGGGCCCGGCAGCGTCTGCGGCCGGTCGGTGAGGAAACGGGCCCGGGAGAGCTCGATCTGACCCTTGCGGCTGCCCGGGGTCCGCTCCATCTGGGTGAAGACCAGCGCGCCGACGGCCGCGACGATGAGCAGCCCACCGGTGACCTCGAACGCCACCAGGTACCGCGAGTACAGCAGGCCGGCGATCGCCTCGACGTTGCCCGCCGAGGCACCGCCCGCCCCGCCCTGCACCGCCTCGAGCCCGGCGACCGGCAGGTCGCGGGTCGCCCGCGCGATGCCGGCCCCCACGATCGCGGCGAAGCCGACGCCGAGCAGCGTGGCCGCCACCCGCTGACCGCGCAGGGTCTCCACGACCGAGTCGGAGGAGTCGCGCCCCACGAGCATGAGCACGAAGAGGAAGAGGATCATGATCGCGCCGGTGTAGACGATGATCTGCGCCGCCCCGAGGAACGGCGCCTCCTGGACGACGTAGAAGACCCCCAGCGACAGCATCGTCAGGACCAGCCACAGCGCGGAGTGCACCGCGTTCCGGCTGAACACCATGCCCAGCGCCCCGGCCAGCGCGACCGGGCCGAGGATCCAGAAGACGACGGCCTCGCCGGTGCCGATGACGACGCCGGCGGTGTCCGGGCTCACGGGCGGGGCTCCGGTTCGCGCACGTAGTAGTCCTTCTCGTCGTCCCCGAGCCGCATCGGGTGCGGGGTGGCCTCCATGCCGGGCAGCAGGGGGGCCATCAGCTGTTCCTTGGTGTAGATCAGGTCCGCCCGGTTGTCGTCGGCGAGCTCGAAGTCGTTGCTCATCGTCAGCGAGCGGGTGGGGCAGGCCTCGATGCACAGCCCGCAGAAGATGCAGCGCAGGTAGTTGATCTGGTAGACCGCGCCGTACCGCTCACCGGGCGAGTAGCGCTCGTCCTCGGTGTTGTCCCCGCCCTCCACGTAGATGGCGTCGGCCGGGCACGCCCAGGCGCAGAGCTCGCAGCCGACGCACTTCTCGAGCCCGTCGGGGTGCCGGTTGAGCACGTGGCGGCCGTGGTAGCGCGGCTTGGTCACCTTCGGCTCGTACGGGTACTGCTCGGTGGTCACGGTCCGGAATATCTGGGCGAAGGTGACCCCGAACCCCTGGACCGCGGCGGGCAGGAGGCTGTCCCGGACGGCGGGCCGGTTGCGACCACCCGCCGACGAGTGCTCCACCTCCCCGCGGGACCGCCGGACCATGTCCTGCTCGCCGGGCAAGCCGCGCGCGGGGGTCTCCCGCTCGTCGCGGTCAGGCATCGCGCTCCTCCTCGACGGTGGCGGTGCCGCGCCGCCCGGTGCTGACGACCGGCGCCGCGTCGGCGGTGGTGGTGGTGCTGGGCTGCCGCCGCAGCCGGGGCGACGGCGGCACCTGCAGGTCCATCGGCGGGACGGGGAACCCGCCCTCCGCGCGGCTGGGGCCACCGGCGGGCCGGCGGCGTGCCCCGGCCGGCGGCAGGACCTCGGGTTCGGCCCGGGTCGGGTGGTTGGAGCCGGCCGCGGCCTCGGCAGCGGCGAGCCGGGTGTCCTTGTGCGCGGAGCGGCCGCCGAGCCAGAGCGCGACGAGCACCAGCAGCGCCGCCGGGACCCCGACGTAGAGCGCCACCTCGCCGGTGGAGAGGGCGGTCTCCCGGGAGACGGTGCGCATCGTCGCCACGATCAGGATCCAGACCAGGGCGACCGGGACGAGCACCTTCCACCCGAAGCGCATGAACTGGTCGTAGCGCAGCCGGGGCAGCGTGCCGCGCAGCCAGATGAAGACGAACAGGGCGGCGACGACCTTGAGGAAGAACCACAGCAGCGGCCACCAGCCCGTGTTCGCGCCGTCCCATATCGAGATCGGCCACGGCGCGCGCCAGCCACCCAGGAACAGCGTCGCGGCCAGCGCCGAGACGGTGACCATGTTGATGTACTCGGCGAGGAAGAACAGGGCGAACTTCAGCGACGAGTACTCGGTGTGGAACCCACCGACGAGCTCGCTCTCGGCCTCGGGGAGGTCGAAGGGCGCCCGGTTGGTCTCCCCCACGACGGCGATCGCGTAGAGCACGAAGGACACCGGCAGCAGGACGACGTACCAGCTGGGGCCGGTGAACTCCCAGCCGAAGAAGGACAGCTGGTTGCCGTCGGCCTGGGCAGCGACGATCTCCGAGGTGGACATCGTGCCGGCGTAGAGGAAGACCGCCACGATGGACAGCCCCATCGCGATCTCGTAGCTGATCATCTGCGCCGCGCTGCGCATGCTCCCCAGCAGCGGGTAGGTGGAGCCGGAGGCCCAGCCGCCCAGCACGATCCCGTAGATGCCCATGGCGGACATCGCCAGGACGATCAGCACCCCGATCGGGGCGTCGGTGAGCTGCAGCGGCGTCTGCTCGCCGAAGATGCTCACGACCGGGCCCATCGGGATCACCGAGAAGGCGACGAACGCCGGGACGGTGGCGATCACCGGGGCCAGGAAGTACACCGGCTTGTCGGCCATCGCCGGCATGATGTCTTCCTTGAACGCCAGCTTGAGCCCGTCGGCGAGGCTCTGCAGGTAGCCGCGCGGGCCGACCGTGTTCGGCCCGATCCGCTGCTGCATCCGTGCGACGACCTTGCGCTCGAAGACGATCGCGAACAGCGTCATCGCGACCAGCACGGCGAAGACGCCGACGATCTTGATGAGCACGATCCACCAGACGTCCTGCCCGAAGTCCGCCAGCGTCGGCTGGTCGGCCGCGGCCCACAGGTTCATCGCACGACCTCCCCGGCGACGGCCGACGTGCGGGCCAGCCGCACGACCGCGCCGGGCCCGGCACCCAGCGCGCTCCGGATCTCGCTGCCGGGCGAGCGCATCGGCAGCCACACCACCTGGTCGGGCATGGCGGTGACCACCACCGGCAGGCTGATCGAACCGGTGGCCCCGCTGACGGAGAGCCGGTCGCCGTCGGCCAGGCCGAGGCGGGCGGCCGTGCCGGCGCCGATGCGGGCGACCGGGCGGCGCGCGGTGCCGGCCAGCTCGGGCTCGTCCCGCTGCAGGGTGCCCACGTCGAGCAGCTGCCGCCAGGACGCCAGGACCGCCTCGTCGTCCCGGAGCAGCGGGGCAGCCGGCGGGGCGACGTCGGGCCCGGAGGCGGCCGCGGCGGACCGGCGGGCCCCCAGCGCGGAGAGCGCGGACCGCGCCACCTCGGGCGCGGGCAGCCGCAGGTCGACGTCCATCGCGTCGGCCAGGCCGTGCAGGACACGGCCGTCCGGCAGCTGCCCGGAGCCGTGCAGCGTCGCGTCGAAGGACCGCAGCCGGCCCTCCCAGTCCAGGTAGCTGCCCGCCTTCTCCGGCGCGGCCGCGACCGGCAGGACGACGTCGGCGCGCTCGGTGACCGCGCTGGGGAACATCTCGAGGCTGACCACGAAGGCCGCCGCGTCGAGGGCCGCCAGCGCCAGGGCGGGGTCGGGCAGGTCGGCCGGGTCGACGCCGCCGACCAGCAGGCCGGGCAGCCGGCCGCTGCGCGCCGCGGTGAGGATGCCGGTGGCGTCCCGCCCCGGGACGGCGGGCACGGCGCCGGGGTCCACGCCCCAGACCGCGGCCACCTCGGCGCGGGCGACGTCGTCCTCGACGGTCCGGCCACCGGGCAGCAGGTTCGGCAGCGCCCCGGCCTCGACGGCGCCGCGCTCGCCGGCGCGGCGGGGCACCCAGGCGAGCCGGGCCCCGGTCGCCCGGGACAGGGCGAGCAGGGCGGAGAACGCGCCGGGGACCTCGGCCAGCCGCTCACCGGCCAGGACGACGGCGCCCGGCTGCCGCAGCGCCTCCACCGCGGGGCCGCCCCAGGTGCCCTCGGCGAGCGCGAGCAGCGACCGCGCCTCGGCCCCGGGGACCGTGGTGAGCACCGTCGCCTCCAGCTTGGCCGCGGCCCGGGTGGCGAACGGCGCGAGGTCGAAGACCGGCAGCCGGCGGGTGCGCACCGCCCGGCGCAGCCGCAGGAAGAGGATCGGTGACTCCTCCTCCGGTTCGAGTCCGGCCAGGAGGACCGCCGGCGCCTCGCCGAGGTCGTCGTAGGTGACGGCACCGGTCGCCGGCCCGGTACCGGCGATCGTGGTGGCCAGGAACGCCAGCTCCTCGGCCGAGTGCGCGCGGGCGCGGGCGTCGACGTCGTTGGTACCCAGGGCCACCCGGGCGAAGGTGGCCCAGGCGTAGGCGTCCTCGAGCGTGAGCCGGCCGCCGGGGAGCACCCCGACACCGCCCTCGGCGCGGGCCCGGAGCAGGCCGGCGGCGGCCGCGGCCCAGGCCTCGGGCCAGGACGCCGGCCGCAGCTCCCCGTCCGCCCCCCGCACCAGCGGGGTGGTCAGCCGGGCGTTGGCGCTGGCGTAGCGGAACGCGTAGCGGCCCTTGTCGCAGGTCCACTCCTCGTTGACCGCGGGGTCGTCACCGGCCTGCCGGCGGGTGATCTTCCCGCGCCGGTAGTCGGTGCGCATGGCGCAGCCCGAGGCGCAGTGCTCGCAGACGCTGTCCTCGCTGCGCAGGTCGAAGGGGCGGGCGCGGAACCGGTACTGAGCGCTGGTCAGCGCCCCGACCGGGCAGATCTGGGTGGTGTTGCCGGAGAAGTAGGACTCGAACGGCTCGTCCTCGTAGATCGCCACCTGCTCCAGCGCGCCACGCTCGAACAGCTCGATGAACGGGTCGCCGGCCACCTGCTGGGAGAAGCGGGTGCAGCGGGCGCAGAGGACGCAGCGCTCCCGGTCCAGCAGCACCTGGCTGCTGATCGGCAGCGGCTTGGGGTAGGTCCGCTTCTCGTCGACGTACCGGCTCTCGGCGCGGCCGTTGCTCATCGCCTGGTTCTGCAGCGGGCACTCGCCGCCCTTGTCGCAGGTCGGGCAGTCGAGCGGGTGGTTGATCAGCAGCAGCTCCATGGTGCCCTGCTGCGCCTTGTCCGCGACCGGGCTGGTGAGCTGCGTGTGGATCTCCATGCCGTCGGTGACCGGCATGGTGCAGGAGGCGACCGGCTTGCGCTGCCCCTCGACCTCGACCAGGCACTGCCGGCAGGCGCCCACCGGCTCGAGCAGCGGGTGGTCGCAGAACCGCGGGATGAAGACGCCGACCTGCTCGGCGGCGCGGATGATCAGCGTGCCCTTCGGCACGGCGACGTCGAACCCGTCGATCGTGCAGTGGACGGCGTCCGGCGGGGTGTGCGGGCCGGGGGCGCCCGGCGGCACGGCCGGGGCGGGCGGCGGGTTGGCGGGTGTCAGGGTCATGACGCAGCTCCCACGGGCTCGAGGCGGAGGCTGCGCCCCAGCCGGGCCTGCTCCTCGGGGGGGAGCAGGGCCACGTAGTCGTCCTTGAAGTACTTCAGCGAGCTGGTGATGCAGCTGGTCGCCCCGTCACCGAGGGCGCAGAACGAGCGGCCCAGGATGTTGTCGCAGGTGTCGAGCAGGATGTCGAGGTCCTGGGCGGTCCCCCGCCCGTGCGCGATCCGCTCGAGGATCTGCACCAGCCAGTAGGTGCCCTCGCGGCAGGGCGTGCACTTGCCGCAGCTCTCGTGCGCGTAGAACTCGGTGAACCGGAGCGTGGCCTCGACGATCGAGTCGGTCTCGTCGAACACCATGAGCGCGGTCGTGCCGAGCATCGAGCCCGCAGCGGCCACGGAGTCGAAGTCGAGCGGGACGTCGAGGTGCTCGGCGGTGAAGTACGGCGTCGACGAGCCGCCCGGCGTCCAGAACTTCAGCTCGTGACCGGGGCGGACGCCGCCGGCCATCTCGAGCAGCTCGCGCATCGTCGTGCCCATGGGGGCCTCGTACTGGCCCGGCCGGACGACGCGGCCCGACAGCGAGTAGATCTTCGGCCCGGGCGACTTCTCCGGGCCGAACGCCTTGAACCACTCGGCCCCGCCGCGGACGACGAACGGCACGCTGGCCAGCGTCTCGACGTTGTTGATGACCGTCGGGGCCCCGTACAGGCCGGCGACCGCGGGGAAGGGCGGCTTGAGCCGGGGCTGGCCGCGGTAGCCCTCGAGCGAGTCCAGCAGCGCGGTCTCCTCGCCGCAGATGTACGCACCGGCGCCGGCGTGCACGATCAGCTCCAGGTCGTAGCCCGAGCCCAGGATGTCGGTGCCGAGGTAACCGGCGGCGTAGGCCTCCCCCACGGCGTTGAGCAGCCGCCGGTGGGCGTGCACCGCCTCGCCGCGGACGTAGATGACGGCCAGTTTCGAGCGGATGGCGTAGGACGAGATGATCACGCCCTCGATCAGCGAGTGCGGGTCGGCCATCATGAGCGGCAGGTCCTTGCAGGTGCCCGGCTCGCCCTCGTCGGCGTTGACCACGAGGTACTTGGGCATCGCCGCGGGCCCGCTGGGCTCCTCCCCCGGCTTGGGCTGGGGGATGAAGCTCCATTTCATGCCGGTGGGGAAGCCGGCGCCGCCGCGGCCGCGCAGGCCGGAGTCCTTGACCAGGGCGACCAGCTCGTCGGGCTGCATCGACAGCGCGGTGCGGAGTGCGGAGTAGCCGTCGAGCCGCTCGTAGGTGGCGAGCCGCCAGGACTGCTCGGCGCCCCAGCGGCTGGTGAGGACAGGGGTGAGGGGCACGGTTCATCGCCTCCGCTTCGGGCCGCGGCCCTCGATGGTCCGGGACGGGCCGCCGGGCCCCTGGGCGTCCGGGGGTGGGGTGGCGGGGCTCTGACCACTCGTACCGGGCTCCTGCCCGGCCGGGGTGTCGGTGCCCTCGCGGCCGCCCGGCAGCCGCCGCCCAGCCGGCTCGGGGGCGTCGGGGTGCGAGCCGGCGGCGCCGGCCTTCTCCGCCGGGGTGTCGGCGGCGGCGACGCGGGCGTCCGCCGCCTCCTTGCCCGGGGTCTCCCCGGTCTCCCCGGAGGGGCGCACGGTCTCGCGCGGCTCACCGACGTCGGCCGGCTCGGGCTCCGGGCCGCGCATCGGCGGGGCGGCCTCCCCGCGGTCGGCGGCCAGCCGCAGCCCGCGCAGGGTGGGCTCGTAGTTCCCCGGCGCGTCGACGGCGGCCGCCGCGTCCGCCGCGTCCGGGTGCTGGGAGAAGCCCGCCAGCTGGCGGGAGATGCCGCGGAAGTCGGTGAGCGGCGCGCCGCGGGTCGGCAGCGGCTTCTCCCCCCGGCGCAGCGCCGCGACCAGCTCACGGGCGCTGTCGACGTCCTGCTGGTCGTAGAACTCGTAGTCCACGGTGACCACGGGCGCGTAGTCGCACGCGGCGAGGCACTCGGCGTGCTCGAGGGTGATCGAGCCGTCGGCGGCGGTCTCGTCGTGGTGCACGCCGAGGTCGGCGGAGAGCGCGTCCATGATCCGCTGCCCGCCCAGCACGGCGCAGAGCGTGTTGGTGCAGACGCTGACCAGGTGCCGGCCGGTGGGGCGGCGCTTGTACATCGTGTAGAAGGTCGCGACCGCCCCGACCTCGGCCTTGGTCAGCCCCAGCTCCTCGGCGCACAGCGCGACGCCCTCGGGGGTGACGTAGCCCTGGTAGCTCTGCACCAGGTGCAGCATCGGCAGCAGCGCCGAGCGGGCCACCGGGTAGCGGGCGATGATCTCGCGCGCCTCGAGCCGGGCCTGCTCGGGCAGCGGCGGGGTCTCGGCGAGGGACGCGACGTCGACCGGGCTGGAGTCCAGCCCGGTGACCGCCGTCCCCTCGGGACTGCCTGGCAGTGCACTCATCTGTCCACGCCCCCCATCACCGGGTCGATCGAGGCGATCGCGGCGATGACGTCGGCGATCATGCCGCCCTCGCTCATCGCCGCCGTGGCCTGCAGGTTCACGAAGCTGGGGTCGCGCACGTGGACGCGCCACGGGCGGGTGCTGCCGTCGCTGACCACGTGGTAGCCGAGCTCGCCGCGGGGGGACTCCAGGGGCACGTAGACCTGCCCCGCCGGCACCCGGAAGCCCTCGGTGACCAGCTTGAAGTGGTGGATCAGGGCCTCCATCGACTGGCCCATGATGTGCCGCACGTGGTCCAGGGAGTTGCCCATGCCGTCGGGCCCCAGGGAGAGCTGGGCGGGCCAGGCGATCTTCTTGTCCTCGACCATGACCGGCCCGGGCTCCAGCCGGTCCAGCGCCTGGCTGATGAGCTTCAGCGACTCGTTGACCTCGGCCATGCGCACCAGGTACCGGCCCCAGGCGTCGCAGGTGTCGGCGGTGGGGACCTCGAAGTCGTAGGTCTCGTAGCCGAGGTACGGCTCGACCTTGCGCAGGTCCCAGGCCAGCCCGGTGGCGCGCAGGATCGGTCCGGTGACCCCGAGGGCGACGCAGCCGGTGAGGTCGAGGTACCCGGCGTCCTTGAGCCGCGCCTGCCAGATCGGCTGGCCGGTGAGCAGCCGGTGGAAGTCCGCGACCCGCTTCGGGAAGACCTCCAGGAACTCCCGGATGTGCTCGACCGCCCCCTCCGGCAGGTCCTGCGCCAGACCGCCGGGGCGGATGTAGGCGTGGTTCATCCGCAGCCCGGTGATCTCCTCGAGCAGGTCGAGGACCATCTCCCGCTCGCGGAAGCCGTTGGTCATGCCGGTGAGGGCGCCCATCTCCATGCCGAACGTCGCCAGCGCGACCAGGTGGGAGGCGATCCGGTTCAGCTCCATGACCAGCACCCGGATCGTGGCCGCGCGCTGCGGGATCTCGACGCCGAGCAGCTTCTCGACGGCCATGCAGTAGCCGGCCTCGTTGAACAGCGGGGCCAGGTAGTCCATCCGGGTCACGAACGTCGTGCCCTGCACCCAGTTGCGGTACTCGGTGTTCTTCTCGATGCCGGTGTGCAGGTAGCCGATCACCACGCGCGCCTTGGTGACCGTCTCGCCCTCCAGGTCGAGGACCAGGCGGAGCACGCCGTGGGTGGACGGATGCTGCGGGCCCATGTTGACGACGAGGCGCTCCTCGCCGTGCGGATCGGCTCCGAGGGTGACGTCCCAGTCCCCGCCGGTGACGGTGTAGACCCGCCCCTCGGTGGTCTCCCGCGAGCCGGCGTAGGGGTCGCTCGGGTTGTAGACGGTGCTCATCGACGCACCCCTCTCACCGGTAGGCCCGGCGCGTGTCCGGCGGCGGGATCGTCGCGTCGTGGTACTCCACCGGGATCCCGCCGAGCGGGTAGTCCTTGCGCTGGGGGTAGCCGTCCCAGTCGTCGGGCATGAGGATCCGGGTCAGCGCCGGGTGGCCGTCGAAGACGATGCCGAACATGTCGAAGGTCTCCCGCTCGTGCCAGTCCGCCGTCGGGTAGACGCCGGTCACCGACGGGACGTGCGGGTCCTCCGCGGTGACCGCCACCTCCAGCCGGATGCGGCGCCGGTAGGTCATCGAGGTCAGGTGGTAGACGACGTGCAGCCGGGGCCGGCCGGGGGCGACCGCCGGGCCGCCGCTGTCGAGGTAGTCGACGCCGGAGAGGCTGCTGCACAGCTCGAAGCGCAGGGCCTCGTCGTCCCGCAGCGCCTGCGCCAGCGTCAGCAGGTGCTCGCGGGCGACGAAGTAGGTGATCTCGCCCCGGTCGACCAGCACCCGCTGCACGGCTGCGGCGTAGGTGGCCTCCCCCACGGCGTCGATCAGCGCGTCGGTGACCTCGTCGAAGTACCCGCCGTAGGGGCGGTCGGTGGAGTGCAGCGCGACCGCGCCGCCGGGCTCCACCCGCACCAGGCCACCGAACCCCGAGGTGTCACCGCTGCCGCTGACCCCGAAGGCGCCCTTCCGGAAGCCGCCGGAGGGTGCGGTGCTGTCGTCGTACCCGGCCTCCTCACGACCGGGGACGACGTTCGAGCCGCCGTCGTTGCTCATCGCCGCTCACCCCGCTCCCCCGGGAGCAGCACGGCGTTGCCGCCGCGCTGCTCGATGGCGAACTGGCCGGTGCGCCCCTCGGCGGCGGCCTGCTCGTAGGCGCGGCGGGCGTCCTTGTCCACCCGCACCGTCGAGGGCATCTCGACCAGCAGGTCCTTCGCCGTACCGTCCTCGCGGGCCTGCTGCTGCTGGCGGGCCCGCTTCTCACCCAGCGGCTCGTGCTGGATCTTGTGGTGCAGCTTGAGGATCGCGTCCATCAGCATCTCCGGCCGCGGCGGGCAGCCGGGCAGGTACATGTCCACGGGGACGACGTGGTCGACGCCCTGGACGATCGCGTAGTTGTTGAACATGCCGCCGGAGCTGGCGCAGACCCCCATCGCCAGGACCCAGCGAGGCTCGGGCATCTGGTCGTAGATCTGCCGCAGGACCGGCGCCATCTTCTGGCTCACCCGGCCGGCCACGATCATCAGGTCGGCCTGCCGCGGCGAGGCCCGGAAGACTTCCATGCCGAACCGGGCGAGGTCGTACCGGCCGGCACCGGAGGCCATCATCTCGATGGCGCAGCAGGCCAGGCCGAACGTCGCGGGCCACAGCGACGACTTGCGGGTCCAGTTGACCAGCTTCTCCACGCTGGTCAGCAGGACGCCGCTCGGCAGCTTCTCCTCGAGTCCCATGTCAGTCAGTCCCCTGTCAGTCCCACTCGAGCCCGCCGCGCCGCCACTCGTAGGCGAAGGCGAGGAAGACGGTGCCGAGGAACACGGCCATCGCAGCCAGCCCCCACACCCCCAGGGCGTCGTTGGCGACGGCCCACGGGTAGAGGAAGACGATCTCGATGTCGAAGACGATGAAGAGCATCGCGGTCAGGTAGTACTTCACCGGGAAGCGACCGCCGGTGAGCGGCTGGTCGACCGGCTCGATGCCGCACTCGTAGGCGGCCAGCTTGGCCCGGTTGTGGCGGCGCGGCCCGACGAACGGGGCGACGACGACCGAGAACAGCGCGAACGCGGCGGCCAGCACGAACAGCCCGACGAGCGGGGCGTAGGTCGAGAGCATCAGCTGCACCCTAGGGTGATGTCGGTCACGTAGTGGTCATGGTCCGGATGCGGAGTGTCGTGCCGGCCGGTCGTCATGGCAGCCACCTCACGTCGCCGGGGTGAGTCGCAGGAGCACGGCCAGCGCGCGGTCGACCGCGTCGCCGTCGCGGCCGTCGGTCAGGTTGCCCATCACCCGCAGCGCGGCGTCGGTGAGCGCGGGGCGGCGCAGCCCCCGGGCCATGGCGAGCCGGACCACCGCCGGCCGCGCCAGCAGCGCGAGGAATCCCAGGCCGAGCCGGTGGTGGCGGCCCAGCTCGGCACGCAGCCGTTCGGGGTACCGCCGCAGGACCGCCTCCCGCGCCGCCCCGGCCGGGCCCCTCAGCGCGGCCACCGCGACCTCGGCGGCCATCCGGCCGCTCTCCAGGGCGGCGCTGATCCCCTCACCGTTGCAGGGGTTCACCGTGCCGGCGGAGTCCCCGGCGAGGAGCAGCCCCCGGGTGTAGGCCGGGCCCCGGCTCAGCGCCATGGGCAGCCCCGCGCCGCGCAGCGGACCGACGGCGTCGTCCTCGCCGAGCCCCTCCTCGGCGGGGAACAGGTCGAGCCACCGGCGCAGGACCGACCGCCGGTCCGCGCCGGTGCCGCGCCGGGTGTCGAGGAGCCCGTACCCGACGTTGGCCGTGCCGTCGCCCATCCCGAAGATCCAGCCGTAGCCCGGCATGCTCTCGCGGGAGGGACCCCCGGCGGTCAGGTCGAAGGCGATGTCCAGGTAGTCGTCGTCGCTGCGCCGGCTGCGCACGTACCGACGGAGGGCGACCCCGAGCGGCCGGTCGGTGCGGCGCAGCAGCCCGAGGGACTTGGCCAGCCGGCCGGACACCCCCTCCGCCGAGACCACCAGCGGCGCGCGCCAGGTGACCGGCTCGCGATCAGCGCCGGCCTCGCCCCGGACGCCGACCACCCGGCCGTCGTCGTCGAGCACCGGCTCGGTGACGGTCGTCCCCGTGACCAGGTGCGCACCGGCCCGCCGTGCGTGGTCGGCCAGGTGCGCGTCGAGTTCCCGGCGGGTCCGCACCAGGCCGTGGTCGGGCCAG
Organism: Blastococcus sp. SYSU DS1024; assembly: GCF_054050795.1. Lineage (NCBI taxonomy): Bacteria > Bacillati > Actinomycetota > Actinomycetes > Geodermatophilales > Geodermatophilaceae > Blastococcus > Blastococcus sp. SYSU DS1024. The sequence continues at coordinate 93,375 of NZ_JBJHAA010000008.1, forward strand.
GTGGCCAGCCGCGGCCAGTCGACCTCGGCGATCCGCCCACCGCCGTGCACCCGGAGCCCCCGGCGGCGCACCCAGTCCGGCCCGCTCGTGTCGACGCCCATGTCGTGCAGCGCCCGCACGCCGCGCGGGGTCAGCCCGTCACCGCAGACCTTCTCCCGGGGGAACTCCGACTTCTCGAGCACCGCGACGTCGACGCCACTGCTCGCCAGGTGCCAGGCAGCGCTCGACCCGGCCGGCCCGGCGCCGACGACGACCACGTCCGCGTGCTGCACGGCTCCGCGCTCGGTCATGGTCACCCCCGGCTCGTCATCGACTCCGACACCTTGTGAAAAGGTTCACAAGACGCGACGGTTTGAGTCTAGGCCCGGGTGTGAGCTAGCTGACAACGCCCCCCTCGCCGGAGGCCCCGGCGACCTCGGCGCCGACGCGCGGACGGGCGGCCGATCCGAGGTCAGGAAGCCGCCGGTAGCCAGGTGCTCAGCCAGCCCGCGGAGCGGTCGATGACCTGCTCGAGCGCGCCGGGCTCGGGGAAGAGGTGGGTGGCGCCCGGGACGATCGCGACCTCGTGGTCGGCGGTGAGCCGGGCGGCGGCCTGCCGGTTGAGTTCGACGACCTGCGGGTCGGCACCCCCGACGATCAGCAGCACCGGCGCGCGCACCCGCTCGAGCGCGCTGCCGGCCAGGTCGGGACGGCCACCGCGGGAGATCACCGCCCGGACCCTCTCGGGTCGCTCCGCCGCGGTGATCAAGGCGGCCGCGGCACCGGTGCTGGCGCCGAAGGTGGCGACCGGCAGGCCCGCGAGACCGGGCCGGCCGAGCAGCCAGTCCGTGGCGCCGGTCAGCCGCCCGGCCAGCAGCGGGATGTCGAAGCGCAGCTCGCGCGTGCGCGCGTCGACCTCCTCCTCGGCGAGGGTCAGCAGGTCCAGCAGCAGGGTGGCGTACCCGGCGGCGTGCAGCCCCTCGGCGACCTGCTGGTTGCGCGGGCTGCGCCGGCTGCTCCCGCTGCCGTGGGCGAAGACCACCACACCGTGCGGATCCGCGGGGCCGACGAGGTCGGCGCGCAACGCCGCCCCGGGCACGTCGACGACGACGTCCTCCTGGAAGCCGGGTGCGCCCGGGTCAGCCGGCACCGTCACCCTCCTCCGGCTCGCCGGGGCGGGCCTGCGCGAGGGCGGCTCGCACCTCGTCGTCCTCCGTCGCGCGGAAGTCGGCGTAGCCCTGGCCGACGGCGGAGAAGTCCGCGGGGGCCCACAGGCAGAGCAGTTCGTCCACGTCCGGCGCGATCTGCCCGCAGGCGTTCGGCGAGGCCACGGGGACGGCGACGGTCAGGTGCGCGGGGTCCTGGCGGCGGACGGCCGCGACCGCGGCGCGCATCGTCGAGCCCGTGGCCAACCCGTCGTCGACCAGGACGACGCGCCGGCCGGCCAGGACCAGCGGCGGGCGGTCGCCGCGGTAGGCCCCGGTGCGCCGGCGCAGCTCGGCCACCTCCTGCGCGCGGACGTCCTCGAAGGTGGCCGCGTCCACCCCGGCGCGGTCGATGACGTTCTCCTGGCGGACGGTCTCGATCTCCTCCCCCACGGCGGCGATCGCGCCCATGGCCAGCTCCGGCTGCCAGGGCAGGCCGACCTTGCGGACGACGACGATGTCGAGCGCTGCGTCGAGGGCCGCTGCCACCTCCGCCCCGACGACGACCCCGCCCCGCGGCAGGCCGAGCACGACCACCTCGCCGTGCCCGGGGGGAACCAGGTCGTCGTCCACCAGCCGTGCGGCGAGCGCCCGCCCGGCCGCCCGGCGATCTGCGAAAGGTTTCCGGTCTCCCACCATGGAAGGCGGGCTACCCGGCCCGCCGGGCCGCTAACGGTCGGGAGCCCTCTCCGGCCGCCAGGTCCGCGGACCGGGGTGGACGGCCGCTGTCCCGCCCTCAGGGCTTGCGGGCACGGTGCAGCGCGACGATCCCCCCGGTGAGGTTCTGCCAGGCGACGTCGGCCCAGCCGGCGTCCTGCAGCCGGCCGGCGAGCGCCGCCTGGTCGGGCCAGGCGCGGATCGACTCGGCCAGGTAGACGTAGGCCTCGGGGTTGCTGCTCACCGCCCGGGCGATGCGGGGCAGCGCCTTCATCAGGTACTCGGTGTAGACGGTGCGGAACGGCGACCAGGTGGGGCTGGAGAACTCGCAGACCACCAGCGTCCCGCCGGGCCTCGTCACCCGGGAGAACTCGCGCAGCGCGGCGTCGGGGTCGGCCACGTTGCGCAGGCCGAAGGAGATGACCACGCCGTCGACGCTCTCGTCGGCCAGCGGCAGCGCCATCGCGTCACCGGCCACCTTGGGCACCGGTCGCGCGGCACCGGCGCGCAGCATGCCCTGGGAGAAGTCGCAGGCGATGGCCGTCACGCCGCCGGCGGCCAGCTCGACGGTGGAGACCGCCGTCCCGGCCGCGACGTCCAGCACCGTCTGGCCCGGCCGGGCCCGCAACGCCTCGCGGGTGGCCCGTCGCCAGCCGGCGTCCAGCCCGCCGGAGAGGACGGTGTTGGTGACGTCGTAGCGCTCCGCGACCCGGTCGAACATGGCCGCGACGTCGGCCGGTCGCTTGTCCAGCCCGGCCCTCAGTGGAAGGACCCCCTTCTCCCCACCTCTCGCAGGCTCGCGGCGGGACCCGGAAGGGGGCCTGTGCGGGTTCTCTCGCCGGTCTGCCACGGCATCGACGCTACAAGGCCTCCTACTCTGATCACGTGACTGCCGCCGCCCTGACCTCCCCGGCGGCGGCGTCGCGCACCGTCACCACGGTCCGGTCCGACGCGGCCGGCGAGCTGCTCGACCTGCTCCCGGCCCGCGGCGGCCTGTCCTGGGTGCGCCACGGCGAGGGCCTGGTCGGCTGGGGCGAGGCGGCGCGGCTGGAGGTGTCGGGCCCGCGCGCGCTGGCCGAGGCCGCCGACTGGTGGGACCGGTTCACCGCCGGCCTCGACGTCGCCGACGAGCTCCGCGTCCCCGGCTCGGGCCCGGTGCTGTTCGCGAGCATCGCCTTCGACCCGGTCGCGGGGACGTCGGTCTTCGTCGTCCCCGAGGTCGTCGTGGGTCGACGCGACGGCGTCGGCTGGATCACCGCCGTCGGGGCCGCACCGGAGCTGCCGGAGCCGCCCACCGCCGACGACGGCCCGGCTCCCCGGCTGCGCTACGCCGACGGCGCGCTCGACCCCGCCAGCTGGTGCGCCGCGGTGGCCGCCGCGGTCACCCGCATCGACGCCGGCGAGCTGCAGAAGGTCGTCCTCGCCCGCGACCTGCTCGTCTCCTCCGACGTCCCGCTCGACCCCCGGCGGATGCTGCGCCGGCTGGCCGCCCGGTTCCCCGGGTGCTGGACCTTCGCCGTCGACGGCCTGCTCGGCGCCACTCCCGAGCTGCTGCTGCGCCGCACCGGCCGGCGGCTCTCCTCGCGCGTGCTGGCCGGGACCGCGCCGCGGGGGGCCGGCGCCGAGGACGAACGGCTGGCCGCGGCCCTGATGGACTCGGGGAAGGACCGCGCCGAGCACGCGCTCGCCGTCGACTCCCTGGTGCGGGCGCTGGCGCCGTACTGCCGGGAGCTGACCGCCCCCGCGGATCCGGAGCTGCTCACGCTGGCCAACGTGCGGCACCTGGCCACCGACGTCGTCGGCACCCAGCGCGGCTCTGCCGGCCTGCTGGAGCTGGTCGGCGCCGTGCACCCCACCGCCGCCGTCTGCGGAACCCCGACGCCGGACGCCGCCGCGCTGATCGGCGAGCTCGAGGGCATGGACCGCGGCCGGTACGCCGGACCGGTCGGCTGGCTGGACGCGACCGGCGACGGCGAGTTCGGCCTGGCGCTGCGCTGCGCGGAGCTGGTCGGTGACGACGGCGCGCGGCTGTTCGCGGGCTGCGGCATCGTCGCCGGCTCCGACCCGGCCGCGGAGCTCGCCGAGACGCAGTCGAAGTTCGCCGCGTTCCAGGCCGCGCTCGAGGGCTGACCCGCGTCAGGGCGACCCCAGCGCCCGCGCCGCCGCGGCGCGCAGGTCCTGGGCCAGCGCGGCCTCGGCACGCTGGTCGGTACCGACCACGACGACCTGCGGACCGCCCAGGCCGAGCACCGCCGCGAGCTCCGCCGGCGTCGACACCCGCGTCGCCGCCCAGCCCAGCGACTCCGCCACCGCCACCAGGTCGCGCCCGTGCGGGGTGCCGAAGACCCGCCGGTAGTCCGCGGCGAACCGGTCCTGCCCCGGCTCCAGCTGGGCGAAGATCCCGCCGCCGTCGTTGTCCGGCACGACGACGGTCAGGTCCGGCCGCCGCTCCCCCTCGCCCAGCAGCAGACCGGTCAGGTCGTGCAGGAACGTCAGGTCGCCCATCAGCGCGAACGCCGGGCCACCGTGCACCAGCGCCGCACCCACGGCGGTCGAGATCGTGCCGTCGATGCCCGCGACCCCGCGGTTGGCCAGCACCGTCACGTCATCCCGGGGCACGGCCAGCCGGTCGACGTCGCGCACCGGGGTGGACGACCCGAGCACCAGCAGCGCGCCCGCGGGCAGGGCGGCGACGACGTCGCGGGCCAGGCGGGCGGCGGTCAGCGCCGGGGCGCTGTCGAGCACCGCGTCGACGGCGGCGCCCACCCGGTCCGCGGCCGCGTGCCAGGCGGCCACCCAGTCGGCGTCGACCGGCTCCTCGGGCTCGGCACCCGCGAACAGCCGGGCCACATGGCTGCTCGACCGGCCGGCGTCGGCCCACCGCGGGGAGGCGCTCACCGTCTCGACGGTGACGGCGGGGTCGGCCAGCAGGGCACCGACCGGGCGGGAGAGCGTCGGCCGCCCCACGACCAGCACGCGCTCGGGCCGGTGCGCGGCCAGCCAGTCGGGTGCACCGAGCGCCAGCACGCCACCGCGCACGTTGCCCGGCCGCCCCCAGAACCCGCTGCTCGGCTCGGCGACGACGGGCCAGGCGGAGCCCTCCGCGAGGCCCGGGGCGGCGTGCAGGGGCCCGTCACCGGCGATCACCAGCGTGCGCGGCGGCAGCCGGTGCGCCCGCGCCGCCCAGCCGGCCGACGGCTCGGCCGCCGTCCACGGCGTGCCGCCGGGGCGGCCGGCCCACGGGGCCGCGAGCTCGGCCGGCGGCTCCTCGTCGGGCAGCAGCGGCTCGCGCAGCGCGAGGTTGAGCTGCACCGGCCCGGGGTCGGCCGACAGCGTGCCGGCGGCGACGGTGAGCGCCTTGGCCACGACGGACCGCCAGTAGCGGTTCTGCTCGGCCTCCCGGCCGGGCTCGGGGACGCCGACGTCGGCCGCCCAGCGCACGGCCGCCCCGTACAGGCCGGCCTGCTCGATCGTCTGGTTGGCGCCGGTGGCCCGCAGCTCCGGCGGGCGGTCGGCGGTCAGCGCCAGCAGCGGTACCCCGCTCGCGTCGGCCTCCAGCACCGCGGCGTGCAGGTGCGCGGTCGCCGTCCCGGACGTGGTGAGCACCGGCACCGGGCGGCCGGAGCCCTTGGCCAGGCCGAGGGCCAGGAAGGCCGCCGTCCGCTCGTCGAGGCGCACGTGCAGCCGCAGCCGGCCGTCCCGCTCGGCCGCCGCCAGGGCCAGGGCCACCGGCGCCGACCGCGAACCGGGCGCCAGCACGGCGTCGGTGACGCCGCCGCGGACCAGCTCGTCGACCAGCACGCGGGCGAAGGCGGTGGCGGGGTTCACGCGGCGAGCACCTCGTCGATCCGGGCCCGCCAGCGGGCGGTGGTGCCCTCGCCGGCCGCCACGTCGGCGCGCCGGTCCGGCTCGGGCCGGGCCACCGGCAGGGCGCCGTCGACCGGCAGCAGCGGGGACGAGCAGACGTCGCCGGTGAAGAGCGCGACGGTGGCCAGGCCGCAGGCGAACGGCAGCTCGGGCAGGGCGGCGGCCAGCGCGACGCCGGCCGCGATGCCGACCGAGGACTCCAGCGCCGAGGAGACGACGCAGGGCAGGCCGTGGGTCTCCGCGACGCGCAGCGCCGCCCGCACGCCGCCCAGCGGCTGCACCTTCAGGACGACGACGTCGCCGGCCTCCCGCAGGTCGACCGCCAGCGGGTCGGCCGCCCGGCGCACGCCCTCGTCCACGGCGACGCGGACGTCGATCCGCCGGCGCAGCGCGGCCAGCTCGGCGAGGGTGGCGCACGGCTGCTCGACGTACTCCAGCCCGACGGCGGCGTCGAGCTCGCGGATCCGCCGCGCCGCGGTGTCGACGTCCCAGGCGGCGTTCGCGTCCACCCGGATCGCGCCACCGGGACCGAGCGCGTCGCGCACGGCCTCGACGCGGGCGCGGTCGTCGGCGCCGGCCTGCCCCGGCTCGGCGACCTTCACCTTGGCGGTGCGGCAGCCGGAGGCACGGACCATCGCGTGCGCCCGCTGCGCGTCCACCGCCGGCACGGTCACGTTCACCGGCACCGACGTGCGCACGGGCGGGGGGAAGCCCTCGACCGCGGCCTCCACCGCGGCGGCCCACCAGCGGCGGCTCTCGGCGGCGTCGTAGTCCCAGAAGGGCGAGAACTCGCCCCAGCCGGCCGGGCCGCGCAGCAGCACGCCGTCGCGCACGTCGATGCCCCGGAAGCGGCTGCGCAGCGGCACCGCGTAGACCGCTGACCCGGTGATCCCCGCCGGCAGCGCGGCAGCGGGCAGGACGGTCATGGTGATCAGCCTAATTCGGCGGGGTCGTAGGCTCGTTCCTCGTGGCTCGGCACCTCACCCTCGTGCCCGCGGCCGAGCTCTCCGACGACGACGTCCGCGCCGCGCTCGACGGCGAGCGCCCGCTGGCCGTGCTGCCCGCCGGTCCCCGGGCCGTCGTAGACGCCGCCCGCGCCGCACTGCGCCCCGACGAGCCGCTCGAGCCGGGCACCGACCTCGTCGTCGCGACCTCCGGCTCCACCGGGAACGGTCGCGGGGTGCTGCTCTCGGCGGGCGCGCTGCGGGCGTCCGCGACCGCGACCCTCGACCGGCTCGGCGGCCCGGGCAGCTGGCTGCTCGCGCTGCCGGCGTCGGCGATCGCCGGGCTGCAGGTCGTCTGCCGCGGTCTGCTCGACGGGCGCACCGCCATCCGCCTCGGCGCCGGGGAGCCGCTGGCCGGCGCCGTCGCCCGCATGCCGGCCGGCGACCGCCGCTACACCTCCCTCGTCCCCACCCAGCTGCGCCGGTACCTCGATGCGGAGCCCGACGCGCTGCGCGCCTTCGACGCCGTCCTCGTCGGCGGCGCGGCCACCGACGCGAGCCTGCTGCACCGCGCCCGCGCCGCCGGGGTCGCCGTCGTGACCACCTACGGCATGACCGAGACCGCCGGGGGCTGCGTCTACGACGGCCTGCCGCTGGACGGCGTGACCGTGCGGGTGACCGACGGGATCGAGCTCGCCGGCCCGGTGCTGGCGCACGGTTACCGCGGTGATCCGCAGGCGACCGCGGCCGCGATCGCGGACGGCTGGTTCCGCACCCGGGACGCAGGGTCGCTGGGCGCCGACGGCCGGCTCACCGTGCACGGCCGGCTGGACGAGGTCGTCATCTCCGGCGGGGTCAACGTGGCGCCCGCCGCGGTCGAGGCCGCGCTGCGCGAGCACCCCGCCGTCGCCGACGCCGTCGTCTTCGGCCGGCCCGATGCGGAGTGGGGGCAGCGCGTCGTCGCCGCCGTCGTCCCGGCGGCCGGCGGCGCCCCGGCCCTGGCCGACCTGCGCCCGTGGGTGGCCGAGCGGCTGGGCGCCCCCGCCGCGCCCCGGGAGCTGCGGCTCATCGACTCGATCCCCACCCTGCACACGGGCAAGCCCGATCGCCGCGCCGTCGCGGCCCGCATTCCGGAGGTCTGATGGCCACCCCTGCCCAGTGGCTGGCCGGCGCCCGCCCCCGCACCCTGCCGGCGGCGGTCTCGCCGGTACTGGTCGGCACCGGCGCCGCGGTCGCGCTCGACGGCTTCCGGCCAGGCCCCGCGCTGCTCGCGCTGGTCGTGGCGCTCGCACTGCAGGTCGGGGTGAACTACGCCAACGACTACTCCGACGGCCGGCGCGGCACCGACGCCGACCGGGTCGGCCCGATGCGGCTGGTCGGTTCCGGCGCCGCTCCGCCCCGGCAGGTCCTCGGCGCGGCGCTGGCCTCCTTCGCCGTCGCCGGGGTCGCCGGCCTGGCCCTGGCGGCGCTGTCGAGCTGGTGGCTGGTGGCGGTGGGGGCGGTCTGCATCGCCGCCGCCTGGACCTACACCGGCGGCCCGCTGCCCTACGGCTACCGCGCGCTGGGCGAGGTGTTCGTCTTCGTCTTCTTCGGCCCGGTCGCGGTCGTCGGCACCACGTACGTGCAGACCCGCACGCTGCCCGGCCTGGCGTTCGCCGTCTCCGTGCCGGTCGGCCTGCTGATCGTGGCGATCCTCGTGGTGAACAACCTGCGTGACATCGAGGGCGACGCCCGGGTGGGCAAGCGCACGCTCGCCGTGCTGCTCGGCGACCGGGGCACCCGGGTGCTCTACGCCGCGCTGCTGGTCGTGCCGTTCGTCGTCGTCGCCGCGGTGGGGGTCGCGCGGCCGTGGGCGCTGCTGGCCCTGGCCGCCGCGCCGCTCGCGCTCGGCCCGGTGCGCACCGTGCTCGCGGGCGGCCGCGGGCCGGCCCTCATCGGGGCGCTCGCCTCCACCGGGCTGCTGACCCTGGTCACCGGCGTGCTGCTCGGCGCGGGCCTCGCCCTCTCCTGAGCGCGGCTACTGCGACCCGTCCCCGCTGAGCCGGGCGCGCAGGTCCTCCTTGGCCGTGCGCCGCGCGACGCTGCGCGCCGCGAGCGCCTCGGTGAGCCGGTCCCGCGAGGGCCGCAGCAGCACGTAGGAGACCGGCATCGACAGCAGCAGCCCGAACAGCAGGCCGGGGAAGCTGCCCAGCCCGGCCCACCAGAGGACCAGGACGAGCGCCGCGGCGATCGCGAAGCGGCCGATCGTGTAGATCAGCAGCCACGGCAGGACCTTCGGCGGTGTGGCGGCGCCACCGGCCGGGCTCACCGGTGCGCCCGCGGCGGTCGGGTTGTTCTCAGCCATGACGGCCCTCCCACTTGGTCGAGAGAACGACCGTCGTCCTCGTGCGTGCGACCCCTCTGATCCGGTTCAACGCGTCGATGGCCGCCTCGAGTGCCGGGATGTCGGTCACGCGCACCTTCAGCACGTAACCCTCGCTGCCGGCGACCCGCCAGCAGTCCTCCACCGCGGGGATCTCCCGCAGCCCCGCCTCGACGCCGGTGTCGTCGACCGCGTCGCTCTCGATGACGCTGACCAGCGCGGTGACGTGCATGCCCACCGCCGCCGGGTCGACGACGGCGCGGTACCCGGTGATCACCCCGGCCGCCTCCAGCTTGCCCACCCGCTCGTGCACGGCGGGCGAGGAGAGCCCCACCTGCCGCGCGAGCTCGGCGTAGCTGGCCCGGCCGTTGGCGCGCAGCAGCTCGATCAGCTGCTGGTCCACGGCGTCGATGGTGGTTCTCCGTCCTACCCGGGTATGGGATCTACGTTGCGCGGCACCGAGTATCGCCGCCGACGTACGCTGGCGGTCGACGAGGGGGTGGGCCCGTGGTGTTCCTGGTGGTTCTCGTGATGGCGGTCGTGGTCGTCGCACTGGTGGTGCGCGCCGCGGCGAACGCAGGCCCCGAGGGGAGCGCGCGACCGGAGCGCCGCCCGCAGCGGCCCCGGGGGCCGGTCCGGTTCGTGGCACCCGACGACGACCCGGAGTTCCTCCGGGAGCTCGAGCGCCGGGCGCGCCGGGACGACGGCTCTCCCACGTAACGGCCTCCGGGCCCCTCACGGGGCCGGACCCGAGCGTGGGAGGGGCTCGCGTCAGGCGGCGGGCGCCGCTCCGAACAAGCGGCGCCAGCCGCGCCGCGGGCCCGCCTCGGGCGTGCCCGCGGCCGGCGCGGCCGAGCCGTCGACGTCCCCCGGCCAGCCGAGACCTCCGCCGCCCTGGCGGGTGGGGCCGCCCGGCCAGCCCAGGTCGCCCTCCTCCGCCGCGCCCCGCGGGCTCCGGCGGTGCGCCCCCGGGCCCTCGGCGTCCCGGCCGGCGAGCGCGGCCGCGACGAGCGGGTGCGACGCCTCGCCGTCGGCCGCCGCGTGCCTAGCCACGCCGCACCTCCCGGCGGGCCGGTGCGCTGCTGATCAGCTCCATGAGGGCATGGAAGCACGCAGGTCCGACATCGGTCAGCACCCCGCGCCGCGCCGCTCCCCGGACGGGGGAGCGCTCAGACCCCGCCGTAGCTGTGCAGGCCGGTCGACACCATGTTCACGTACAGCAGGTTGAACAGCACCACGGCGAAGCCCAGCACGTTGGTCCAGGCGGCGGGACGGCCGCGCCAGCCGGAGGTCGTGCGGGCGTGGAGGTAGCCGGCGTAGACGACCCAGGAGATGAACATCCAGGTCTCCTTGGGGTCCCAGCCCCAGAACCGGCCCCAGGCGCTCTCCGCCCAGATCGCGCCGGCGATCATCGCGAAGGTGTAGATCGGGAAGCCGAAGACGGCCGTGCGGTGCGCCACCCGGTCCAGCCCCGCGGCGGACGGCAGCCGGTCGATCAGACCCCCGCCCGTGCCGGGCGCCGCGGCGCTGCGGCGGGTGCGGACGAGGTAGAGGGCGCTGGCGATGCCGCTCACCAGGAAGATGCCGGAGCCCAGGATCGCGCTCGTCACGTGGATCCCCAGCCAGCTCGACCGCAGGGCGGCGACCAGCGGCCCCGCCTCGGCGTAGAGGAACAGGCCGATGCCCACCATCGCGAGGATCACCGGGCCGAGGACGAAGACGCCGATGTGCCGCAGCGTGGGCTGGCGCAGCGCCAGCACGAAGTAGGCGACCACGGCGACGAGCACGACGGCCGTGGCGAACTCGTACATGTTCCCGAAGGGCAGCCGGTCGGTGGCCATGCCGCGGGCGACGAGGACGCCGGCGTGGGCCAGCGCGCCCAGCGCGGTCAGCGCCATGCCGAGGAGCCCCCAGCGCGTGCCCTGGGCCGTCTCCGGCGCCTGCTGCCCGGCCGGGGCGACGGGCGCCTCCGCGACGATCGGACCGCCACCGGCACCGACGAGCTCGCGGTTGCGGACGGCCCGCCGGCCGAAGGCCAGCTGCGCGCAGAAGGCCAGCAGCGCGACCGAGTAGAGCGCGACGCTCACGGAGAAGAGGCTGTCGGACAGCTCGGCCAGCGAGGAGTCAGTCACGCGGGGGGACCTCCGGATCAGGTGCAGTGCGGGCGGCGGCCGGGGCGCCCAGCGCGTCCCGCAGGCCGTCGGACAGGGTGGCGAACCGGGAGCCGCTCTCGCCGCCGCCCCGCGTCAGCGAGGCGAGCGTCAGCACGGTACCGCCGCCGTCCCGGGCGGGCTCCACCCGGGCGAAGACGCGCTCCCGGCGCAGCAGCAGCATGCCCAGCAGGCCGGCCAGCAGGGTGATCGCCGAGCCGAGCACCCACAGCTGGCCCGGGTCGTGGGAGAACTGCAGGGCGGCGAACTCCTTGACCCCGCTGAAGGTGACGCGGGTCCCGTCGGGCAGGTCCATGGACTCGCCCACCGAGAGGTTCGCCGAAGCCACCTCGGTGAGCCGGCCGCGCTCGATCTGGCTCCGGTCGATGGAGTACACCGACTGCGGCAGCCCCGAGTCCAGGCCCAGGTAGCCGGAGTAGGCGATCAGGGCCACCTGCGGAGCCAGCGGACGCGGGTCCACCGAGGTCAGCACTCCACCCTGCAGCAGGCCCGTCGGCGCGAAGAACCCCTCGAGGGCCAGCTGCTCCTCCCGGCCGGGGATGTCGGGCAGCTTCAGCGCACCCTCGCTGGCCATCGTCTGCTGGTCGCTGGGCAGGAAGGGCACGGTCAGGTCGGTGAAGGTCGTCCCGTCCGGCACGGTCACCGTGAAGGTCGGGCTGAAGCCGTGACCGGTCACGTAGACCCGGTCGCCGTCGACCCGGAGGGGGTCGTTGACCCCGATGGTGGTCGGCCGCCCCTCGGCGGAGGGCTCCCCGTAGCGGATGTCGGCGGTGAACGAGGCGGCGGTGAGGTTCTCCTCGTACTCGGCCCGGAACTGCTCGAGGTCGACGCAGAGCGCGCTGAGATCGCCGCTGTCGACCAGCGGGCCCGCGGAGTAGGTGTCGTACTGCTGGAAGGAGTTGCAGAACCCCTGGCCCTCGGTCACCAGGATGCTGCCCTCGTAGCCCCACAGCTTCCCTCCCGCCAGGCCCAGCAGCAGGGCCAGCAGCGAGAGGTGGAAGACGAGGTTCCCGGTCTCCTTGAGGTGGCCCTTCTCGGCCGAGAGCTCCGGCCCGCGCGCGGTCTCGCGGCGCACGACCCGGTAGCGCCGCACCCGCAGCTCCTCCTCGACGCCGTCGAGCGCGGCGCTGGGGGCCTGCGCCGCGGTCCACCGGTCGGAGTCGGGGAGCCGGAGCAGGTTCCGCGGGGCCGCCGGAGGCGGGGTGCGCAGCGCGCGGGCGTGCTCCCGGGCCCGCGGCAGGACGCAGCCGATGAGCGAGAGGAACAGCAGCAGGTAGACCGCGGCGAACCACGGCGAGCTGAAGACGTCGAACAGGTACAGCCGGTCCAGCACCGGGGCCAGGTCGGGGTGGTCGGCGAAGTACTGCCGGACGTTGTTCTGCGACAGCGACCGCTGCGGCAGCAGCGAGCCCGGCACGGCCGCCAGCGCCAGGAGGAACAGCAGCACGATCGCCGTGCGCATCGCGGTGAGCCGGCGCCACCAGCGCAGCAGCAGACCGCCCAGCCGCCGGCCGGCCGAGGGCCCGGCGGGCGGGGTCGGGGTGGCCGGGCGCGGGGGCGCCTCGACGCTCACAGCGCCGACTCCCCGAACCCGGTGGCGGCCAGCCAGGAACGCAGCCAGCCCATCATCTCGGTCCACGCACCGGTGACCAGGAGCAGCCCGACGACCACGAGCACGGCCCCACCGAAGCGGGTCACCGCCTGCGCGTGCCGCCGCAGGAACGTCGTCGCCCCCACGGCCCAGCGGGCGCCCAGGGCGACGAGCACGAACGGCACCCCCAGCCCCAGGCAGTAGGCCAGCCCCAGCAGCGCCCCGCGGCCCGCGGTGGCCTCGGCGAAGGCCAGGTTCTGGACGGCGGCCAGCGTGGGCCCCATGCAGGGGGTCCACCCGAGCCCGAAGACGACCCCGAGCAGCGGGGCCCCGGCCAGCCCGGCCGCCGGCCGGCTCGACAGGCGTGCGGTGCGCTGGAGGAACGGCACCCGGCCGAGGAACGCCAGCCCGATGAGGACCGTGATGCCGCCCATCACCCGGGTGATGAGCTCGTTGTGCACCAGGAGCAGCCGGCCCAGCCCGCCGAATGCCGTGCTGATCGTCACGAACACCGCGGTGAAGCCGAGCACGAACAGCAGGGCACCGAGCACCGTGCGCCCCCGCGGCGGGCGCTGGTCGGCCACCGGGAGCACCGCCGTGACGGTGGCCGCCGTGCTGCCCCCGGCGGGCGAAGCCGTGGCCGTGGCCGTATCCGTGGCCGTGGCGCTGCCCACCAGCCCGGTGACGTAGGAGAGGTAGCCGGGCACCAGCGGCAGGACGCACGGCGACGCGAAGCTGATCAGGCCGACGAGCGCCGCGACGGCCGCCGCCACCAGCAGCGGCCCGTCGGTGACCAGGCCGGCGAAGGTCTCCCCCACGTCAGACCTCCTCCGCCTGCACCAGGTCCAGCACCGCGCGCAGGTCGTCCTGCGCCACCGCCCCGGTGTACACGGCGGCCACCCGGCCCCGGCGGTCCAGCACGATGGTGGAGGGGACGGCGTTGGCCGGGTAGTCGCGGAAGGCCAGCGCCACCTCGCCACGCGGGTCGTAGACCGAGGGGAACTCGATGCCGAAGCGCTCGACGAAGGCCAGCGCGAACTGCTCGTCGGTCTCCTTCACGTTCAGCCCGACGAACTGCACGCCCTCGTCCCGCACCTCGGCGTAGACCTCCTGGAACTCCGGCGTCTCGATCCGGCACGGGCCGCACCAGGACCCCCAGAAGTTCAGCACGGCCACGTCCCCGGCCAGCGCCGCCGACGAGAACTCCCCGCCCCCCAGCAGGGTGCCGGCGAACTCCGGCGCGGTCGCCCGCTCGTCGGCCGGGATCAGCTCGCCGGCCGGGGTGCCCTCGACGAACCGGAACTCGCCGCCGTTGTTGATGTCGACCGCGTCGGAGCCGGTGCTGCACCCGGTGAGGAGCGCGCCCGCCAGCAGGGCCGGCAGCAGTCGCCTCATGCGCCCGGCACCGCATCGGGATCGGTGGCGCCGGCCGGCTCGGCGTAGGAGAGGGCCACGAACCGGTCGTCCTCGTAGGTGAGCGAGGTGACGCTGGCCAGCGAGCACTCGCGGCGGCGGGGGTCGTGGGCGAACCGGCGTCCCTCGACGTGCAGGCGGGTGGTCCAGATGGGCAGTTGGTGGCTGACCAGCACGGCCTCGTGGCCGCGGGCGGCGTCCCGGGCGGCCTCGACCGCGGCGATCATGCGCGCGGCGATCTCGACGTACGGCTCGCCCCAGGAGGGCTGCATGGGGTTGCGCAGCTTCCACCAGTTGCGCGGTGCCCGGAAGACACCGCCCCCGCGGCCGACGACCGTGCCCTCGAAGGCGTTGCCCGCCTCGATGATCCGCTCGTCGACGGCGACCTCCAGCCCGGTGGCCTCGGCCAGGGGGCGGATCGTCTGGCGGGCCCGCTCCAGCGGGCTGGACACCAGGTGGACGACGTCGTGGCCGCGGAACCACTCCGCGGCGGCGACCGCCATGGCCTCGCCGGCGGCCGACAGCCGGTAGCCGGGCAGCCGGCCGTAGAGGACGCCGGCGGGGTTGTGCACCTCGCCGTGCCGCAGGAGGTGGACGACGGTGGTGGTCACGAGGAGCGCTCGCTGTCGATCGCGCCGGTGCGGTGGGCGTCGGCCTCGGCGGCGGCGCGGGCCGCTGCGGGCAGCGCCTCGAGCACGCGGTCGAGGGCCTCGCCGTCGAGCTGCGCGTTGACGAACCACGCCTCGAACGCCGACGGCGGGAGGTACACCCCGCGGGCCAGCAGGGCGTGGAAGAAGGCGGTGTAGCGGGAGACGTCCTGGGTGCGGGCGTCGTCGTAGTCGCGCACCGGCCGTTCGTCGGGCACGAAGAAGATCGAGAACATGTTGCCCGCCTGCTGCACCCGGTGCGGCACCCCGGCGGCGAACAGCGCCGCGCTCGCTGCGCCGCGCAGCACGGCGGAGACCTCGTCGCAGCGCGCGTAGACCTCGTCGGTGCAGTTCCGCAGGGTGGCCAGGCCCGCCGCGACCGCCACCGGGTTCCCCGAGAGGGTGCCGGCCTGGTAGACGGGCCCGCTGGGCGCGAGGTGCTCCATGAGATCGGCGCGGCCGCCGAACGCCGCCGCCGGGAGCCCACCGCCCATGACCTTGCCGAAGGTGAACAGGTCGGCGTCGACCGGGTCGAGGCCGTACCAGCCCGACGCCGACACCCGGAAGCCGGTCATGACCTCGTCGAGGACGAGCAGCGCACCGTGGGCCGCCGTGATCCGCCGCAGCTCGGCGTTGAAGCCGTCCAGCGGCGGCACCACGCCCATGTTCCCGGGCGCGGCCTCGCTGACCACGGCCGCGATCTGCGGGCCGCGCTCGGCGAAGACCGCTTCGACGGCGGCGACGTCGTTGTACGGCAGCACGATGGTGTCCGCGGCGGCACCGGTGGTCACCCCGGGGGTGTCGGGTAGCCCCAGCGTGGCCACCCCGGAGCCGGCCGAGGCCAGCAGCGCGTCGACGTGGCCGTGGTAGCAGCCGGCGAACTTCACCAGGAGCGGGCGGCCCGTCGCCCCGCGCGCCAGCCGCACGGCCGAGAGCACCGCCTCGGTGCCGGAGTTCACCAGCCGCACCCGCTCGACCGGCGCGACCCGGCTGCGGATCTCCTCGGCCAGCTCCAGCTCGCCCTCGGTGGGGGCGCCGAAGGACAGCCCGCGGCGGGCGGCCGCGGTCACCGCCTCGACGACGGCGGGGTGCGCGTGCCCCAGGATCATCGGCCCCCACGAGCTGACCAGGTCGACGTAGCGCCGCCCGTCCGCGTCGGTGATCCAGGGACCGGAGCCCTCGGCCATGAAGCGCGGCGTGCCGCCGACGGCGCGGAAGGCGCGCACCGGGCTGTTCACCCCGCCCGGAGTGATCTCCTGACCGCGGGCGAAGAGGCCGGCCGAGACCGGGGCCTCGTAGGTGTAGGGCGGGCTGTCCAGCGAGGTCACGTCCCCAGTGTCCCCTCTGCACCCGGCGACCGGTCGGAGGCATCGCGCACACTCCCGAGCAGGGCGGCCCGCAGCGCCGCGGGGTCGCGGGTCGGGACCAGCACCGTCCGGCCGTCGGCGAGCCGCAGCGGCAGCCCCGTGCGGCCCCGCGGCAGCGACCAGCCCCCGCCGAGCACGGGGGCACCGGCATCCACCCCGGCGCCGGCCTCCCGCAGCGCGGCGGCGTCGACGTCGCGCAGGGGTACCTGCTCACGGCCCACCGCCAGGCCGTCGGCGTCCACCCGGACCGTCCACACCCGGCGGGCGGAGAGGCAGCCGATCGCGACCACACCGGGCACCGCGACCAGGGTGAGCGCCCAGACCAGCGGCGGGACGTCGGGGCCGGGCAGCAGCAGGTCCCAGAGCAGGAAGAACCCGAGGGCCCCGGCGACCAGCCAGAACGGCCACCAGGAGCCCCCGGGCTCGACGTAGGGGTCCACCGGGGTCAGCGGGTCAGCAACCGCGCCGCCTCGACGGCCCAGTAGGTGAGCACCTGCCCGGCGCCCGCGCGGCGGATCGCGACCAGCGTCTCGAGGATCGCGCGCTCGCGCTCCACCCAGCCGTTGGCGGCGGCCGCCTCGACCATCGCGTACTCGCCGCTGACCTGGTAGGCGCTCACCGGCACCTGCACGGCGTCGGCGACCTTGGCGACGATGTCCAGGTAGGGCAGCGCCGGCTTCACCATGACCGCGTCGGCACCCTCGGCGAGGTCCTGCGCGACCTCGCGCAGCGCCTCGTCGGCGTTCGGCGGGTCCATCTGGTAGGTCGACCGGTCCCCGAACTGCGGGGCACCCTCGGCGGCCTCGCGGAACGGCCCGTAGAAGCCCGACGCGTACTTGGCGGCGTAGGCGAGGATCGGCACCTCGGAGAACGCGGCGCTGTCCAGCCCGGCGCGGATCGCGGCGACCTGCCCGTCCATCAT
Organism: Blastococcus sp. SYSU DS1024; assembly: GCF_054050795.1. Taxonomy (NCBI): domain Bacteria; kingdom Bacillati; phylum Actinomycetota; class Actinomycetes; order Geodermatophilales; family Geodermatophilaceae; genus Blastococcus; species Blastococcus sp. SYSU DS1024. Next base: position 110,500 of record NZ_JBJHAA010000008.1, read on the forward strand.
CCCGCTGGGGGCCACCAGGTGGGCGCCGGCCTGCGCCTGCGCGATCGCCACCGCGGCGTACCGGTCCAGGGTCGGGTCGTTGTCGACGACCCCGGCGGGGGTGACGACGCCGCAGTGCCCGTGGTCGGTGTACTCGCACAGGCAGAGGTCGGCCATGAGGACCAGCTCGTCACCGAGGTCGGCGCGCAGGTGCTGCAGCGCCACGTTGACCACGCCGTCGGCGGCGTCGGCCCCGGACCCGACCGGGTCCTTCTCCGACGGGATGCCGAAGAGCATGAGCCCGCCGATGCCCGCGTCGGCGGCCTCGGCGGCGGCCTTCCGCAGCGAGTCCTGCGTGTGCTGGACCACGCCGGGCATCGAGCCGATGGGCACCGGCGAGTCGATGCCCTCCTTGACGAAGACCGGCAGCACCAGGTCGGCCGGGGCCACCCTGGTCTGCGCGGTCAGCCGCCGCAGCGCGGGCGTCGACCGCAGCCGGCGCCCGCGCGCGAAGCCCGGGTTGGCCCCGTTCACCTGCCCTCGCCGTCCTCCGCCTCGCGCAGCGACAGGGCGTACTCGGCCAGCGCGTCGACGAGCGGCGCCACGGCGGCGGTCTCCGGCTGCACGTCGACCCGCAGGCCGAACTCCTGGGCGCTGGCCGCCGTCGCCGGGCCGATCACCGCGACGACGGTCTTGGCGTGCGGCTTGCCGGCGATGCCGACCAGGTTGCGCACCGTGCTGGACGAGGTGAAGCAGACGGCGTCGAAGCCGCCGCCCTTGATCGCCTCGCGCACCGCCGCCGGCGGCGGGGCAGCACGCACGGTCCGGTAGGCGGTGACGTCGTCGATCTCCCAGCCGCGCTCGACCAGCCCGGCCGCGAGGGTCTCGGTGGCGATGTCGGCGCGCGGCAGCAGGACCCGCTCGATCGGGTCGAGCACATCGTCGTACTCGGGGAAGTCGGCCAGCAGGCCCTGGCTGGACTGCTCGCCGCTGGGCACCAGCTCCGGCTGGATGCCGAAGTCCCGCACGGCCTCGGCGGTCTGCTCGCCGACGCAGGCCACCTTCACGCCCGCGAACGCGCGGGCGTCGAGGCCCAGCTCGACGAACTTCTCCCGGACGGCCCGCACCGCGTTGACCGAGGTGAACACGATCCAGCCGTAGCGGCCGGTGACCAGGCCCTTGATGGCGCGGTCCATCTGGGCGGGGCTGCGCGGCGGCTCGACGGCGATCGTCGGCACCTCGACGGGCACCGCCCCGTAGGCCCGCAGCCGGTCGCTCATGTCACCGGCCTGGTCCTTGGTCCGCGGCACGAGCACCCGCCAGCCGAACAGCGGGCGGCTCTCCCACCAGGACAGCTTGGCGCGCTTGTCGACGGCGGCGCCGACGGTGGCCACCACCGGGCCGCTGAGCGGGTCGAGCCCGGCGGTCTTCTCCGCCACGGCCGACAGCTTGCTCACCAGGCTCTTCTGGCCGGTCCCGGAGCCGCCGGTCGTCACCACGACCGGGGTGCTGCCGGCGAGCCCGCCCTCCACCAGCCGCGCGGCCGCGTCGGGCAGCGCGTCGGCGGTGCCCTGGAGGACCAGCGTGCCACCGGTCGCGGCGGCGACCCCGCCCAGCGCGGTGACGTCGACACCGCTGCGCAGGTCCGCGGTCACCGCGGTGCTGCCCGGCGCGACGCCGGCGAAGGCGGGGACGGCGGTGGCGGTCGCGACACCCGGCACCACGTCGAAGGGCACGGAGGTGCGGCAGACGGCGAGCACCTCCTTGACCACGTCGTCGGAGGTGTAGGGGTCACCGGTGACCAGCCGGACGACCACCGCGCCGTTCTTGGCCGCCGCGACGGCGCCCTTGGCCACCTCGGCGGGCTCCCCGGACACCGGCGTCAGCTCGGCCTCCGGGTTGGTCTCGCGGACGGCGTCCTGGACGGCTGCGGCGACGTCGGGGTCGACGTGGATGACCGACGCCTCGGCCAGCGCCGCGGTGGCGCGGGCGGTGAGCATGCCCGGGTCGCCCGGGCCGGCGCCGACGAACACGACCCGGCCGGACTGGCCTGCGGTCTTGCGGAAGCGCGTCATGCCGTGCTCCTGATCCTGGCCCGACTCGGTCGGGCGTCTGTTGTGGCCCGAGTCCTTCGGGCGTCTGCTGGGGTCTGGGTGGGGCGGAGGGTCACTCGCCGGCCGCCATCAGGGCGGCCGCGCCCCGGTCGAGCAGCTCGGCGGCGAGGGCGCGGCCGAGGGGTGCGGCGTCGGCCAGCGGGCCCGTGAGCGAACCGCGCACGGAGTCGCTGCCGTCGAGCGCCGTCACCGAGGCACGCAGGTACAGCTCCGGGCCGCTCTCGCCCTCGGCGACCTCCGCGTAGGCGGCGACCGGCGCGCTGCAGCCCGCCTCGAGGGCGGCGAGCGTGGCCCGCTCGGCCACCACGCAGGCGCGCGTGGCGGCGTCCTCGAGCCGGCCCAGCAGCTCGCGGGTGCGGGCGTCGCTGGTGCGGCACTCCACGGCGAGGGCTCCCTGGGCGGGGGCGGGGAGCACCTGCAGCGGGTCGAGGGTCTCGGTGATCCGGTCGGTGCGGCCGATGCGGCTCAGCCCGGCCCGGGCGAGGACGACGGCGTCCAGGTCACCCCGGCCGTCGGGGGAACCGGCCACCCGGGCGAGCCGGCTGTCGACGTTGCCGCGGATCGGCACGATCTCCAGCCCGAGCCCGAGGGCCCGCAGCTGGGCGACCCGCCGGGGGGCTCCGGTGCCGATCCGCGCACCGGGCGGCAGCTCGCCGAGGGTGAGCCCGTCGCGGGCCACCAGGGCGTCCCGCGGGTCCTCCCGCACCGGGACGGCGGCCAGGCTCAGCCCCGGCTCCGGCGCGGTCGGCAGGTCCTTGTAGCTGTGCACCGCCAGGTCGACCTCGCCGGCCAGCAGGGCCCGGCGGATCGCGGTGACGAACACCCCGGTCCCACCGAGCTGCGCGATGGCGGCCGAGGACCGGTCGCCCTCGGTGCTGATCAGCACCAGCTCGACCGGCACGCCGGTGGCGGCGGTGAGGGCGTCGGCGACGGCGCGGGACTGGGTCTGCGCCAGCATGCTGGCCCGGGTGCCCAGCCGCAGCGGGACCGCGGTGCCCGCCACCGTGGCGGCGGCGTCCTGCACGTCGGCGGCGGTCATGCCGGGCCTCCCGGACGGTCGGGGTCGACGGTGACGGCGTCGGCCAGCCGGCCGGCGCCGGGGGTGACATCGGCGTCGATGCCCAGGCCGAACAGCGCCCGCAGCGCGCCGGCGTAGTCCGTGCCACCCGGCGTGGCGGCCAGTTCCTTCACCCGCACGGTGGGCTCGTGCAGCAGCTTGTCGACGACGCGGCGCACGGTGCGGGCGATCTCCGCACGCGCCCGCGCGTCGAGGTCGGGCAACCGGCCGGCCAGCCGCAGCAGCTCGGCGTCGACGACCTCGGCGGCCTGGCTGCGCAGCGCGGACACGGTGGGCCCCACCTCGGCGGCCTGCCGCTCGGCGCGCAGCAGCGCGGTCTCGGCCTCGATCATGGCGCGCGCGGTGCTGATGTCGTCGGCCGCCACGGGCCCCGCGATGGTCTCCCCGTCGCGCCGCTCGCCCTGCAGGGGGGCCGTGTTCCTCTCGCCCTGCAGGAGGGCCAGGTCGATCACGTGCACGCCGGGCAGCGCCGCCACGCCGGGATCCACGTCACGGGGCAGCGCGAGGTCGATGATCACCAGCGGCCGGTCGCCCCGGCCGGCCATCGCCTCGGCGACGACGTCGGTGCCGACGACCAGCCCCGTGGCGCCGGTGCAGGTGAGCAGGACGTCGGCGGCAGCGAGCTCCTCGCCCATGCGGTCGACCGGGGCGGCGCGGCCGCCCACGGCCTCGGCCAGCCGCGCGGCGGAGGCCGGGGTGCGGCTGCTGACGACGACGGAGGCGCCGCGGCGGGCCAGCGTGGTGGCGGCGAGCGCACCCATGGAGCCGGCACCGACCACGAGCACGGGGCGGCCGGCGAGCGCGCCGATGCGGGCCTCGGTCCGGTCGAGGGCCACCGACACCAGCGAGGCGCCGGCCCGGTCGATGCCGGTCTCGGAGTGCACCCGCTTCCCCACGCGCAGCGCGCGCTGGGCGACCGGGTGCAGGGCGCGGCCGACCGTGCCCTCCTCGCGGGCGAGGGCGTAGGCGGCGCGCAGCTGCCCGAGCACCTGCGTCTCCCCGACGACCATCGAGTCCAGCCCCGCGGCCACGGTGAACAGGTGGGCGACGGCCTGGTCCTCGTAGTGCACGGTCACGTACGGGGAGAGCTCCTCCACCGTGGCCCCGGCCTGACGGGCCAGCACCCGGCTGACGTCGGTGACGCCGCCGTGGAAGCGCTCGACCTCGGCGAACACCTCGACCCGGTTGCAGGTGGCGAGGACCAGGGCCTCGCTCACGTGGTCGCTGCCGACCAGCTCGTGCAGCGCCTTGACCCGCTCGTCGGGCCCCATCGCGAACTGCTCCAGCAGTGCGACCGGTGCGGTCTGGTGGCTCACGCCCACCGCGAGCAGGCTCATGCCGACTCCTCCCCCACGGGCACGGCCCGCTGCTGACCGAGGAAGGCCAGCACCTGCAGCTCGACGGACAGGTCGACCTGGCGGACGTCGACGCCCGGAGGTGCCGACAACGTCACCGGTGCGAAGTTCAAGATGCTCCTCACCCCGGCCGCGACGAGCCGGTCGCACACCGGCTGGGCGACCTCGGCCGGCGTCGCGATGACCCCGATGGAGGCCCCCGCGGCGGTCACGGCGGACTCCAGACCGGCCACGTCCTGCACGGTCAGGCCGCCGATGCGCTGGCCCACCCGGGCCGGCGCGGCGTCGAAGAGGCCGACGAACTCGAAACCCCGGCTGCCGAAACCGGCGTAGTCGGCGAGCGCCGACCCGAGGTTGCCGATGCCCACGAGCACGCAGGCGCGGGACTGCTCGGCCCCCAGCACGCGGGCGATGCGCTCCCGCAGGGCGCGCACGTCGTAGCCGACGCCGCGGACGCCGCAGGAGCCCAGGTGCGACAGGTCCTTGCGCAGACCCGCCGGGTTGACCCCCGCGGCCGTCGCCAGGTCACCGGAGGAGACGGTGGTCCGGCCGCCGTCGGCGAAGCTGGTCAGCACCCTCAGGTACACGGCCAGACGAGCGACGGTGGCCTCGGGGATGGTCCGGGGCCGCGGCTGGATCACGGGCTCTCCACAGCGGTCGCGCCCGGGACCCGGCGGGCGCCGGGGGCGGAGCTGCGACATCGGGGACGCGAGCGCTCGACGCGCTCACGTCCGCCACGGTAACCGCTTGTGAACGCAGGAACAAAGTTGCCGACGCAGCGACGGCCCGCTGACCTGGACCGATCGGGTCACAGGTGTGGTGGAAGCCACGATAACCGCCGACCTGCCGCCACCCGTACGGGGGGCCCGGCTCCGCCCCCTCCCCGGACCCGCGAGGGCGCGGCCGCCGGCGCCGCTTCAGCCCAGGCCGAGGTCCCGTCGCAGCCGGGGGACGTCGAGCGTGAAGTAAGAGTGCTCCCGGCCGTCGAGCAGCAGGACCGGGACCCGGTCGCCGTACTCGGCCTGCAGCTCGGGGTCGGCGTCGACGTCCACCCGGACCGGCTCCAGGCCGGCGCGGGCCGCGATGGGGGCCAGCTGCTCGGCGGCGGTCAGGCAGAGGTGGCAGCCGTCACGCACCAGCAGCTGCAGCCGCTCAGCCATCGGTGTCCTCGTCGGCCGGTGCCGCCGGGTCGGTGCCGGTGAGGCCGAGCTCGCGAAGGCGGGCACGGCTGACCTTGCCGGTGAGCGAGTGCGGCAGCGACGGGAGGAAGTGCACCGACGTGGGGACCTTGTAGCGCGCCAGCGACTCCGCGGCGTGCAGCTGCAGCTCCTCCGCCGCGAGCCGTTCACCCGGCTCCAGGACGACGACGGCCTGCACCGCCGCCCCGGTGCGCGGGTCGGGGACGCCGATGACCGCGCTCTCCGCGACCGCGGGATGCTGCTCGAGGACGCGCTCCACCTCGGCCGGGTAGACGTTGAAGCCGCTGACGAGGACCAGGTCGCTGCGCCGGTCGACCAGGTGGAGATCGCCGTCGGCATCGCGGTACGCGAGGTCGCCGGTGCCGAGCCAGCCGTCGGCGTCCGGTCCGTCGGCCCCGTCGGGCCAGTAGCCGGCGAAGAGGTTCGGCCCGCGCACCCAGATCTCGCCGGGGCCCTCGTCGGCCTCGTCCGCGTCCTCGTCCGCACCGGCGCCCGCTCCCCCGCCGTCGGGCAGGTCCACGGTGCGGGCGCCGGCGATCGCGGTGTCGCGCAGCTCCAGCTCCAGCCCCGGCACCGGGCCGCCGATGCACGCGGGCTTGGCCCGGCCGGTGGCCAGGGTGCTGGCCACGACGGGCGCGGCCTCGGTGAGCCCGTAGCCCTCCCACACGGTGACTCCGGCACGCTCGCGCATCGCCGTCCAGACCTCCTCGGGCAGCGGCGCGGCTCCGGCGGAGGCCACCCGCACGGCCGCGAAGGCGCGGCGCAGGTCGGCGTCGGGGTGGGCGGGGTCCGCGAGGTTGCCCGCGTCGGCCGCGGCCAGCCAGGCCTGGTACATCGGCGGGGCACCCGGCACGGCGGTGACGCGCTCCTCGGCCATCACCGCCAGCGACGCGCGCGGGTCGAAGGTCTCCTGCAGGACGGCGCAGGCCCCGGTGGCCGCGACCAGCCCGAAACCCGCGTTGAGGCCGTACACGTGGAAGAGGGGCAGCACCAGCAGCACCCGGTCGTCAGGGCGGACCGGCGGCGAGGCCATGTCCAGGCACTGCTGCTGGTTGGCGCGCAGCGCCCCCGAGGTCAGCATCGCGCCGCGCGGGCGGCCGGTGGTCCCGCTGGTGTAGCAGAGGAAGGCCAGCGCGGCGGGGTCGTCGGGCACGGCGGGCACCGGGCCGTCGGCCGCGGGCGGACCGGGGCAGACCGGCACGCCGGCCAGCGGGTCGCGCACGCCGGGCGCCACCAGGAGCGCGGCCCCCGAGTCGGTGAGGACGTGCTCGAGCTCCGGGTCGGTGTAGGCGGTGTTCACGGGGACGACGACGAGCCCGGCGCGCAGACCACCCAGCACCGCCCGCAGCCAGTCCAGGCCGTTCGGCAGCTGGACGGCGACGCGGTCGCCGGCGGTCAGCCCGCGGTCGGCGTACCCCGCGGCCGCCCGGTCCGCCGCCGCGTCCAGCTCACCCCAGCTGAGCCGGCGGTCCCCGCTCACCACGGCCGGGGCGTCGGGGTCGCGCTGCGCGGCGGCGCGGACGAGCGCGGCCAGCGAGGTGCCTGCCTCGGACACGGACATCTCCTGTCGTCGGTGCGGCGCAGCCCCGTCCGGCGCGCGCGAGGGACGCGCCCGGGCGGGCTGCCGTGGACGGACAGGGGCGATGTTGTCACCATGGGGCCTGCGACGCAGCCCACGCGCACCGTCACGGCGCGCGTGGCGAACGAGGGACGGTCCAGGCACCGCGGGCCGACGAGGAGGTCGAACGCCCGCATGCCGCAGCCCCTGGACGCCGGGCGGCCGCCCGGCGCCGAGTCCCGAGCGCGTCCGACACCGTTCCCCCGCGCGAGCACCGAGGAGCTGCCGGCTCCCGGGGGCCTCGCCTCGCTCACCGGTCCTCCGGCGGAGCCGGACGACGACGGCGCCGAGGCCCTCCCCACGGAGGTGGTCGCGGAGCTCGCCGACGCCGATCCCGGCCACGTGGCGGCCGGCGACGTCGACGTGTGGGAACTGGTCCGCCGGGCCCAGGGCGGGGACGCCGAGGCGTTCGGGCGGCTCTACGACCACTACGTGACGCTGGTGCACCGGTACGTCTACCACCGGGTCGGCGACCGGGCGACGGCCGAGGACGTCACCAGCGAGACGTTCGTGCGGGCGCTGCGGCGCATCGACTCGCTGTCGTTCCAGGGTCGTGACGTCGGTGCCTGGTTGGTGACGATCGCCCGCAACATCATCCGCGACCAGGTGAAGAGCAGCCGGTTCCGGCTGGAGGTCAGCACCGCGGACATGCGTGACGCCGACCGGGCGACCGACGGCCCCGAGGACGCGGTGCTGCAGCACCTGACCAACGAGGAGCTCCTGGCGTGCGTGAGGCAGCTGGGGAGCGAGCAGCAGGAGTGCATCGTGCTGCGCTTCCTGCACGGTCTGTCCGTCTCCGAGACTGCCGAGATCATGGGGAAGAAGGACGGCGCGATCAAGGCGCTCCAGCACCGGGCGGTCCGGCGGCTGGCGAGCCTGCTCCCCGACGGGCTGCGGTGACAGCGGCCCGGGGCCGGGCCGTAACCGGCCGGGGCGCTCCCTCGTTGGACACGGGGCGGCGGACCCTCGCCGGGAGGCGGACGAGCGCCGAGGCGAGGACGGGAGGTGGCGGGTGATGCGGCCCGAGGACGGCTCGACCCTGACGGGTCCCCCGTCCGCGCCCGGAACCGAGGCGGCGCTGGCCGCCCGCCTCGAGGCCCTCGCCGCGCAGCTCGACACCGACCCCGAACCGCAGTACCGGGCACGCGCCCGCGCCCGACTGGTGGCGATGGCCGCCGTCCGCACCCCGCAGCCCGCTGCCCGTTCGCTGCGCCGGCGGCTGCTCGCAGCCCGGGCGGTGGACCGCCCGCCGGCCCGGTGGCGGGGGCGGCTGACCGCAGGGCTCGCCGGCGCCGCGGTGGGCGTCACCGGCCTGGCGGCGCTCGTGGCCGTGGCGGCCGGCGCACAGCCGGGCGACCCCCTCTACGACCTGAAGCGCGGCACCGAGCAGACCCAGCTGGCGCTCGCCGGCGACAGCCGCGGCCAGACCCTGCTGGAGCTGGCCAGCACGCGCCTGGAGGAGCTCACGCTCCTCGCCGGCGCCGGGGATCCGGTGCTCGTCCAGCGCACCCTGCGAGCCATGGACGAGCACACCGCCCAGGGGGCCACCTGGCTCACCGGTCGCGCCGTGGAGCTCCGCGATGCCGCGCCGCTGGACACCCTGGCCCGCTGGGCCGCGGCGCACTCGGGCGGGCTCGCGATGCTGTCGGACGGCGTCCCGGCCTCCGCCGCGCCGGCCTACGGGGAGTCCACGGACCTGCTGCGCGCGCTGACCGCCCGGATCCAGGGGCTGCGCGCGGCGCTGCAGTGCTCCGCGGGCCCCCCCGTCGTCGGGGACGACGCGCTCGGCCCGGTGCCCGGCCTCTGCCGCACCGTCGCCCCGCCCGCGGTGGTCGAGGAGTCCCCGGCCACGGTCCCGCCGGGAACCGGCACCGACACCGCCGTCCCGCCGTCGGCCGGGCCCGCCGATCCTGCCGCGCCGCCCGTCCCGTCCGCGCCCGGTAGCGCTCCGGCGGGCACACCGCAGGTCGCCGTGCCGAGCAGCGCGCCCACCGGTGGCGCCACGCCCACGCCCGGCGGCCCTCGGCCGTCGATGCCGACCCTGCCGCTGCCCGGCGGTCCCGGCACCGGCACCGGCGGCAGCACGACCCGGACGGCGCCCCCACCGGTGCTCGACGTCCCGCTGCCCGGTCCGCTGGACCTCTGCCTGCCCCCGCTGCTCACCATCGGCGAGTGCTGACCACGACCTGACCCGGACCACCGGCCCGGCTAGGGTCGCAAGGGCGGTGCCGGGCCGTCAGGCGTAGTCCCGGCGCAGCGGAGCCGGATCGAGTGAGGGAGGTCGCCGTGCCGCGACTGCCGGTGCGCGGTCGCCGTGCCGCACAGTCCGCCGAGGAGACCCGCGCCCACGTCGCCGGCGCGGCGTCGGCAGCGGCGGCGGAGGTCGCGGGCCCGACGGCCGTCGAGCCCGACGTCACCGGAGCGGCGTTCTTCGACGTCGACAACACGATGATGATGGGCGCCTCGCTGTTCTGGTTCGCCCGCGGCCTCGCCGCCCGCAAGTACCTCACCAGCCGCGACATCGCCCGCTTCGCCTGGCAGCAGGCGAAGTTCCGCATCGCCGGCAACGAGAGCGCCGACGACATGCTCACCATCCGCGAGAACGCGCTCGCCTTCGTCGCCGGCCGCGAGGTCTCGGAGATCATGCAGGCCGGCGAGGAGATTTACGACGAGCTGATGGCCGACCGCATCTGGTCGGGCACCCGCGGTCTCGCGCAGAAGCACCTCGACGCCGGTCAGCGGGTGTGGCTGGTGACGGCCACCCCGGTCGAGCTCGCGTCGATCATCGCCCACCGGCTCGGGCTGACCGGCGCCCTCGGAACGGTCTCCGAGATCGTCGACGGCCGCTACACCGGGCGGCTGGTCGGCGAGCTGATGCACGGACCGGCCAAGGCGGAGGCGGTGCTGGCCCTCGCCGAGCGGGAAGGTCTGGACCTCTCCCGCTGCACCGCCTACAGCGACTCGGCCAATGACCTGCCGATGCTGTCCCTCACCGGCACGGCGGTCGCGGTGAACCCCGACACCGAGCTGCGGGCGGTCGCCCGCGCCCGGGGCTGGACCATCCGCGACTTCCGCACGGGGCGGAAGGCGGCGAAGATCGGCGTGCCGACGGTGGCCGCGGCCGCGCTCTCCGGCGGGCTGGTCGGTGGCGCGCTCGCCCTGCGCCGCCGCAACAAGCTGCCCTGGTGACCCACGGCCCCATCGGGAACCGCGCCGGTCACCTGGCGAAGACCCCCCTGCGGCGCAGGAGCAGCTGGTAGAGCGAGTGCTGGATGGTCTCCCGCACCTGGTCGGTCAGGTTGAACACCAGCATCGGGTCCTCCGCCGCGGCCGGGCCGTAGGACGCCGTCTCGATCGGCGCCCCGAAGGCGATCAGCCACTTGGAGGGCAGCGGCACCAGGCCCAGCGGGCCCAGCAGCGGGAAGGTCGGGGTGACCGGGACGTAGGGCAGGCCCAGCAGCCGCGCCGCGGTCCGGGCGTTCCCGATCATCGGATAGATCTCCTCGGCGCCCACGATCGCGCACGGGATGATCGGCGCCCCGGTGCGCAGTGCGGCGGACACGAAGCCACCCCGGCCGAACCGCTGCAGCGTGTACCGCTCCCGGAACGGCTTCCCGATCCCCTTGAAGCCTTCCGGGAAGACGCCCACCAGCTCGCCGCTGGTGAGCAGCCGCTCGGCGTCCTCGTTGCACGCCAGGGTGGCGCCGAACTTGCGGGCGAGCGCGCCGACGACCGGCAGCTCGAACACCAGGTCGGCACCGAGCAGCCGGAACCGGCGGTTCGCCGGATGCTCGTCGTGCAGCGCCACGGTCGTCATGAGCGCATCCACCGGCAGCGTGCCGGAGTGGTTGGCCACCACGAGCGCCCCGCTGTCGGCCGGCACGTTCTCCAGGCCGAACGTCTCCACGCGGAACCACTTCCGGAACAGCGGGCGCAGCATCGGGAGCAGCACGTGATCGGCCAGGTCGGGGTCGAAGCCGAACTCGTCGGTCTCGTACTCGCCGGTGAGGCGCCGCTCCAGGAAGTCGACCCCGCCGACGACCTGCTCCTCCCAGCCCGGCGGCGTCGGCGGCGCGGCCACGTACGGCCCGTCCTCGTCGGGCCGCAGCCGGATGACCCGGGCCTCAGGCATCGCGCACCGCCCGGAGGCCCGGCGCCGGCGGGGCTGGTCGCAACCGCTGCTCGACGGCCGAGGCGGTGTCGCCGAGGCGGCCCAGCACCGAGCGCAGCCCCCCGCCGACCGCCCGAACGGCAGCCGGGTCCAGGAGCGGGGTCACCGTGCGCGCGTAGTCGGCGAGCGCCGCGGCCGTGCTGTAGCGAGGGGTGTAGCCGAAGGAGGTGCGCAGCACCGTGGTGTCCACCACCCGACCGAAGTTGAGGAACCGCATCTGCTCCGGGGAGTAGTCGACGAAGCCGAACCGGCGCGAGAGGCGCCCGACCGACCCCAGCGCCGGCGAGGGGAGCGGCACCTCGACGCGGCCGAGGCGACGGATGGCCTGCGAGAGCAGCAGGGTCCCCTCGCCGCCCACGTTCACGGTGCCGACGAAGTCGCCCGAGGTGGCGCGGGTGAGCACCGCCAGCGCGTCGTCCTCGTGCAGCAGCTGCACGCGGGCGTCGTAACCCAGGGCGGTGGGCACCACCGGCATGCGCAGGAAGCCGGTGAGCAGCGAGTCGATGCGCGGACCGATGAAGTTGGTGAAGCGCAGGACGGCCACGTCGACGTCGGGACGCCGGCGACCGAAGGAGCGCACGTAGCCCTCGATGTCGACGCTGTCCTTGGCGAACCCGCCCGAGGGCACCTGCCGGGCCTGCATCGCCTCGGTGAACACGGCGGGATCACGGGAGGACGCGCCGTAGACGGCGCTGGTCGACTTCAGCACGAACCGGCGCACCGACGGCGCCCGCTGGCAGGCCGCGAGCAGCTGCATCGTGCCGATGACGTTGAGCTCCTTCATCGGCACCCGCCCACCGGAGCCGGCGGGCGTCGAGCTGATGTTCATGTGCACGACGGTGTCCACGGACGCCGCCGCGATGACCTTGCCGATGAGCGGGTTGCGGATGTCGGCCCGCACGAACTCGGTGCGGCCCAGCCGGCGCAGCATGGCCGGAGAGGGCGGGACGGTGTCCACGCCGATGACCCGCTGGATGCGCGGATCGGTGGCGAGCTCGGCCGCCAGCGCGCCGCCCAACCACCGGCTCACGCCGGTGACGAGGACGACCGCGGGCGGCACGAGCGTCAGCTCACTTCTTGTTGCGGCGCTGGACGCGCGTCTTCTTCAGCAGCTTGCGGTGCTTCTTCTTAGCCATCCGCTTGCGCCGCTTCTTGATGACCGAACCCACGTGTGTGCTCCCGACTTCGTCGCTAGATGATCAGCTCGCACGCGACAGCGGGACCGCATCCCGGTGTCGCCCGGCGACCGAGCGTACCCGAGCCGGGCCGGGGCGATGACACTGTCGCCCTCCGGGCGACCCCCGCGGCCACGTGCCGGCTCCCGTCGGGTGGAGCCGGCACGTCACTCCTCGCGGGAGCCTCCGGCCCCACTCGTCGCGACACCGCAGTGGCGTGGTGCGTCCTTCTCAGGCGAGGCCGACGGCGCGACTCCGCGCGCCGGTCCGCTCCTCGCTCGTTCCTCGCTGCGATGCTCCCGACGCTGTCGTCACGCGATGTCGGTGTAGGCGTCGCGCAGGTAGTCCTGCACGGCGCGCTCGGGCACGCGGAACGAGCGGCCGACGCGCACGGCGGCGAGCTCACCGGCGTGGACCAGGCGGTACACGGTCATCTTGGAGACGCGCATCATCGAGGCGACCTCGGCGACGGTCAGGAAGGTGACGGCGGCGCGGGGGGCGGGGACGGCCGGGCGACCGATCGGCATGGCGGCCGGGTGCTGGGCGGGCACGGGGCGCCCCATCGCGGCGGCCGTCATCGGACGGCCCATCGGGCGGGGGACGGGCATCCCCGGACGGACGACGGTGGCGGCAGCGTGAGCGGCGTGGCGCTGGGGCATGGTCATGTCTTCGTCTCCGGAACCTAGCTCGTGTCGTGGCGCCGGCTTCCCCACCGGCAACTGAACACGCACGCGCTGGTACTGAGAGTAAGGGGGCGCGCGTGACAGAAGCGATGGTTGAAACGAACAGGCGGACCGGTCCGTCCTAGGCAGAACTACACCTATGCAACACGGTGCACACGCGTTTCGGCGCGTTTCGCGACACGGTGAGAACTCGGTGACGCAACGTCGCCCGTTTCCGCACTTTTGTGCACTACCGTGTTCGCCCGCTCACGCACCGTCCGGTCGATCTGTCGACACGGGAAGCCGCCGGCACCGCGTCCTGCCGTGTCGACGTCAGGACTTGTCGGCACCCAGCTCCACCGAACGGGCGTGCGCCGCCTCGATCGCGGCCATCAGCGCCGCGCGGACGCCGTGCTTCTCCAACTCGCGGATCGCGGCGATGGTCGTGCCGCCCGGACTGGAGACCGCCTCGCGCAGCTGGACGGGGTGCTCCCCCGAGTCGCGCATCATCACCGCGGCGCCCAGCGCCGTCTGCACGATCAGGTCCGCGGCCAGCGCGCGGGGCAGGCCCAGCAGGATGCCGGCGTCCACCATCGCCTCGACCAGGTAGAAGAAGTACGCCGGCCCGCTGCCCGACAGCGCGGTGACGGCGTCCTGCTGCGACTCCGGCACCCGGCGGACCTGCCCGACCGCGGCCAGCAGCGCCTCCGCCTCGTCCAGGTGCGCCTCAGCCGCGTGCGCACCGGCCGACAGCACGCTCATGCCCTCGTCCACGAGCGCCGGCGTGTTCGGCATCACCCGCACCACCGGGACGCCGGGCGGCAGCGCCGCCTCGAGCCGCGCGGTGGGCACCCCCGCGGCGACCGACACGACCAGGTGCCCGCTGTCGACGTGCTCGGCGACCAGGCCGAGGAGCGTGTCGATGTCCTGCGGCTTCACCGCCAGGAGCAGCACGCGCGCCCGGGCCGCGGCTTCGCCCAGCGACACCGCCGGCACGCCGTAGCGCCCGGTCAGCTCCGCGGCGCGCCCGGCGCTGCGCTCGACGACCAGGATCCCGTCGGCCCCGCCCCGCCGGACCAGGCCCGAGAGCAGCGCCTCACCGATCTTGCCGCCGCCGATGATCGCCAGGCCGCGGCGGCCGGTGGCGGTCACGACCGCCCGCCCGCGACGGTCACCTGCGCGCGGACTGCGCGACCGGCGGCCGGCAGGCGGCGCTGGTCCTCGATCGGTTCTCCCCAGGGCATGACGTGCTCCCAGCTGTCGGGCGCGGGCCGTTCCAGGCCGCACGCTCACCGGTGATGGCGATCAGGCGCGGATCGACGGACGCGACGGCCGGTTCCCCGTCGCGTCCGTCAGGGCGTCCGGGCAGCGGACGAACGCCGGCACGGCGCCCGCCCACCGGCCGCGGACCAGACGCACCCGCCGACCCGCGGCGGCGCGGACGGACGGGCACGCCCGAAACCGTAGTGCTCCGGCGTGTGCCGGCTCAGGGCGCCGGGTAGCGCCGCCGGCATGGCAGGAGAACTGGACGGGATGAGGGTGGCCGTGCTGGCCACCGACGGTGTGGAGCAGGTCGAGCTGGATCGGCCCTGGCAGGCGCTGGAGGAGGCCGGTGCCGAACCGGAGCTGGTCTCGTTCTCGACCGGCACGATCACCGCCTACGACCACATCGACAAGGGCGAGCGCCGCACGGTGGACACCGACCTCGGGTCGGCGGATCCGGACGACTACGCGGCGCTGGTCCTGCCGGGCGGCGTGATCAACGGCGACTTCGTGCGCGCCGACGCCGACGCGGTGACCTTCGTCAAGGCCTTCTTCGAGGCGGGGAAGCCGGTGGCGGCGATCTGCCACGCGCCCTGGGTCCTGATCGAGGCCGACGTCGTCCGCGGCCGGCGCATGACCTCCTGGCCGTCGCTGCAGACCGACCTGCGCAACGCGGGCGCGAACTGGGTGGACGAGGAGGTCGTGGTCGACGGGAACCTGGTCACCAGCCGCAAGCCGGACGACCTGGACGCGTTCGGGGCGGCGATCGTCGACGAGTTCGCGGCCTCGCGCGACGCCGAGCCCGCCGACGCTTGACCGCCGGTCAGGACGTCGCGAGGAGGGTGGCCGCCGGGGCGATGGTCAGCAGGGTGCCGGCGAACACCAGGACGGCGAGCAGCCGGGCGCCCACCGGTTCGGCGCCCTGGCGCTCCCGCCAGATGTTGACCCCGCTCACCAGCCCGGTGACCGCGAGCGGGGCGAGGAAGACCGCCAGGTGCGGGATCATCTCCCACAGCACCGTGGCCGCGAAGTAGGTGCCCACCCCGGCCGCGAGCGCGATGACCAGCTCGCCGGCGAACCGGAGCCAGGCCAGCGCGCTCTCCCGCGGGGTGGCGTCGAGGTCGGCGTCCGGGTCGCCGGCCCGCACGACCGGGATGGGCCCGGTCGAGGCGACGCCGTCGCGGGGCGGGGCCTCGGTGGCCGGTGCGTCGCGGGCGGGCCGGCGCGTGGCGGTGCGCTGCGCGCCGGCCGCCTCGGCGGACCGCCGCAACGGCGGCACCGGACCCGAAGGATGCGGGACCCCCGGCTTGCGGTCCGGCCGCAGGCCAGGGATCGCGGCGGTCACGGGATCGGCGGCCCGGCCGGCCGCCCGGCTCCCGCGGGCCGGCGCGGCGGGGGCGGCGGGGGCGGGCGCCTGGTCCTGCATGTCGCTGCGCCGCCGGCCGTACCCGGAGCGGTCGGCACCGGCGTCGGCGCGGCGCTGGCGGATCCCGGTGTCGTCCTCGTCGTCGGCACGGCGACGGCGGGCGGTGCGGGCGGCGGACTCGATCCCGGCCTCGCGCAGGATCTCGGCGAGCGAGCGACCCCCCGTGTCCGGGTTCCAGTCCGGCTCGGCCATCACGCCCCTCCCAACGAGTCCAGCCGGCGGAGGATGACTCCCTCGCGCAGCGCCCACGGACAGATCCGCACGCACCGTACGTCGAGCGCACGCAGCGTAGCGGCAGCCACGACGGCGCCGGCGGGAACCTGGTGCGCGCGATCGGGCGAGACCCCCCGCAGTTCGGCCAGCGCCGAGCTCTCGATCCGCGAGATGAAGCCGACCAGCTGCCCCAGCCCGTCGGCGGTGAGCTCGCGCGGGACCTGCAGCCCCGCCGAGTAGGGGGCGGCACCGGTCAGGCGCGCGAGGGTGCGGAAGGTCTTGCTGGTGGCCGCCACCAGATCCGGCGCCCCGGCGCCGCGGAGCTTCCTCGCAGCCGGCTCGATCAGCCCGTCGGCGTACGCGGCGAGCTCGTCGAGCGCCGCCAGGTCCGGCCGCCCGCCCCGTTGCGCCTCGGGCAGGAAGCGCCGGGTCATGCGACCGGCACCGAGCGGCAGGGACAGGGCGACGTCCGGGTCCTCGTCGACGCCGCTGGCCAGCTCGAGCGATCCGCCCCCGATGTCGAAGATGAGCAGCCGCCCCGCGCTCCAGCCGAACCACCGGCGGACGGCGAGGAAGGTCAGCCGGGCCTCGTCCTCACCGCTCAGGACCTGCAGTTCGACGCCGGTCCGCTCGCGGATGCGGGCGAGCACCTCGAGGCCGTTGGCCGCGTCGCGGATGGCGGAGGTGACCATCGCGAGCAGCTCCTCGCAGCCCTGCTTCTCGGCCTGGTCGCAGGCGTTCTGCACCGCCCGCAGGAGCGCCTTCTCCCCCGCCTTGGACAGCAGCCCGTCGTCGCCGATCTGCTCGGCGAGCCGCAGCAGCCAGCGGTCGTCGTGCATGGGCGTGGGGTGCGCGCCGCGGTGGGCGTCCACCACCAGCAGGTGCACCGTGTTCGATCCGACGTCCAGCACACCCAACCGCATGCGAGCGATTCTGCCGGACGGCCCCCTGCGGGGCCCCACCGCGAGCATGCGAGCGGAGCGGGGGCAGGGGGTCCTTCTAGGCTGGCCCGGTGCGGAACGAGCCTCCCGACGAGGTCGACCCGGACTTCCCCCGCGAATGGGTGGAGTTCCCCGATCCCGCCGACCCCGAGCACGTCGTCCGGGCGGACCTGACCTGGCTGACGTCGGCGTGGACGTGCGTGTTCGGCCGGGGCTGCGCGGGCGTCGTCGAGGGTCGGGCGGACGACGGCTGCTGCAGCCACGGGGCCTTCTTCACCGACGAGGACGACCTCCACCGGGTCACCGCCGCGGTCGCCGACCTCACCGACGAGGACTGGCAGCTCGCCCCGGTCGGGCGGGGCGCGTGGACCGAGGAGGACGACGCCGACGACGAGGACGACGCCACCCGGTCGCTGCGGACCCGTGTCGTGGACGGCGCCTGCGTCTTCCTGAACCGGCCGGGGTTCTCCGGTGGCACGGGGTGCGCGCTGCACCGGATGGCGCTGCGCACCGGCCTGCACCCCCTCGCCACCAAGCCGGACGTGTGCTGGCAGCTGCCGGTGCGCCGCGAGCAGGAGCACGTGGACCGCCCCGACGGGACGCGGGTGCTGGTCTCGACGATCGGCGAGTTCGACCGGCGCGGGTGGGGGCCCGGCGGTCACGACCTGCACTGGTGGTGCACCGGCTCGCCGACGGCGCACGTCTCCCCCGAACCGCTGGTCGAGACCTACGCCGCGGAGCTGGTGGCGCTGCTCGGGGCGCCGGCCTACGAGGAGCTACGCCGGCTGGCCGAGCTCCGGCTCGACCAGGGCCTGATCGCCCCGCACCCCGCCAGCCCGGCTCTCGCCGGGCCGGTACCCGTCCAGCTGCACCGGCGCCGCCCCGGCGCGTGACCCCCCGCCGGTCCGGAAGGTCTGCCGGTAGGAGCGCGGGGAGACCCCGCGCCGGCGAGCGAACTGCTCGCGCAACCCGGCGGCGGTCCCGAAACCCACCAGCCGGGCGACCTCCTCGACGGGTGCGTCGCTGTTCTCCAGCAGTTCCTCGGCCGCGGCCAGCCGCTGCGCGAGCACCCAGGCGTGCGGCGTCGTCCCGGTCGTGGCCTTGAACCGCCGGGCGAAGCTGCGCGGGCTCATCAGGGCCCGGCGGGCCAGGACGTCGACCGACAGGTCCTCGGCCAGGTGCCGACCGGCCCACTCCAGGACGACGCCCAGCAGGTCGTCGGAGCAGGCGGGGACCGGGGCGTCGATGAACTGCGCCTGGCCGCCGTCGCGGTGCGGCGGGACGACCATCTCCCGGGCGAGCGCGTTCGCCGCGGTCGCGCCCCACTCGCGGCGCACCAGGTGCAGCAGCGCGTCGACGCCGGCCGCCGTCCCGGCACCCGTGATGACCCGCCCGTTGTCGACGTAGAGGACGGCGGGGTCCACGTCGAGCGCGGGGAACCGCGCGGCGAGCTCCCCGGCGTACTTCCAGTGCGTGGTCACCCGCCGGCCGTCCAGCAGGCCGGCGGCGGCGAGCACGAAGGCCCCGGTGCAGTGGCTCACCAGGATCGCCCCGCGGGCGGCGGCGGCCCGGAGCGCGTCCAGCAGCTCCGCCGACGGGTCCTCCTCGAACACCTCCCAGGCGGTGATCAGCACGATGTCGGAGCGCTCCAGGCGGTCGAGGCCGTGCTCGACGACGATCGGGATGCCGGTGTCGGTCCGGAGCACGCCGGGCCGCTCTGTGACCAGCGCGAAGTCGAAGACGGGCAGGCCGAGGGCACGGCGGTCGTAGCCGAACACCTCGGCGGCGACCCCCACCCCGAAGCTGCCGACGAGCCCG
Source organism: Blastococcus sp. SYSU DS1024 (assembly GCF_054050795.1). Taxonomy (NCBI): domain Bacteria; kingdom Bacillati; phylum Actinomycetota; class Actinomycetes; order Geodermatophilales; family Geodermatophilaceae; genus Blastococcus; species Blastococcus sp. SYSU DS1024. The sequence continues at coordinate 129,512 of NZ_JBJHAA010000008.1, forward strand.
TCGGCCACGACCGCGCTGACGACGACGGGGGCTGCGCCGGCGGGCGCGGTGCTGGCCATGGGGAGATCATGGCAGAAAAGACGCGATGCCGGTCAGTCCCGCCACTCGTCCCACCGGTCGGACCGGCGCAGGCTTCCGCCATGCTGCTGATCACCTGCCCCGTCACCCGCTCCGACGAGCTGGTCGCCGACCGGCGGATCCGGTCGGTCACCAACCACCCGACGCACATCGCGCTGCACGTCGAGTGCCCCGCCTGCGGTGCGGTGCACGTGTACCGCACCGGCCGCCGATGGGAGGCCGTGCGGGCCGCCCGGGCCGCCGCACCCGTCCGGGAGGCGAGGGAGCTGCACCCGGCCTAGCATCGAACACATGAGCGAACCGAACGCCGCAGACCAGACCACCGAGAAGGACCCGGACGACTGGGTCACCGGTGACGAGCCCGCGACGGGCGCGCAGAAGAGCTACCTCGAGACGCTCGCCCGGGGCACCGACGAGGAGATCCCGGAGGAGATCTCGAAGGCCGACGCCTCGAAGAAGATCGACGACCTCAAGAACTGAGGAAGGCCCCCGCCCCTCCACCGCTCGCGGTGAGCCTCCGGACGGGGCCTCATGCCTCGAGCTTGTAGCCCAGACCCCGCACCGTCAGCAGGTACTTCGGGTTCGCGGGGTCGGGCTCGAGCTTGGCCCGCAGCCGCTTCACGTGGACATCGAGGGTCTTGGTGTCGCCGACGTAGTCCGACCCCCACACCCGGTCGATGAGCTGGGCGCGCGTGAGCACCCGGCCGGCGTTGCGGAGCAGGAACTCCAGCAGGTCGAACTCCTTCAGCGGAAGGGCGACCTGCTCGCCGTCGACAGCGACGACGTGCCGCTCGACGTCCATCCGGACCGGCCCGGCGACCAGCACCCCGCCCTCGACGGGGGCCGCCTCGGCGGCCTCGCCCCGGCGGCGCAGCACCGCACGGATGCGCGCGACCAGTTCGCGCGCCGAGTACGGCTTGGTCACGTAGTCGTCGGCGCCGAGCTCCAGGCCGACGACCTTGTCGATCTCGGCGTCCTTCGCGGTGAGCATGATGATCGGCACGTTGCCGCGGGCCCGCAGCGCCCGGCAGACCTCGGTGCCCGGGAGGCCGGGGAGCATCAGGTCGAGCAGCACGATGTCGGCGCCACCGCGGTCGTACTCCGCCAGCGCGTCGGGCCCGGTGGCGGCCACGACGGTCTCGAACCCCTCCCGCCGCAGCATGTAGGACAGGGCGTCGGAGAAGGACTCCTCGTCCTCGACGACCAGGACACGGCTCATGAGGTCTCGCTCTCCAGTTTCTGCGTTGCGGGGACGGACGACTCCGCCGCCGGGTTCTCGGTGGGACCGGCGAGCGGGATGCGCAGGGTGAACGTGGAGCCCAGCCCTTCCTCGCTCCACACGGTCACCGAACCACCGTGGTTGCTGGCGACGTGCTTGACGATGGCCAGGCCCAGCCCGGTCCCCCCGGTGCTGCTGGCGCGGGACTGGTCCACCCGGTAGAAGCGCTCGAACACCCGGTGGCGGTCCGCGCGCGGGATGCCGATGCCGCTGTCGGTGACGGCGATCTCCGCGAACCCCGACCGCGCCCGGGCCGCGACGGCGACCCGGCTCTTGCCCTCGCTGTAGGCCACGGCGTTGGCCAGCAGGTTGGTCACGGCGGTGACCAGCTGGCTCTCCACCCCGCGCACCACCAGCCCCGGTTGCCCACCGACCGCGATCTCCAGGTCCTTGGCGCGGGCGGCGGTGCGGGTGCGGTCGACCGCCTCGCCGAGCACCCGGTCGACCTCCACGGGCACCAGGTCGGGCAGCGGCTCACCGCCCTGCAGCCGGGAGAGGTCGATCAGCTCCCGCACCAGCCGGCCCAGCCGGTCGGCCTCGTGGGTGATCCGGGCCGCGAAGCGCTGCACCGCCTCGGGGTCGTCGGCCGCGCCCTCGATGGCCTCGGCGAGGAGGGCCAGCGCCCCCACCGGCGTCTTGAGCTCGTGCCCCACGTTCGCGACGAAGTCGCGGCGCACCGCCTCCACCCGGCGCGCCTCGGTGACGTCCTGGAGCACCATCGCGACCGGGCCGGGGGTCGGCACGGTGCCGCCGTCGAGGCGCACGCCGTGCACCCCGACCAGCCGCGGCCCCCCGCCGACCACATCGCCGGGGAGCCGGACGTCCGCGCGGCGGGTGCCCCCGCCGCGGACCGCCCGGGCGAGCGTCAGCAGCTCGGGCACCAGCAGGCGGGTGCCCCGCACGATGCCCAGCGCCCGGGCCGCCGGGTTGGCCAGCAGCACGGCGTCGTCGAGACCCACCACCACGACCGCTGGGTCCATCAGCTCCACCAGCCGCCGCGCCAGCGTCTCCTCGGGCAGCGCGACGGCCGCCCCGTCGAGGGGGCGGCGCCCCAGGTCGGGACGGGAACGGAGGATGATGGTGGCGGCCACCACCCCACCCAGGAGGAGGCCGACCACCAGGGCGACCAGTGGACTCACGGCCCAGATGCTAGGTGCGCCGGGGCCAGGCACCATGATCCGGCAAGAGGTTCACCGCTCGGACGGGTCAGTGTTCACCGGCGATAGGGTCGGAGTTCACCTCACAGCGGCCGGAACGGTCCCCGGCGCGCCTACCGTCGCCGGTGACTCACGACGAGAGGACGACCGTGCGGGACAGTTACCACGAGGAACTCGACGACATCAACACCTGCCTGGTGGAGATGGCGAACTCCGTGGGATCGCAGATGAGCACCGCCACGACGGCGCTCCTCGACGCCGACGTCGCGCTGGCCGACCTGGTGATCGCCGGCGACGACCAGATCGACGCCACCCGGGAGAGCATCGAGCAGCGCACCTTCACGCTGCTCGCCCGCCAGCAGCCGGTGGCCGGCGATCTGCGGACCATCACGACGGCCATGCGGATCGTCGCCGACCTCGAGCGCATGGGCGACCTCGCCGCGCACATCGCCAAGGTGGCGCGCATGCGTTTCCCCGACCACGCGGTGCCGCAGGAGGTCCGGCCGGCCTTCCTGGAGGCAGGCAACGTGGCCGAGCTGCTCATCACGAAGACCGCGACGGTCATCGCGAAGCGGGACATCGAGGCGGCACGGGAGCTGGAGACCGACGACGACGCGATGGACCAGATCCACCGCGGCCTGTTCCGCCAGCTGCTGAGCGAGACCTGGCCGCACGGCATCGAGTCGGCCATCGACATCACGCTGCTGGGCCGCTACTACGAGCGCTTCGCCGATCACGCGGTCAGCGTGGCCCGGCGGGTCTGCTACCTGGTCACCGGCGAGCGCTGGGAGACCGAGACCGCGAACCAGGCCTGAGCCGGGACGGACTCCTGCGCCCCGCCCCTGTGAGCAGGGCGGGGCACAGGGGTCCGCCTACTTCTTGCCCTGGTTCTTGACGGCCTCGATGGCGGCGGCCGCGGCATCGGGGTCGAGGTACTCGCCGCCCGGCGTGACCGGCCGCAGGTCGTCGTCGAGGTCGTAGCGGAGCGGCACCCCGGTCGGGATGTTGAGGCCGACGACCTCGGCGTCCCCCATGCCGTCGAGGTGCTTCACCAGCGCGCGCAGGCTGTTGCCGTGGGCGGCGACCAGCACGGTCTTCCCCATCCGCAGGTCCGGCACGATCGCGTCGTACCAGTACGGCAGCATCCGGACGACGACGTCGGCCAGGCACTCGGTCGCCGGCCGGGCCTCCGGCGGGAGGAAGGCGTAGCGGGCGTCGCCGTCCTGGGCGTACTCGCTGCCGGGCTCGATCGGCGGCGGCGGGGTGTCGTAGGAGCGGCGCCAGGTCATGAACTGCTCCTCGCCGTACTCGGCGAGCGTGGCGGCCTTGTCCTTCCCCTGCAGCGCGCCGTAGTGCCGCTCGTTGAGCCGCCAGGTGCGCTGCACCGGGATCCACTGCCGGTCGGCCTCGTGCAGCGCCAGCTCGGCGGTCATGATCGCCCGGCGCAGCAGCGAGGTGTGCGAGACGTCGGGCAGCACACCGTGCTCGGCGAGCAGCCGGCCGCCCCGGGCGGCCTCGGCGCGCCCCTTCTCCGACAGCGGGACGTCCACCCAGCCGGTGAAGAGGTTGGCCTTGTTCCACTCGCTCTCGCCGTGGCGGAGCAGCACCAGGGTTCCCGTCGAGGTCGTCACGGCGATCATCCTGCCCGACGCGGCCGGCACGGGCAGCAGGGCCGTCAGGCCAGGGCCAGTTCCCGCTCGCCGTCGCGCGCCCAGCGCACCGCCGCCGCGACCACCTCCGCGGCCTCCCCCAGCTGCTCGTCGGTGTGCGTCGCCATGACGGTCAGCCGCAGCACACCCTTCCCGCGCGGGACGGCGGGGTAGGCCACGGCGTTGGTGTAGACGCCGGCGTCGAAGCTCGCCCCCCACGCCGCCGCGGTGATCTCCTCGCTGCCGGTGGGCACGGCGAGGACCGCGCCGCGGCCGGGCACGGGCGCGGCGCCGGCCTCGGCCAGCGCGCGGCGCAGCCGCTCGCCGTTGTGCTGCAGCCGGACCAGCCGCTCGGGCTCGGCGCGCAGGATGCGCAGGGCGGCGAGCGCGGCGGCGACCGACGCCGGGTCGTTCGCGGCGCTGAAGACGTAGGGCATGGCGCCGGCGCGGATGCCGTCGGCGGCGGCCCGGGAGGTCATCACCGCGCCACCGACGCTGGCCAGCGACTTGCTCAGGGCGACCGTCACCGCGTCGACGCGGTCGAGCACGCCCAGCTGCTCGGCGGCGCCCCGCCCACGCGGACCCAGCACGCCCAGCCCGTGCGCCTCGTCGACCACCAGGCGCACCGCGTACCGCTCGCACAGGGCGGTGATCTCCGCGAGGGGCGCCAGCTCACCGGTCATCGAGTAGACCCCGTCGACCACGACGACGGCGCCGACGCGGGGGTCGAGGCGCTCGAGCCGGACGGCGAGCGAGTCCAGGTCGTTGTGCCGCCACCGCACGACCGTGCCGCGGCTGGCCGCCGCGGCGGCGTGCAGGCTCGCGTGCACGTGGGCGTCGACGAGCAGCACGTCGTCGGGACCGCACGCCGTGGACAGCAGCGCCAGGTTGGCGTTGACGCCCGAGGACGTCAGCACCGCCGCCTCCGTGCCGTAGAGGTCGGCGAGCTCCTCCTCGAGCTCCAGGTGCAGGGCGGTGGTGCCGTTGAGCACCCGGCTGCCCGATGCGCTCGTGCCGTAGCGGCGGAGCGCGCCCGCCGCGGCCTCGACGACGCGCGGGTCGCCCGCGAGCCCGAGGTAGTTGCCGGTGCCCAGGTTGATGCGGGCCCGGCCGTCGGCGTACGTCGTGACCGGCAAGGGGGCACCGCCGGTGGGGACGGCGTGGGTGGCCGCGCCGGTGCGGCTGTGCTCGCGCAGCAGCGCGGCCAGCGGGTTCTGCAGCAGCGGGGCGAAGGGGTCACGTCGTCCCGTACCCGGGTGCTGGACGTGGTCGGGCACGGCGGATCCCCTCCGGTTCGGCGCGGGGAGCCCCGCTCGCGTCGCGGGTCAGCCTGGGCAACGGACCAAGTCGTCGTCAACACTGCGTTGCCCTTTGGAGTCACTGCGTGACCGAGGACACCTGCTTCGGCCGTCCGGGCAGCCAGATCAGCACCACCACCGCCGCGACCAGGGTCGCGGCCGCCGTCCCGATGGCCGTCAGGTGCATCGCCGTGACGAACGCCTCCCGGGCGGGCTCGACCACCGCGGCCGCGGCCCGCGCCGCCTCCGGCGTCCCCTCGGCCTGCGCGCGGCGCACCGCCTCCAGCGTGGCGACGATCGAGTGGCGGGCGTCGTCGCGTGCATCCGCAGGCAGCCCGTCCGCCGCCGAGCCGAGCTGCGCCGAGTAGGTGGCGGCGAGCAACGAACCCAGGATCGCGACGCCGAGGGCGCCACCCACCTGGCGCACGGAGTTGTTCACCGCGGCGCCGGCGCCGGCCTTCTCCCGGGGGACGACGGACATGATCGACTCGGTCGCGGGGGCCATCACCGCACCCATCCCGACGCCCTGCACCAGCAGCACCGTCAGCAGCAGCCAGACCGGGGAGGTCAGGTCGAGCAACTGCACGCCGGCGAAGGAGGTCGCGATGAGCAGGAACCCGGTGGCGCACACCGCCTTGGCGCCGAACCGCTCGGCCAGCCCGGAGCTGCGAGGCGCCATGACCGCCATGCCGAGCGCGACCGGGATCAGCGCCGCACCGCTCTGCAGCGGGGAGTAGCCGCGGACGCCCTGCAGGTAGAAGACGAGGTAGAACGTGGCGCCGAGCAGGGCGAAGAAGTTCAGCCCCAGCGCGCCGGCGGCCGCGGAGAAGGCCGGGTTGCGGAACAGGGAGACGTCCAGCGCCGGGTGGGGCGAGCGCCGCTGCAGCCAGACGAACACCGCGAGCAGCACGACCCCGCCGACCAGGGGCACCAGGACGCCAGGGGTCGTCCACCCCTCGCCACTGCCGCCGCGGATGATGCCGAAGACCAACCCGGCCAGCGCGATGATCGACAGCAGCACCCCGGGTACGTCCAGGCGACCGGGGTGGGGGTCGCGGGACTCGGGCACGACGGCCAGCACGGCGCCGATCCCGAGGACGGCGACCGGGACGCCGACGAGGAAGACCGCACCCCACCAGAAGTGCTCCAGGACCGCTCCACCGGCGAGCGGTCCGCCCGCGACCGCGATCCCGGCGGTGCCGGCCCAGACCCCGATGGCCCGGCCGCGCTCGCGGGCCGGGAAGACGTTGGTGATGACCGCCAGCGTGGTCGGCTGCACCGCGGCGCCGCCGATGCCCATGACCGCCCGCCACGCGATGAGCTCCAGCGCGCTGCCGCTGAACGCGGCGAGCACCGAGCCGACGGCGAAGATGCTCAGGCCGATGAGCAGCACCCGCCGGCGGCCGATCCGGTCGCCGATCACACCCCACGAGAAGAGCAACCCGGCGAACACGAGGATGTAGGCGTCCACGGCCCACTGCAGCTCGCCCTGGGTGGCGCCCAGCTCCCGCTGGAGGGTCGGGATGGCGACGTTGAGGATCGTGTTCCCCATGATCACCACGAGCAGGCAGACGGTCATGGTGGCCAGCACCCACCACCGGCGCTCGTAGCCGGGCCCCGCTCCCTCACCGGGTGCCCCGGCACCCGGCTGCGACCTGTCCGTCGCCGTCACGCCCCCGGCGCCGGGTCGGTGCCCCGCCCTTCCGCGGCCGGGCGGCGCGACGGGTCGGCGAAGGCCGCGAACGCCTCCAGGTTGCGCAGCGACTCCCCGCGCTTGACCCGCCACTCCCACTCGCGGCGGATCGACGTGCCGAACCCGATCTCCAGCATGGTGTTGAAGTGGTCGTCGGCGTAGCTGAGCACCGCGCCGAGGAGCCGGTCGAGCTCCTCGGGCGTGACGGCGGCGTGCGGCAGCCGGCCGGTCAGGTAGACGTCGCCCACGGAGTCGATCGAGTACGCGACGCCGTACATGCGGGCGTTGTGCTGCAGCAGGTAGGTCCACAGCTGCTCGCGGTTCTCGTCGGGCTGGCGGCAGACGAACGCCTCGACCCGCAGGGCGTGGTCGCCGACGACGAGCCCGCACACCGTCTTCAGCTTCTTCGTCCCCGGCAGGTCCACGAGCCAGGTGCCCGGCCTCGGGTGCTCGTGCACCAGCTCGCTGTCGCGCAGAGCCCGGTCGATGACGGCGTCGAGCTCCTCGATCGTCCGGTTCACCGCGCGACCCCCATCCCGGGCAGGGCCCGCAGCGGTCCACCCCGGCGGTCGCGCACCGGGCGGACCGGCGGCGCCGCCATCTCGGCGGCCGCGGCGACGTAGGCGTCGACGAGCGCGTCGGCGGTGCGGTCCCAGGAGAAGCCGGCCGCGTGCCGGCCGGCGCCCGCGGCCAGCAGCTCGCGGCGGGCGAGGACCGAGCGCACCGCACCGGCGTAGTCGTCGGCCCGGTGCCCGTCGACGAGCACCCCGGAGACACCGTCGCGCACCGCCGTCGGCAGCCCGCCCACGGCCGCCGCGACGACGGGGGTGCCGCAGGCCTGCGACTCCAGCGCCACCAGGCCGAAGGACTCGTTGTGGCTGGGGACGACCGTCACGTCCGCGGCCCGGTAGAACTCGGCCAGCCGCGCGGGCGGCTGCGGCGCGTGGAAGCGGACGACGTCGCCGATGCCCAGCGAGCGGGCCAGCTGCTCGAGCTGCCGGGGGGCGTCCAGGCCGGTGCCGCTGGGCGCGCCGACCACGTGCACCTGCAGCCGGGACCGCAGCGCCGGGTCGTCGGCCAGCATGCGGGCCGCGGTGTGCAGCAGCACGTCGGGGGCCTTGAGCGGCTGGATGCGCCCGACGAACAGCAGCACCACCGCGTCGTCGGGGACGCCGATCGTGCGGCGGGCCGCCGCCCGGCTGCCCGGCCGGAAGCGGTCGAGGTCGACCCCCGGCGGGACGACGAGCGTGCGCGCGGGGTCCGCGCCGTAGAGGCGCACCAGCTGGCGGGCCTCCTCGTCGGTGTTGGCGATCAGCCGGTCGGCCTCGGCCACCACCTGCTCCTCGCCGATGACGCGGGCGCGGGGCTCGGGGCGGTCGCCCGCGGCCAGCGCCTCGTTCTTGACCTTGGCCAGGGTGTGCGCGGTGTGCACCAGCGGCACCCCCCACCGGTCGCGCGCCAGCCAGCCGACCTGCCCGGAGAGCCAGTAGTGCGAGTGCACGACGTCGTAGTGACCCGGCTCGTGCTGGGCCTCCGCACGCAGCACCGCGGCCGTGAACGCGCAGAGCTGGGCGGGCAGCTCCTCCTTGCCCAGGCCCTCGAACGGCCCGGCGCTGACGTGCCGCACGGTGACGCCGGGGCTCACCTCCACCACCGGGGGCAGCTCGCTGGAGGTGGCGCGGGTGAAGACGTCGACCTCGATGCCCCGGGCGGCCAGCCGGCGCGACACCTCGACGATGTAGACGTTCATGCCACCGGCATCACCGGCACCGGGCTGATCCAGCGGGCTGGTGTGCACCGACAGCGTCGCCACGCGCGCCGGGCGGCCGGCCCGGGGGAAGCGGCGAGCGGGCACGAGGGACCTCCGCTCTGCTCTGCGAGGGCCCCGACCGGCACCCCTGTCGGTACTCCATCCTGCAACAGCGCCAGGATGGGCACATGTCAGGTCCCTCACCCTCGGCCCCCGCGGGGGCCGGCGCCCTGCCCGGTACCGGCCGCACCGCCGTCGTCACCGGCGCCTCGAGCGGGATCGGCGCGGCCACGGCCCGCCGGCTGGCCGCCGAGGGCTTCGACGTCGTCGTCGGCGCCCGCCGCCTGGACCGCCTCGAGGCGCTCGCCTCCTCGATCGGGGCCCGGGCCCTCCCGCTCGACGTGACCGACCCCGGCTCGGTGGAGGCGTTCACCGCCGCCCTCGGCCGCGTCGACGTGCTGGTCAACAACGCGGGCGGGGCGTTCGACACCGCCCCGGTGGCCGAGGCCGACCTGGACTCGTGGGCGCGCACCTACGAGGTCAACGTGCTCGGGACCGTGCGCCTGACGAAGGCCCTGCTGCCCGCGCTGCGGGCCTCCGGCGCGGGTGACGTGCTGTTCGTGGGCTCCACCGCGGGGCTGATCTCCTACGAGGGCGGGGCGTCGTACACGGCGGCCAAGCACGGGGTGCACACGCTGGCCGAGACGCTGCGGCTGGAGCTGTGCGGCGAGCCGGTCCGGGTGATCGAGATCGCCCCCGGCATGGTGCGGACCGAGGAGTTCTCGCTCAACCGGACCGGCTCGCAGGAGCGGGCCGACGCCGTCTACCGCGGGGTGCGGGAGCCGCTGGTGGCCGAGGACGTCGCCGACTGCATCGCCTGGGCGCTGACCCGCCCGCACCACGTGAACGTCGACCTGCTCGTCGTGCGGCCCCGCGCCCAGGCCGCCCAGCACAAGGTCGCCCGGGAGGAGTGATGATGCTGGTCCGCGAGGCGACCGGAGACGACTGGCCGGCGATCCACCCGATCTTCCGGGCCGTCGTCGACGCCGGGGAGACCTACGCCTATCCCGCCGGGCTCTCCTCCGAGGAGGCGCGGGCGCTCTGGATGGAGCCCCCGCCCGGCCGCACGTTCGTCGCGGTGGACGGCGACCGGGTGCTGGGCACCGCGAAGACGGGCCCGAACCGGCCGGGTCGCGGCTCCCACGTGGCGACGGCGAGCTTCATGGTCGACCCGGCGGCGCAGGGCCGTGGCGTGGGTCGGGCGCTCGGCGAGCACGTGGTCGCGGCGGCGCGCGCGGACGGCTACCGGGCGATGCAGTTCAACGCCGTCGTCGAGACCAACACGGCGGCCGTGCGCCTGTGGCAGTCACTGGGCTTCCGCGTCATCGGCACCGTGCCGCAGGCGTTCGCGCACCCCGAGCACGGCTACGTCGGCCTGCACGTCATGCACCTGGACCTGACCGGCGCCTGAGGCGGGTCAGGGCCGCACGGCGGTCGGCTCGCGCTCCAGGCTGACGCCGAACCGCTCGCGCACGGTGCCGGCCACCCGGTCGGCGAAGGCCAGCAGCTCCGCCGCCGTCGCACCGTCGGAGGTGGTGAGGGCCAGGCTGTGCCGCGACGACGTCCCCACCCGCCCGTCCCGGGTGCCGCGGCCGAAGCCGGCGTGCTGCACCAGCCACGCGGCGCTGAGCTTGACCAGGCCGTCGCCGGCCGGCCAGCTGGGGCACCCCTCGACGGCGTGCCCGGCCGGCACGATCGGGTTGGTGAAGAACGACCCGGCGCTGCGCGAGTCGGGGTCGGCGGGGTCCCAGACCATGCCCTTGCCCCGCCGCAGCCCCAGGACGGCCTCCCGGACGTCGGCCAGCGGGGCGACCTCGCCGACGTGGATGCCGAGGGTGCGGGCCAGTTCGGCGTAGCCGACCGGCCGCGACACCTCGCCGGGGCGCAGCTCGAACGCCACCTCGAGGACGACGAACCGGCCGGGCTCGCGCTTGAGCCGGCTGTCGCGGTAGGCGAACCCGCACTCGGCGGGCGCGAGGGTGCACTCGGCCTTCTCGGCCCGGTCGTAGACGCGGACGGCGGTGATCGTCTGCGCGACCTCCTGGCCGTACGCGCCGACGTTCTGCACCGGCGTCGCCCCGGTGGAGCCGGGGATGCCCGACAGCGCCTCCACGCCGGCCAGCCGCTGCTCGACCGTGTGCGCGACCAGCGCGTCCCAGTCCTCCCCCGCCTGCACGGTGAGGGTGTCGCCGGTGCGCTCGATGCCGCGGGACCGGACGGCGACGACGTCTCCCGGCCACCCCTCGTCGGGGGCGATGAGGTTCGAGCCGCCGCCGATGAGCAGCAGCGGGCGGCCGGACTCGTCGGCGTCGCGGACGGCGGCCACGAGCTCGGCGGCCGTCTCCACCTCGATCAGCCGCTCGGCGGGGCCGCCCACGGCGAGGGTGGTCAGCTCCGCCAGCGGGACCTCGGATCGCACCTGCACGGGGACGACGGTAGCCGGGACTAGGCTCGCACCCGGTGAGCGAGCCGGGCAACGACCACAAGCGCCGGGCCTCGCTGTCCCCTCAGCCGCAGCGCCGGGCGCCCCGGCTGGCCGCGGGGCGGGCGCGGGCACTGGGGCTGCCCACCCGCGGGACCACCAACGCCAACCGGCTGCGCCGGGTCGACCGGTGGCTGGTGGCCACGCAGGTGCCGCGGCTGCGGGACGCCGCTCGTCCGCTCGTCGTGGACCTCGGCTACGGCTCCTCCGCCGTGACGACGCTGGAGCTGGTCGAGCGGCTGGGGCCCGAGGTCGACGGGCTGGAGGTCGTCGGGCTGGAGATCGACCCGGCGCGGGTGGCGGCCGTGGCCGACGACCGGGATCCGCCCCGGGTGGACTTCCGGGTGGGCGGGTTCGAGCTGGCCGGGCTCCGGCCGGTCCTGGTGCGCGCCTTCAACGTGCTGCGCCAGTACGACGAGGAGTCCGCGGCGCGCGCCTGGGACACCATGCGCGGCGCGCTGGCTCCCGGCGGGCTGATCGTCGAGGGCACCTGCGACGAGTGGGGACGGCGCGCGGCCTGGGTGGCGCTGGACGCCGACGGCCCGCTGACCCTGACGCTCGCGGCGCGCGTCTCCGACATCGCGACGCCGTTCGACCTCGCCGAGCGGCTGCCCAAGGCGCTCATCCACCACAACGTGCCCGGGCAGCCGGTCCACGAGTTCCTGCGCGCCTTCGACGCCGCGTGGGCCGCCGCGGCCGGGATGAGCGCCTTCGGCCCGCGCCAGCGCTGGACGACGGCGGTCGAGGCGCTGGGCCGGCAGGGCTGGCCGCTGGTGGGCTCCAGCCGGCGCTGGCGGCACGGCGAGATCACCGTGCGGTGGTCGGCGGTCGCGCCCGTCTGACCGGGCCTCAGCCCTCGTCGGGTACCGGCACCACCGGGCTCTCGACCACCACGGCGACCATCCCGGCGTCCGATCCGCTCTCGTGCAGCTCACCGGGCTCCCACAGGACGGCGTCCCCGGTGGCCAGCGGGACCCGGCCGCCGTCGGCGCCGGCCGCCCAGCCCGCACCGGAGACGACCGCGAACAGCTGCCAGAGGCGCGTCTCGTGCCGGCCCACGACCGCACCGGCCGCGAAGGTCGCCAGGTGCACCCCGAAGCCGGCCACCGGTTCCCCCACCCGGGCGGGCGACACCATGACCACGCCACGGCTGCCGAAGGCGGTGATCTCCCGCGCGGAGAGGCGGACCCGGCGCACGCCCGGGACGGTAGCCACCCGGGCGCCCGGAGTCCCTCCCGGGTGCGACCATGATCCGGATGAGTGCGGGGACGGCCGGGTGCCGGATGGGGACGGGGCGCCGGTGAGGACACCGCCGGGGCCGGTCCCCGTCGACGGCGGTACCGCGGAGCTGCTCGCCGACGCCGACCGCGACGGCTCGTGGGTGCTGATGGTGAACGACACCCCGCAGTCCCACGTGGACCTGGCCGACCCGACCCACCTCGAGTTCGAGTACGTCCGGCGGATCGGCCACGTGCTGGACCTCGCCGCCGATGCCGGCGCCCCGCTCGACGTGGTCCACCTCGGCGGCGGCGCGCTGACGCTCCCCCGCTACGTGGCCACCACGCGCCCCGGGTCCCGCCAGCGGGTCGCCGAGATCGACCAGCCCCTCACCGATCTGGTGCGCGAGTTCCTGCCGCTGCCGCGCGCCGCCCGGGTGCGGGTGCGGGCCGCCGACGCCCGCGAGGCCCTCGCCGCGCTGCGCCCGGACAGCGCCGACGTCGTCGTCACCGACGTCTTCGCCGGCGCCCGCACGCCCGCCCACCTCACCACCGTCGAGTTCGCGGGCCAGGTCGCGCGGGCGCTCCGGCCCGGGGGCGTCTACGCGGCCAACGTGGCCGACGGGCCGCCGCTGCGCTTCGCACGTGGCCAGGTCGCCACGCTCCGCACCGCCTTCCGGTACGTCTGCCTGCTCGCCGAACCGGGCATCCTCCGGGGCCGGCGCTTCGGCAACCTGGTCGCCGTCGCGTCCGACACGGAGCTGCCGCTCGCGAAGCTCAGCCGCACGTGCGCGCGCGACCCGATGCCGTCGCGCGTCGTCGACGGCGACGAGCTGGACCGCTTCACGGGCAACGCCCGGCCGGTCCTCGACGCCGACGCCGAACCCTCGCCCGAGCCGCCCGCCGGCGTGTTCGGCCGCTGACCGCCCGACCCGCTTCCCAGCCGCACCGACCGGTCGGACCTGCCGCCCGGTCCTAGGCTGCACGCATGACGACGCCTGCGCCCTACCGGCTGCGCCGGGACACCCGCCACAAGATGGTCGCCGGCGTCTGCGCCGGCATCGCCCGGCGCTACGGGCTCTCGCGCAGCGGCCTGCGCGTGGCCTTCCTGATCTCCTGCGTGCTCCCGGGCCCGCAGTTCGTGGCCTACCTGCTGCTCTGGATCATCATGCCGGCCGACGACCGGCCCTGAGCCGGCCGGCGGGGGCAGCCGCCTGCTACCAGGTGGTGTCGCGACGCATACCGCCGACGGCGGGACGCACGTCGACCAGGTAGACGATCGCCGCGATGACCGCGGGCAGCCCGAGCAGTGACAGCGGCGTCTTCTGCCAGAAGATGACCAGCAGGGCCAGGCCGGTGATCGCCGCCCAGCCCGGCTTGGTCAGCTTCCCGGCGGCGACGTACCCGGAGGCCGGCCGGATGAGGGCGTCGACGAACGCCCAGGCGGTCAGCCCCAGGGACGCCCAGTACAGGATGAGCAGCAGCCACCCGTCGAACACGCCCATGCCCCGAGCCTACCCGCGCACCGCGGTCCGCCGGGCCGGCCGGCCGGTCGACTCGCCCGGACGGAGGGGTTCGCCGGACGCGGCAGGGCCCCGGAGCGCTCGTCGCAGCTCCGGGGCCCTGTCGGTGGCGCCGTGGCGTCAGTTCTTCTTGGTGGGCACCGCGGTCGGGTCCGCCGGCTTGGCGGAGCGGGCCCGGGTCACGCGGGCCGAGGTGACCTTGGCCGGGGACTTGCGGGCGGCCGAGGTGCCCTTCTTCGCGGTCGTCCGGCGCTTCGGGGCCGCGACGGCCTCCTCGGCGGTGTCCTTGGTGGCCTCGGCGGCGTCCTCGACGACGTTCTCGGCGCGGGCCGCGGCCTTGGTCGCCTTGGCAGCGGTCTTCTGCGCCACCGAGGTCACCTCGTTGGAGGCTTCGACCACGGCCTCGGCGCCCTCCTCGAGCGCGTCCTCGAGGGCGTCCTCGACGGTGTCGACGGCCTGCTCGGCGCGACGGGCGACGCGGCGGACACCGGGCTGGCGGCGCAGGTCCTCGACGACGACCGCGCCACGCTCGGCCAGGGTCTCCACCGTGGCGGCGGCCTGCGTGCGGGCGGTCTCGACCAGCCCGGCGACGGTGCTGGCCAGCACCTCGGGACGGACGGCGTCGGCCAGCTGCTGGGCGGTGGTGCGGGCGGTTCCGGCGGCCTCGGCGGCCCGGGTGCGGGCCTCCTTGACGGCGAGGTCGGCCTGGACCTGGGCCTCGCCCGGCAGCGCCTCGGCGGTGCTGCGGAACTGCGCGACGACGGTGCGGGCGCGCTCGACGGCGAGGTCACCGGCGCCGACGAAGGCGAGCAGCGGGGTGCGGGCCTGCTCGGCGAACGTGCGGCCCTGGGCCACGGCGAACTCGCCGTACTGCTTCACGGTCTGGGTGGGGGTCATGCCGGACTCCTTGGGAGTGGGAGATGGGGGGAGGTTCAGCTGGCGGCCGGGGAGGAAGCCCGGTGCTCGCGGACGTAGGTCTCGTAGAGCTCGAGCAGGACGGCCTTGTGCCGCTCGGACAGCGCGTCGTCGTTGCGGATCGCCGCCACGGTGTCCGGGTTCCCGGAACGCCGGTCGAGGATCCCCGCCTGCTCGTAGAGCGTCTCGGCCGAGATCTTCAGGCCCCGGGCGATCGACGCCAGGATCTCCGCCGACGGCTTGCGGAGGCCCCGCTCCACCTGGGACAGGTAGGGGTTGCTGACCCCGGCGGTCCGGGCCAGCTCGCGCAGCGAGACGCGCGCGGCGCTGCGCTGCTCGCGGATGAAGTCGCCCACCGACGAGCCGACCGCCGAGACGCTCGGGGAGTCGGCGACCGTGTCGGCCATGCTGCCGGCGACCCGGTCCACCCTTTCGCGGACCGTGGTCACCTGCTCGCGGACGAACTCACCGGGGGTCTGCACGCATACGACGTTAACCCCGAGTGCTAGCTCTTGCAAGCGGAGCGGCTAGCACTCGGGCGTGATCACGCCCACACCCGGCCGGCGGCCGGTCAGCCGTCCAGTGCTGCGGACTCCCGGACCTCGCCGACGACGCCGCTCCCACCGGAGACGGGTGTCCGCGCCCACGGAGCAAGCACCTCCGCCGGGACGCCGAGCCGGCGCAGCCCGGCCGCGAGCGCCGGCGTCCGCCCGCGGTCCCCGCCGTCGTCCAGCTTCAGCGCCACCGCCCCCGCGCCCGGCAGCGCCGCCACGTGCACGCCGTCGGCGCCGCCCTTCACCAGGAGGCCGGGGAGCGCACGCATCAGGTCGGTGTCCTCGCGGCCCGAGCCGGCCACGAACCAGGGGTGGGCCCGCATCGCGTCGGCGACCGCCCGCTCCCGCGAGCCGTCGGCCGCCTGCACCAGTGAGAGGACCCCGCGCGCCAGCCCGGTGAGCGACAGTGCGTGCTGCGGCGCACCGCACCCGTCGACGACGACGGCCGCGACCGGCGCACCGGCGGCCTCGCCCAGCCGCGCCTCGATCGCCTGCTGCAACGGGTGGTCCCGCTCGAGGTAGCCCGCCGTGGGCCAGCCGGCCGCGACGCAGGCCGACAGCATCGCGGCGTGCTTGCCCGAGCAGTTCATGGCCAGGCGTTCAGGGGCGCGCCCGGAGACGAGCCAGGCCGCCTTCGTCGGGTCGTGCTGCGGCAGGGCCGGCGGGCAGCCCAGGTCCTCCGGCCCCAGCCCGACGGCGGCGAGCATGCCGGCGACCAGCTCCCGGTGCCCGTCCTCGCCGCTGTGGGAGCCGGCACCGATGGCCAGCTCCTCGGCCGAGCGCGGCGCCCAGCCGGCCGCCAGCATCGCGGTGGCCTGCACCGGCTTGTTCGCCGAGCGGGGCAGCACCGGCCGGCCGACGTCGCCGGCGGCGAACCGCACGTCCCCGTCGGCGCCCAGCACGACCAGGGCTCCCCGGTGGACCGACTCCAGGAACCCCGACCGCCACACCTCGACCAGCACGGGATTCTCCGGCCACGGTGAGGTGCGGGAACCACCGCGAGCCTGGTGAGCTGCTGGAACGGCCACGCCTCAGGGTCCCATGCCGAGCGTGCGAGGCATGGGGGGATGCGTGGTCCTTCTAGTGGCGGGCCTCGTCCGCCAGCAGCGCGGCCACGTCCGCCTCGCCGTCGCGGTACCGGCGGCCGAGCTCCGCGGCCAGGCCGTCCATGACCTGCTGCACGCCGCGGCGACGCTCCGACAGCCCCTTCTCGGCGTCGGCGAGGGCACGCGCGGCGGCCTCGAGCTTCGCGTCGGAGAGCTCGGTGATCGCCGAGAGGTCGGCGCCCGGGGTGAGCGCGTGCACCCAGGACTCGTACTCCTGGGGGTCCGCCGGCTGCACCGTCTGGTGCCGGCCGAGGCCGTGCGCGGGGCCCCGCCCCTTCTCGGCGAGGATCTCGGGCAGCAGATCGACCAGCGAGCGCCCGTCGTGCTCGGCCCGCCGCTGCAGCTCGCGCCGCACGATGTCCAGGCGCCCCTGCAGCAGCCGACGGGTGTAGGAGAGGTTGACCTCCTGCTGCTCCGCCTCGCGGCGCAGCCGGCGCACGTCGCCCATGGGCCGACGCACGGCGCTCTCCAGGAACGCCGGGTCCAGCAGCGCGTCGACGGCGGCACCCCCGGCGGGGGACGGCTTCGGACTCACGGGGGTGGCCTCCAGGTGCGGGACGCCCGGCGGGCGGGCATCGGCGGTGGTCAGCGGCGGGCGCTGGCCGGAGCGTAGGTCAGTGCCCCCGACCTGCCCACCCGCGAGGCGGGCGGCCGCGGCGCGCTCAGCCGATCGTCCCAGACCGGACGGCCCGGACCCGGTTCCGCGCCGCGATCTGGGTGTCGTCGAGCGCCGGCGCGGCGTCGTCGGGATCGATCGCGGCCGTCGAGCCACCCACGGTCAGCGCGGCGTCCTCGGCCACCGACTGCTTGACCAGCGCCAGGGCGATCACGCCCAGCTCGTGGTGCCGGACGACGCTGCCCACCCGACCGACCGTCCGCGTGCCCGCCAGCACCGGCTCGCCGGGGCCCGGCAGGTCCTCGCTGACGCCGTCGAGGTGGAGCAGCACCAGCCGGCGCGGCGGGCGCCCGAGGTTGTGCACCCGGGCCACGGTCTCCTGCCCGCGGTAGCAGCCCTTGTCCAGGTGCACGGCGGTGCGCAGCCACTCGAGCTCGTTCGGGATGGTGCGGTGGTCGTTGTCGACGCCGAACCGGGGCCGCCGGGCCTCCACGCGCAGCGCCTCGTACGCCGCGGCGCCGGCGAGGGGGACGCCCAGGCGGTCGGCCAGGGCGCCGACGTCCGCCCGGGGCACCAGCAGGTCGTGGACGACGGCCGACCCGTCGCCGACCGGCGGCATGCGGCGCACCCAGCCGTCGCCGGCCGGCTCCACCGCGTACGGCTCGGCGGGCACCGGCAGCCCGGCCGCCGCCAGGGCCGCGGCGGACCCGGGGCCGACGAGGGACAGCACCGCCCGCTCGCCGGTGACCAGCCCCGGCTCCACCCGGAGCATGAACCGCATCCGCTCGAGGAACGCCAGCAGGGCGGGCCCGGCGCCCGGCTCGACGTCGGCCCAGGTCGTGCCGCCCAGCTCGGTCACCACCAGGTGGTGCTCGACGTGGCCGTGGGGGCTGAGCACCAGCGCCTCGCTGCCGATGCCGTCGGCCAGCTGCGCGAAGTGCTGGCTGGTGATGCTGTGCAGCCACGAGAGGCGGTCCGCGCCGGGAACCGCCAGGACGTCGCGGTCACTGCGGTCGACCAGGCCGGCGCCCTCGGCGAGCAGCCGCTGCTCGCGCAGCGGGTCGCCGTAGTGCGCCGCGACGACCCGGGCGGCCTCGGGTCCGGGCTCGAGGGGCACCGCCCCGGGCCGCGAGAGGAGGGGCGAGGGCGTGGTCATGACGACTCCGTTCGGGCGCGGTCTCGGCAGGCGCGGCACGTGCCCGACAGGGCGACGTGGCCGACGTCCACGGTGAAACCCAGGTCGGCCGCCAGACGTTCCGCCGCCTCGTCGAGCAGGTCGGGTGCCGCCGACGAGATCTCGCCGCAGGAGTTGCAGACCACGTGCAGGTGGGGCCGCTCCGCGGCGTGGTAGACCGGCGCGCCACGCCCCAGGTGGGTGTGCCAGACCAGCCCGAGGCGCTCCAGCAGCTCCAGCGTGCGGTAGACCGTCGAGGTGTCGGGAGCGCTGCCGCCCGGGCCGGCCTCCGCGCGCAGCCGGGCGCCGATCGCCTCCGGCGTGGCGTGCGGCAGCGCCGCGACCGCGGCCAGGACCCGGGCGCGCTGGGGGGTCAGCCGCAGGCCGCGGGCCCGCAGCTGCTCCGCCAGCGGAGCGGCGACGTCGTCGGTCCCCATGCCGTGAGCCTATGCCTGCGGTGCGGCAGGCTGGACCCGTGAGCGAGCAGCGCAGGGTGGCGGTCTGGCGGGACGGCGCAGCGACGGCGGTCCCGGCCGACCAGCCGGTCGTGACCGCCTTCGACCTCGGGCTGGCCCGCGGCGACGGCGTCTTCGAGTCCGTCCTCGTGGTCGGGGGGAGCACGCCGCACCTGCCCGCGCACCTGGCCCGGCTGGCCCGCTCCGCCGGCCTCCTGGGGCTGCCGCACCCCGGGGACACGGCCTGGCGGGCGCTGGTCGGCGCCGTGCTGGCCGGCTGGCCGGCCGACGTCGAGGGCGTGTGCCGCCTCCTCCTCACCCGCGGGCTCGGCGACGGCGCACCGCCCACGGCGCTGGCCCTGCTCGCCCCGGTTCCCGCGGACACGGTGCGGCAGCGCCGCGAGGGCATCGCCGTGGTGACGCTCGGGCTCGGGGTGCCCGCGGACTTCCGCGCCGGCGCACCGTGGCTCCTCGGCGGCGCCAAGACCCTCTCCTACGCGGTGAACATGGCCGCCCAGCGCCACGCGCACGACGTGGGGGCCGACGACGTCGTCCTCACCAGCCTGGAGGGCCGGCTGCTGGAGGGCCCCACCTCGACGGTCGTCTGGGCCGCCGCGGGCACGCTGCACACGCCCCCGGTGGACAGCGGCATCCTCGCCGGCACCACCCAGGCGCGGCTGTTCGACGCCGCGCGCGCCGCCGGGTGGCCGACCGCGTCGACCCCCGGGACGGTCGAGGACCTGCACGCCGCCGACGCGGTCTGGCTGCTCTCCGGCGTGCGCGGCGCGGTCACCGTGCACACCGTCGACGGCGTGCCCCGCGGTGACGCCGGGCTGTCCCCCCGCATCCGGGAACTCCTCGCCGGGTAGCGTGAAACGCAGGTGCGCCGGGAAGTCTGGTCGGCAGCGCGTCCGTCGCCGGGCGCGCCCCCGACCCGATCCTGCCCTCCGGAGCCGCCCCGTGACGTCGCCCGCCCCCGCCCGCCTCTTCGGACGCGGTTCCTGGACCGAGGCGCAGCGCGTCGCCTCGGTGCTCCGCAAGGAGACCGTCGGCGGCGCCCTGCTGCTGGTGGGTGCGGCGATCGCGCTGATCTGGGCCAACTCCCCGTGGGCGGGGAGCTACGAGGCGCTGCGCGACACCCGGGTCGGGCCGGCGGCCCTGCACCTGGACCTCACCCTCGGGACGTGGGCCGCCGACGGTCTGCTGGCCATCTTCTTCTTCGTGGCCGGGCTGGAGCTCAAGCGGGAGTTCGTCGCCGGTGACCTCCGGGAACCGCGCCGGGCGGCCCTGCCCATCGCCGCGGCGGTCGGCGGCATGGCCGTCCCGGCGCTGTTCTTCGTGCTGCTCAACCTGGGCGGCCCCGAGGGCGCGCTGGCGGGCTGGGCCATCCCGTCGGCCACCGACATCGCCTTCGCCCTCGCCGTCCTGGCGGTGATCAGCACCCACCTGCCCAGCGCCCTGCGCACGTTCCTGCTGACGCTGGCGGTCGTCGACGACCTGCTGGCCATCACGATCATCGCGATCTTCTACACCTCCGCCCTGGCGGTCACCCCGCTGCTGCTGGCGCTGGTCCCGCTCGCGCTGTTCGGCTTCCTGGTGCAGAAGCGGATCCGCTCCTGGTGGCTCCTGCTGCCGCTGGCCGCCGTCACCTGGGTGCTCGTCCACGAGTCGGGCGTCCACGCCACGGTCGCGGGCGTCCTGCTCGCCTTCACCGTCCCGGTCGTCCGCAGCGAGGCGGCCGGCGGGCCGGACGCCGGGCCGGGCCTGGCCGAGCACTTCGAGCACCGCATCCGCCCGCTGTCGGCGGGCGTGGCCGTCCCGGTCTTCGCCTTCTTCTCCGCCGGCGTGGCGGTCGGCGGGCTGTCGGGTCTGGGCGAGTCCCTCGGGGACAGCATCGCCCTCGGCATCGTGGCCGGCCTGGTCGCCGGCAAGGCGATCGGCATCACCGGCGCCACCTGGCTGGTCGCCCGCTTCACCCGGGCACAGCTCGACGAGAACCTCGGCTGGCCCGACGTCCTCGGGCTGGCGCTGCTCGGCGGGATGGGCTTCACGGTCTCGCTGCTGATCACCGAGCTGGCCTACGGCGCCGAGAGCGAGAGCTACGAGCACGCCAAGGTCGGCATCCTCGCCGGCACCGTCGCCGCGGCCCTGCTGGCCAGCGTGATCCTGCGGCTGCGCAACCGCCGCTACAAGGCGATGTACCTGCACGAGCTCAGCGACGTCGACCAGGACGGCATCCCCGACGCCTGGGACACCGTCGACGACCGCGCCGAGCACCAGCCGGCCCGAGCGGCCGCCACGCCGCCCGGCCCCGGCGCCACCCCGGCGACCGAGGAGCTCGGCGAGGAGGCCGCACGGCCGGGCTACGAGACGGTCGACGACCAGGCCGAGCACGAGCCGGAGTGGGAGGGCGTCGCCACGCCGCCCGGGCGCACCGCCACCGACGCCGCCGAGGACCTCGGGAACGACGACGGCCCGCGGCCGGACTACGAGACGGTCGACGACCAGGCCGACCACGACCCCGACTGGTCCGGCACCCGCCCGCCGGGGCGCACGATCGGTCCCGGCAGCGGGAGCTGACCCGTCCGGCCGGTCCGGGACACGCCGGTCCCGGACCGGCCACCAGCGCGTTCGCTCACAGCGGAGCAGATCGGTTGCCGCTCCCGTGCCCGCGGCCGTACCGTCGTGGCACACGAGAGAGGAGGTGGTCCGTAACTTTGCTGAGCTACAGGACTCGTGAGGTGGCTGTCCGCTAGCCGCCGTCCAGATGGGCCGCCCGTTCGGATGGGAATCCGAACGACGGCATGATCGCCCGTCCGTCGATGGCGGCGAGCGAGAACCGGACAGTCACCCGACCCCCGGGCCGCCGACAGTTGTCCAGTCGGCCCGCGTGCGGCTCCCCCGTGGAGCGCCGCGGAGCAGCCCGGGGGTTGTCCGTTTCCCAGGAGGCGTACGTGCAGCTCGGCGGACTTCCCGTCGAGGCCGACGTGTCCACCGGCGCCTGGATCGCCGAGGCGGTCGGCCGGGCCCACTGGGGCACGGTGGCCTCGCTCGTGCCGCCGGTGTTCCCCGCTCACGCCCGCGTGCTGCACCCCGCCTACCGCTACGAGGGCGACGACGACGTGGAGGTCCCCTGGGCCGCGGTCGCCGCGCTCAACGGCACCGTCATCCACCCGCTGGCGCAGTGGCCGTCGGTGACCGGCGGGTGGGAGTACCTGCACGAGGACAGCCAGCCTCCCGACTGGGACGGCGCCCCCGCGGAGGGGCACCTGCCCACCACGGTCGCCGCGCGCATGGCCGCCGTGCTCGCCCGGCACACGACCGCGCCGGAGGACTGCCTCTTCGGCCGGTGGGCCGGCCTCGGCGTCGACGCCGCCGCGCTGCGCGGGCAGCCCACCCTGCCGCTGCCCCGGGGCCGCGACGCCGTGCTGGTGCGGGGCCGGGTGGCCGACGCGGCCCGCAACCTGGCGCCCGAACCCTCCGAGCAGAGCGCCAACCTGTGGTGGCCGGCCGACCGCACCTGGGTCGTGGCCACCGACATCGACCTGATGAGCACCTACGTCGGGGGCAGCCCCGCCTGCGTCGCCGAGCTGCTGTCCACGCCGGGGCTGGAGGTCCTGACCTGCGGGGTGGCGGACCGGGTCGGCCACGCCGACGACCCGGTCAACCCCACCCCACCACGCGGCTAGAGCCGCGCGAGCTCCGCCTCGAGGTCGTCCAGGCCCAGCGACCCCTGCGACAGCGCCGCCATGTGCCAGGCCTTCAGGTCGAAGGCCGCCCCGTGGGCCTGCTGGGCCGCCGCCCGGCCGGCCAGCCACGCCCGCTCCCCGAGCTTGTAGCTGATCGCCTGCCCCGGGATCCCGAGGTAGCGCACCAGCTCGCTGTCGAGGAAGGCGACATCGGCGCCGGAGTGCTCGCCCAGGAAGGCGCGCGCCAGCTCCGGCGTCCAGGGCTGACCGCGGTGCTCGGCCAGCGCCCCCTCGGCGTCGTCCGGGACCGGCAGCTGCAGGTGCATGCCGATGTCGATGACCACCCGCACCGCCCGCAGCTGCTGGGCATCCAGGAACCCGAGCCGCTCCGCGGGGTCACGGAAGTAGCCGAGCTCGTCCATCAGCCGCTCGGCGTACAGCGCCCAGCCCTCCACGTTCGCGCTCACCGAGCCGATCGAGGTCTGGTACGTCGACAGCTGGTGGGAGACGTGGACCCACTGGGCCAGCTGCAGGTGGTGGCCGGGAACGCCTTCGTGGTACCAGATCGAGACGAGGTCCCACAGCGGGAACCGGGTGCGGCCCAGGGTGGGCAGCCAGGTGCGGCCCGGGCGGGAGAAGTCCTGCGCCGGCCGGGTGTAGTACGGCGCCGCCGCACTGCCGGGCGGCGCGATCATCGCCTCCACCCGCTTCACCGGCTCGGCGAGGTCGAAGTGCGCCCCGTCGAGCTCGGCGATCGCCTCGTCCATCATCTGCTGCAGCCGTTCGCGGATCTCCGCCACGCCTTCGACGGCCGGGCCGTTGGTCGACAGCCAGCGCATCGCCTCCAGCGGGGTGGCGCCGGGGCGGACCTTCTCCGCCTCGACCCGCTGCTCGGCGAGGATCCGCCGGTGCTCGGCCCAGCCCCAGGCGTAGACCTCCTCCAGCCCTCCGCCCGATCCGAGGTCCGACCCGGTCCAGCGGCGCACCGCCCGGGCGTAGCGCTCGCGGCCCACGGCGTCGGGCACGCCCTCGGTGCGCGGGCCGTACTCGTCGCGCAGGTGGTCGCGGGTTGCGGCCACCGCGGTGTCGGCGGCCTCGGCGGCCGCCCGCAGCTGCGGCTGCAGCGCCTCCGGGCCGGCGGCCACGAACGTCGCGAAGTAGGGGCCGGCCAACCACTGGTCCAGCTGCTCGACGACGGTGCGCACCTGGCGCGGGGCCACGAGCAGGTCCCGCCGCACGGCCTCCTCGAGGGTCTCCAGGTAGCCGCGGTAGGCCTCCGGGACGCGGGCCAGGCGCCGGGCGAGGACGGACCAGTCCTCCTCCGTCGCCGCCGGCATCATGCTGAACACCTGGCGCACCGAGTGCACCGGGCTGAACAGGTTGTTGAGCGAGCGGTAGGGCTCCCCCACGGCGTGCGCGTCGAGCTCGGCCGTGAGCCGCTCGCGCAGCAGCCGGGCGCACCGGCGCTCGACCGGGTCGTCGCCGAGCGCGGGGGTGGCAGCCAGCACCCGGTCCAGCTCGGTGAGCGTCTCGCGCGCCAGCGCCGCCTCGGCCTCGATGCCCGCCGGCGACAGGTCCGGGAGCCGGTCGTCACCGGGGCGCACGCCGAGCGCCGTGGCCAGGATCGGGTCGAGCTCGGCGGCCCGTGCGACGTAGGCGTCGGCGACCTGGCGAGGAGTCGTGGGGCGGGTCGTGCCGGCGGTCATCGGATGCGCTCGA
Organism: Blastococcus sp. SYSU DS1024; assembly: GCF_054050795.1. Classification (NCBI taxonomy): domain Bacteria; kingdom Bacillati; phylum Actinomycetota; class Actinomycetes; order Geodermatophilales; family Geodermatophilaceae; genus Blastococcus; species Blastococcus sp. SYSU DS1024. The sequence continues at coordinate 153,926 of NZ_JBJHAA010000008.1, forward strand.
GGCGGGCCGACATGACCGGGCGGGGCGGCTGCTCCCCCACGGCCCGGTCGATGGCGTACATCAGCGCCCCCTCGACGATGCCGTAGAGCCGCACCGACCGGGTCACCTCGGGCGCGTCGGGGGTGCGCGCCAGCACGTCGCTGGTGAGCTCCCAGCTGGTGGTGGTGCGGGCGGTGCCGACGTAGATCTCCACGAGCCCGTCGGGGCTGGCCACCAGCAGCTCGACGTCGTCGTTCCCGCGGGGGCGCCAGAAGCCGGACTCGCGGACGTCCGGCCCCACGATCTTCCCGTCGTCGGTGAGCCGCCAGGTGCGCGACTCGTACGCCAGGAAGCCCCGGCCGTCGTGGGCGAACCGGATCCACTGGCCGAACCGGTGGTCGCCGCCGGTGCCGGCCGCCTGCCCCTCCCCGTGCCACTCCCCCAGCAGGGGCAGCACCGCGAGGAGCTGCTCGGAGACCTCCGGTCCGCTGCGGACGTCGGCGGTGTCGGGCACCGGCAGCTCGGTCGGGCCGCTCATCGCCGGCCCGCCTTCGGGCCGCGCGCGAGCCGGAGGGCGCCGTAGCCCAGCGCCACGGCGCACGACGCCGTCAGGGTGACCAGGAGCCAGGCAGAGACCATGGGAACCACCGTAGTGACGGCGGGGCGACCGGTGCTCAGGCGGCCGCCGGTGCGTGCTCCGCGGTCGCGGCCACCACCTCGGCCCACGGGGTCGCCGCGATGCCGAACGTCGCCGTCGTCTCCGCCGCGTCGACGACGTACTCCTGGTCGAACTGGTGCCGCACGTCGACGACCTCCCGCATGACCGGCGACAGGAGCCCCACCGCGCGCAGCACCGGCCAGGGCACCCCGCGGACGGTCGGCGCCGGGGCGGACAAGGCGGCCGCCAGGTTGGTGAGGGCCGCGCGCTGGGAGCGCGGTGGGGTGCTCGGCACGTGCCAGGCCCGCCCGAGCGCGCGCTCGTCGGTGCCCAGGACGGCCAGGGTGGTGGCCACGTCGGGGAGGTAGGCCCAGCTGCGGGGGGCGTCGGGATCCCCGATCACCCAGGCGGTGCGCCCGCGCCGGAGGGCGGGGAGCTGGCGTATCAGGTGGGACTGCGCGGCCGGCACCTGCGGCCCGACGAAGTCCGCGGCGCGGGCCTCGGTGATCCGCACCCGGCCCGCCTGGTGGGCGGCCAGCGCCTGCTGCCACATGCGCGCCCGCACCAGCCCCTTGGTGTCGGTGGCGGCCAGCGGCGTCCGCGGCGTCATGGGCCCGTCGGGGCGCCCGTAGGGGTAGAGGTTGGACATGGTGACCAGGACGGCGCCGGTGCGCTCGGCGGCCAGGAGCAGCGCGGCCGCGACCGGCGGCCAGTCCGTGGCCCACCGGTGGTAGGCGGGGTTCACCGCGTTGTAGAGCGCCGCCGCGCCCCGGGCGGCCTCGGCGAGGGCCCCGGCGTCGGCGGCGTCGACCTGCCGGTGCTCGAGCCCGTCCGCGGAGACCCCGCCGCTCCGGGAGAGGACGCGCACGTCGTGCCCGCGCTCCCGCAGTTCCCGGGCCGTGGTCAGGCCGACCGGCCCCTTGCCGACGACGACGTGCAGTGCCATGGGTGCTCCTCGGTGATCACGCTGCGAGCAGTGCTCTCGTTGTGGGGCGATGCTCGCGCTCGCCGACGACGCCTGTCAAGAGCACCGCTCTCCGTTGCGTGCACCGCTCCGAGCGGGCACCCTGGACCGGTGCCCACCGCCCGGGAGCGCGTCCGCGCCGAGATCACCGCCGAGATCGCCGACGCGGCCCGGCGGCAGCTCGCCGCCGTCGGTGCGGCCGGGCTCTCCCTGCGCGCGGTGGCCCGCGAACTGGGCATGGCGTCCTCCGCCGTCTACCGCTACGTCCCCAGCCGCGACGAGCTGCTGACCCGGTTGATCATCGACGGCTACGACGACCTGGGCGCCGCGGCGGAGGCTGCTGACGTCCCGTCGGACCCGCCGCGCCGGCGCTGGCTGGCCGTCTGCCGGGCGGTGCGCGGCTGGGCTCTGGAGCACCCGCACGAGTACGCGCTGCTGTACGGCTCACCCGTCCCCGGGTACGAGGCGCCCGCCGAGACCGTGCCCGCCGCCGCCCGCGCCGGCGTGGTCCTCGGTCGCATCCTGGGCGATGCCGCCCGCTCCGGTGCGCTCCCCGAGTCGGCCGGCGAGCGCGACCCCGGTCTGATCAGCGACGGTGCGGTCGCGCTCCTGGGCGGCGAGCACCCGGCCCTCGACGAGACGGTGCGCGTGCGTGCCCTGCTGGCCTGGAGCTCGATGTTCGGTGCCATCAGCTTCGAGCTGTTCGGCCACCTGGTGGGTTCGGTGGTCGACCGCGACCGCTGGTTCGACCGCGCCATGGCCGAGCTCGCCGGTTCGCTCGGCCTCTGACCCGCCACCGGCGTGGGCCGGGGTGAGGCCGACCCGACAGGCCGGGTCGTTGGAGAGTCGGCAGGTCGTACGGCAGGCTGGACCGGCCCCGCGCACGCGGGAGGCAGTGGGAGGAGCGGACATCGAGATGGCCCAGGCCGGCCGCAGCACGGCGCCGATCACGGGCGAGGAGGCGCTGCCCGGGACGCCGTCGTGGTTCTCGGTGCTGCAGGACTCCTCCCTGCTGCTCGCCGCCGTCTGCGACACCGGGGGCACGCTGCTCACCGCCAACCGGCTGGCGCTGGAGGACTGCGGCTTCGACCGCCGCGACCAGCTGGGCCGGCTGCTGTGGGACGTCGACTGGTGGGCCGGCGACCCCGCGGCCCGCGCCCGGGTCACCACCTGGTGCCTGCAGGTGGCCACCGGCGGCGCGCCGGTGCGCGCAGCCACCGACCTCTTCCTGGCCGACGGGACGCGACGGGTCGCCGACCTGACCCTGCAGCTGGTGAGCGAGGGCACGCAGGAGGAGTACCTGCTGGTCACCGGCCTGGACGTCACCGAGCGGCTGGAGAACGAACGGCTCACCGCCGAGGCGCGGGCGGCCGGTGCCGAGGCCACCACGCTGCGCCAGGTCGCCACCGCGCGCGCCCGGGACCTCGAGGTGCTGCGGGAGACCGAGGCCAAGCTCACCCGCGCGCTCGCGATCACCGAGCGGGTGCTGGCCAACGTCGCCGACGGCATCTACGGCCTCGACGTCGACGGCCGGGTGGAGTTCCTCAACCCCGCCGCGGCCCGGCTCACCGGGTACCTGCCCGACGAGCAGCTCGGCCGGGACCAGCACGCCCTGATCCACGGCACGCGCCCGGACGGCTCGCCCTACCCTCGCGAGGAGTGCCCGGTCTGGCAGGCGCTGCGCACCGGCCGCACCGTCGTCGCCGACCAGGAGACGTTCTGGCGCAGCGACGGCACCCCCATCCCCGTCGAGATGGTGGTCGTGCCCACCGTGGAGGACGACGAGCTCACCGGCGTGGTGGTCTCCTTCCGCGACCTCACCGACCGGCTGGCCGCCCAGCGGCAGGCAGCGGAGCTGGAGGCGCTGGCCGCCCGGGCCGCCGCGGACCGCGCCCTGTCCGACCGGCTGCAGCAGTCCCTGCTCACCCCGCCGCCGGAGCCCGACCACCTGCAGATCGCCGTGCGCTACCGCCCCGCGGCGCACGAGGCGCAGGTGGGCGGGGACTGGTACGACGCCTTCCTCCAGCCCGACGGGGCCACCATGCTGGTCATCGGCGACGTCGTCGGCCACGACAGCAGCGCGGCCGCGGCCATGGGGCAGCTCCGCGGGCTGCTGCGGGCGCTGGCCTACGCCGAGGAGGACGGCCCGGCGGCGACCCTCACCCGGGTCGAGCACGCCGCGCGGGGGCTGGCGGTCTCGGCCCTGGCCACCGCGGTGCTGGCGCGCATCGAACGGCATCCCGCGGAGCCCGTCGCCGGCCGGCGGCAGCTGCGGTGGAGCAACGCCGGGCACCTGCCGCCGGTCCTGCTCGCCCCCGACGGCACCACCACGCTGCTCACCAGCAGCCCGGAGCTGATGCTCGGCATCGATCCCGATGCACCCCGCGGCGACCAGACCGCCGACCTGCTCGACGGGTGCACCCTGCTGCTGGTCACCGACGGGCTCGTCGAGCGCCGCGACATCGACCTGGACGAGGGCCTCGAGCGGCTGCGCGAGGCTCTGCGCGACCTCGGCCGCACCCCCTTGGAAGAGCTGCTGGACACCGTCCTCACCCGGCTGGTGCCCGACGCCGGGGCCGACGACGTCGCCATCGTGGCCGTCCGCGCCTTCCCCGAGGACCGGCCCCGGCCGGCCGAGGCCGGTCCGCGCCGGGTGCCGCCGGGCCTGGCCTGAGGCGACCCCGGGAACGCCGACGGCCCGCCCCCCGGAGGGAGACGGGCCGCCGGACACCACCTCGCTAGGCGATCGCGACGGTGGTCTCGTTCAACCCCACCTCGGCGGCGAGCACGCGCTCGCCCTTGCCGACCGCGGCCAGGGTGCGCAGCTTCCACTGCCCCGGCGCGGCGAAGAACCGGAACTCACCCTCGGGGCTGGTGACCACCTCGGCGGTGAACTCGTCGGTCGAGTCCAGCAGCCGGACGTAGGCCCCGGCCACCGGCGCGCCGTCGTGCCACACCGAGCCCTGGATGACCGTCTGCGTGCTCAGGTCGATCCCGTCGAGGGAACCACCCTGCTTCGGCGCTCCGCACATCTCAGCTCACTTCTCGATCGGGACGCCGACGAGGGAGCCGTACTCCACCCAGCTGCCGTCGTAGTTCTTGACGTTCTTCTTGCCGAGCAGCTCCTGCAGGACGAACCAGGTGTGGCTCGAGCGCTCGCCGATCCGGCAGTAGGCGATCGTCTCCTTGCTGTCGTCGAAGCCCTGCTCGGCGTAGAGCTTGGCCAGTTCCTCGTCGGACTTGAAGGTGCCGTCCTCGTTGGCCGCCTTGCTCCACGGGATGTTGATCGCCGTGGGCACGTGGCCGGCCTTCTGCGACTGCTCCTGCGGCAGGTGCGCGGGGGCGAGGATCTTGCCGGAGAACTCGTCGGGCGAGCGGACGTCGACGATGTTCTTGCTGCCGATGGAGGCCACGACCTCGTCGCGGAACGCCCGGATCGAGAGGTCCGGCTCGCTCGCCTTGTACTGCGTGGCCGGGCGCTGCGGGACGTCCTTGGACAGCGGGCGGCCGTCCAGCTCCCACTTCTTCCGGCCGCCGTCCATCAGCTTCACGTCGGAGTGGCCGTAGATCTTGAAGTACCAGTAGGCGTAGGCGGCGAACCAGTTGTTGTTGCCGCCGTAGAGCACAACCGTGTCGTCGTTGCTGATGCCCCGGGCCGACATGAGCTCCTCGAAGGCGCTCTTGTCGAGGAAGTCGCGGCGCAGCGGGTCCTGCAGGTCCTTCTTCCAGTCCAGCTTGACGGCGCCCTCGATGTGGCCGCCGTCGTAGGCGGTGGTGTCCTCGTCGACCTCGACGAGGACGATGCCGGGCTGGCCCAGGTGCTCCTGGACCCAGTCGACGGTGACGAGCACGTCGTTGCGGCTCATGGTGGTGGTCCTCCGGGTGATCGGTGTGCGGTCGGTCGGTCTGGTGGTGCAGGGACGACGCTGATCGCTCAGACCGCGGAACTCACGGGAGAGAGGGGCATCCCGACGGCGCGGACAGCGCGTCTGGACGGCGCGGTGCCGCCCTCAGAGGGCGCGACACAGGCAGCTGCCGACGCGGCACAGGTCGACTGCGCGGCGCGAGGTCAGCAGGATGCCCACGGCGCGAGGGTAGCCGATCACGGCGCACCCCCCACGTGGGCGTCCACCAGGGCGAGGAGCTCCTCCGGCCGGGGGGCGCCGGTGCTGCGCGCCACGAGCGCTCCGGCCCGGTCCAGGTAGAACAGCGTGGGCGTCCGCCGGACGCCGAGCTCCCGCACCTCGTCCAGGTGGCTCTCCGCGTCGACGTGCACCGTGACGAGGCCGGGCCGGGTCGCCGCCAGCCGGGCCAGCCGCGCCCTGGTCGCCCGGCACGGCCCGCAGAACGCGGTGGAGAACTGCACGACGGTCAGGTCCGCCTCGGCCGGGCGCACGCCCAGCCGTCCGAACACCGCAGCCGTGTCCACCGCATCCACCTCCGCTCCGGGCCCCGGTGGGCACGAACCGGACCCGCCGGGGCGCTATTCCGGCCGGATGACCGTGTCCTCGGCCTCGGCGCGCACCTCGACGCCGTCCCCCGCGGGGGTCACGTCCGTGAGCCGCAGCCCGTAGGGCAGCTCCACCGGGTAGCGGAGGTCGAGCAGATCGGTGACCCGGTCGACGAGGGAACGGGGCACCTCGATGCCGGCACCGGAGACGCGGTCGACGTCGACGACGAGGTCGTCGCCGTCGACCGAGACGGTGCCGACGGCGGTGAGCGGCAGCGGGCGGCCGAGCAGCTCGACCGTCCGGGTGATCCGGAGGCCCTCTCCCTCCCGCTCCAGCGTGGTGTCCCCGCCGAGCTCCCGGGCGAGCAGCTCGTAGGAGAGCGTCGCCGTCCCGTCGATGCGCTCGACGGGTACCTCCTGCACCGACCCCGACCGCAGCGCCGAGAGGGGCAGGTGCACCCCGCGGAGGGTGACGTCGGCGCGGGTGCCCTCGGGCTGGCCCAGGTCCTCCGCGGTCAGCGAGACGTGGACCTCCTCGTAGCGCCCACCGATGGCCTGGGTGAGGAACGGGAAGCCGCGGACGTCGACCTCCGGACGGCCGGCCAGCTCGTCCTGGCTCGCCAGCTGCTCGGCGACCTGGTCCTCGGCGAAGCCCACCGCGACCCGGTCGAGCAGGATGCCGAGGCCGAGGAGCAGGACGATGAGGACGGCGGCGACCTTCACAGGACGGTCAGCAGGGCCAGGGCCACCGGCGCGCAGGCGGCGAAGGGGAGCACGACCTGCACCACGGTCGGCGCCCACGGGGAGAGCGCCTCCGCCCGGCCCTCGGTGGTCGTCTCGACGGCGAGGTAGCTGCCGGCCACGGCGACCAGCGCCACCACCCCGGCGACGACGGCACCGACGGCCGGTGCGCGCAGCGCACCGAGCTCGGCCAGATCACGGACGGCCCAGGCCGTGCCGGCGCCCGCGAGGACCGCGAGGACGATGCCGAGCAGCCCGCGGGGGACGCCGGGGGCGAGCTGCGGCCGCGGCAGGACCTGGTCGACCAGGTGGCCGACCAGGAGCGCGACGCCGGCCACCAGGGCGGTCGTGGCCAGGCGGCCGTCGTCGGCCCGGCCCAGCGGCAGCAGCACCGCCAGAGCGCCGACGGCGGTGAGCAGCACGGCCGACCCGGCCAGCGAGTCGACCAGGTCGTGCCGCGGCGTGCGCAGCATCTGCTGCAGGACGGCGGCGAGGAAGCCGACGCCGAGCACGGCCAGCAGGCCCCCAGGCCCCGGGTCCTCGGGCAGCGCCAGCGCGAGGTCCGCCGCCACCGCGGCGGCCGTGCCGACGGCGAGCGAGGCCGCGAAGCCCTGCATCCCGGTGGCGAGCACCCAGGAGAGGACCAGCGCCAGCTGGAGCACGAGCACGGCGGCGAGCGTGCCCACCTCGCCGACCACCGCCGGGGGGCCGGCGACCAGGCCCGCCACGACGACGGCGAGGCCCGCGCCCGACAGGTGGTGCGGTCGGGCCGGTGCCGTCGACGGGACCGCGCTGGGGCTCACGGGCCGATCGTCTCAGAAGCCGGGCGCCCGCTCCGCTCGACGAGCGGACCTCCCCTCCCGGCGTGTCCGGACCCCCCGGGGCACCCACCCGGCGACCGAGGGGCCCGCGGTCGGCACCTCGACCGGCCGCATCCCGGCAGATGGGGCTGCCCGGAAGGCACGTCCGCTATCCTGCCCTCTCACCTCGACAGCGTTGTCGCAGGTCCGGTCGGCACCCGCCGGCCCTGGACCCCTGAGGAGACGACATGCGACTCGTGCTCATGACCGCCGCGCGCCAGGCCACGACCGAGGTGCTGCCCGCCCTGGGGCTGCTGGGCCACCAGGTCCGCGTCGTGGCGCCCGAGCTCTCCAGCCTCCTCGACGGCGACTCCGGCGACGTCGTCCTGGTCGACGCCCGGTACGACCTCATCCAGGCGCGCACCCTGTGCGGGCTGCTCTCCTCGACCGGGGTGGCCTCTGCGCTGATCGCGGTGCTCTCCGAGGGCGGGCTGGTGGCCCTGTCCGCGGACTGGGGCGTCGACGACGTGCTGCTGGACACCGCCGGCCCCGCCGAGGTCGACGCCCGGCTGAAGTGGGCGACCGCCCGGCGGCTGGCCGCGGCCACCCCGGCCGACGGCGCCGACGGCGGGGTCACCCAGGCCGGCGAGCTGGTGATCGACGAGCACAGCTACTCGGCGAAGCTGCGCGGCCGCCCCCTCGACCTCACCTACAAGGAGTTCGAGCTGCTGAAGTACCTGGCGCAGCACCCGGGGCGGGTCTTCTCCCGCGCGCAGCTGCTCCAGGAGATCTGGGGTTACGACTACTTCGGCGGCACCCGCACCGTCGACGTCCACGTGCGCCGGTTGCGGGCCAAGCTCGGCACCGAGCACGAGGCGCTGATCGGCACCGTGCGCAACGTCGGCTACAAGCTCGACCAGCAGGTGGCCGACGCGACCGCCCGGGCCGCCGCGGAGGACCGCGCCGCCACCGCCGAGGACAGGGCCGGCGCCGAACTGGTCTGATGGCCCGGTGATCGACGATCCCGACGTCGCCGGCGTCCTCGCCCTGCTCCGCGCCGCCGGCGCCGCCGACGGGGTCCGCCCCGTCTCCGAGGAGGGCGAGCTGCGGCTCCGCCACGGCGCGCCCGAGGGGCACGACCTCACCGTCCACGACGAGGACGGTGAGCTGGCCGGCTACGCCCGCCTCGACGGCGACACCGCCGAGCTGGTGGTGCACCCCGAGCGGCGCCGGCGTGGCCACGGCACCGCGCTGCTGCGGCGCCTGCTGGACGTCGCCGGCGACCGGACGCTGAGCGTCTGGGCGCACGGCGACCTGCCCGGGTCCGCCGAGCTGCTCGCTCCGCACGGGTTCCGGCGGGCACGGGTCCTGCTGCAGATGCGGCGGGACCTGGCCGGCGTCGACCCCGAGCCGCGGCCCGAGCTGCCCGCCGACGTCCAGGTGGTGCCGTTCGTCCCCGGCCGCGACGAGGAGGCGTGGCTGCGGGTCAACGCCCGCGCCTTCGCCTGGCACCCGGAGCAGGGCCGCATGACGCGCGCGGACCTCGAGCTGCGGGAGGCCGAGCCGTGGTTCGACCCGGAGGGCTTCCTGATGGCCTGGCGGGGGGATCCGGGAGCCGGCGAGCTGCTCGGCTTCCACTGGACCAAGGTGCACCCGGCCGGGGACGCCGGTCCCGAGCCGGTCGGCGAGATCTACGTGCTGGGTGTCGACCCCGCGGCCCAGGGGCTGCGGCTCGGCCGGGCGCTCACCGACCTGGGCCTGGCCCACCTGCGGCGGCAGGACCTCGAGGAGGTGCTGCTGTACGTGGAGGAGGACAACGCGGCGGCCGTGCGGTTGTACGAGGGGCGGGGGTTCCGCCGGTTCGCCGTGGACGTCGCGTGGGAGCGCCCGACTCCCCGCGGCTGACCGCCGCGGAGAGCTGCTGACCGTTCGGGCAGCCGTCGCACCGGCTCCGCACGCCGGCCACCGCCCGTCCACCTGGCCCGGTGATGCTCGGCGGGTCCGGCCCTCCGGTCTCCCGAGCACTCGAGGTCGCACCGTGCCCCTGCTCCGACCCCGTCGTCCGCGCACGCTCCCCGAAGGCACCGGCGCCGGACCTCTCGGCCCGGCCACCGAGGCGCCGGCGCCGTGTCGAGCGGCCTGCTCCGACGGGGACGGCCTTCGCGCCGACACGACGACCCGCCGCCTCAGGTCGTGCCGCCTGGCCGGGGCGCTGCTGGCCGCGGCGGTCCGCGTCCCGCTGCGGGCGAGCACCGGCGCGAACGCCCGGCGGCGGGCCGCCGTCTGCAGCGCCGCCGGCATCCTCACCGCGCTGGGGGTCCGCGTCGAGGTCGTGAACCCGGCACGGCCCTGGCCCCGCCCGCGGACCGGCCACCTCGTCGTGGCCAACCACGCCTCGTGGCTCGACGGGCTCGCGCTGCTCGTCGCCGTCCGGGCGACGCCGGTGGTCGAGGCCGGCGAGCGGGACCGGGCGCTCTTCGGCCGGCTGGCGCGGCGCCTCGGCGCGGTCGTCGTGGACCCCGGGCGACCGAGGTCGGTCGCGGCGGGGGCCGCGGAGGTCACCGCGCGGCTGCGGCGCGGCGAATCCGTCTCCGTGCACCCGGAGGGCACCCCCGCCTGCAGCGGGCAGGTCGGGCAGGTCCGCCCGGTGTTCTCCCAAGCTGCCGTGGACGCCGGCGCCGCGGTGTGCCCCGTCTCGATCCGGTACCGCACCGCAGGGCCCGCGGGTCTGCCCTTCTGCGCCGGCGGCTCGCTGCGGCGCAGCATCCGGCGGGTCCTCGCCGCGCGGCGCCTGGTGGTCGAGGTGCACCTGCTGCCCGCGCTGGAGGCGACCGCGGGCGACCGCAGGGCCCTCGCGGCCCACGCGATCCACGGTGCCGGCCGGCCCCTGCCGCCGCCGGTCGGCCCCACCCGGTCGACCCCAGCCCCCGGTCGACCGGGGATCCCCGTCCCGCGCCGGCACACCCCGCCGGCCGCCTGAGGGCGACGCCGGGACACCGCCGCGCTACGGCCCGACGCCCCGGCGACCGCGACCGCCCCGCCGGCCGCGGCGGACCGCTGCGACGAGCGGGGTCAGCACCAGGGCCGCGGGGAAGGCGAACGGTCCGAGGCCACCGGCGGACACCTCGCCCGTGCTCACCAGAGCGGCTCCTGCGGTTCCCGCGGCGACGGCCGAGGCCGCCAGGACGAGGACGCGCACCGCGCGACCGCACTCGCGCTCGGCGTCACCGGCCCCCACCGGCGGCTCCCCCGCCTGGCGGACCATCGACGCACCCGCGGCGACCGCCAGCACCGCGGCCGCCAGCAGCAGCAGGGCGGTGACCACCGTCGTCACGGACCGGGGACCAGGACGCGGCCGGAGTGGTTCCTCATGAGCCCACCCTCGGCCGTCGACGTGACCCCGGGGTGGCGCGGGCGTGTCAGCCGGCTGGAGTCCGCGCGGCATCTCCGGGAGCCGACGGACGCCCGGACGGCGGTCGCCGCGCCGCCCGGTGACGCCGACCCGGGAGGACACGCCCCGGGTCGTGCCCGGTCCTGCCCCGCCGGCATCGCCTGGGCGACCATCCACGCCGGCCGACGTGACCCCCGCCACCCATGATCATCTCAGTCCTCCGCGGTCGTTCACCCCGCGTTCACCTGTCCTCGGTAAGCGCGCCACCTGAGGTCCCTAGCTTCGGTCGCGTCGGTCCCACGCTGCCCGGAACAGGTCCGGGCGAACCTGAGAGGCCCTGAGTTGAAGCTCAGCACCAAGACGCGCGCCACCACGCTCTCCGTGGCGCTCGCCAGCACCCTCGCGCTCGCCGCCTGCGGCGCGTCCAACGAGTCCGGCAGCACCGGTGGGGGCAGCGACACCGGCAGCGGCGGCGAGCTGAGCGGCACGCTCGTCGGCGCCGGGTCCAGCGCTCAGCAGGCGGCCATGCAGGGCTGGACGGCGGGGTACAACAGCGTCCAGCCGGACGTGACCGTCAACTACGACCCGGTCGGCTCGGGCGGCGGTCGCGAGCAGTTCCTCGCCGGCGGCACCGACTTCGCCGGCTCGGACGCCTACCTGGACGAGGAGGAGCTCGCCGAGGCCGAGGAGCGCTGCGGGACCTCCGGGGTGTTCGAGCTGGTCAACTACATCGCGCCGATCGCGGTCGTCTACAACCTCGAGGGCGTCGACGAGCTGAACCTCTCCCCCGAGACGCTCGCCGGCATCTTCAACCAGCAGATCACCAACTGGGACGACCCGGCGATCGCCGCCGACAACCCCGACGCCACGCTGCCCGACCTCCCGATCACCCCGGTCAACCGCGCGGACGACTCGGGCACCACGGAGAACTTCACCGAGTACCTGGCCGCGGCCGCCGGTGACGCCTGGCCGCACGAGGCCGACGGCGTCTGGCCGGTGTCCGGCGGCGAGGCCGCCCAGGGCACGTCGGGCGTGATCAGCGCGGTCGGGGCCGGCAACGGCGCCATCGGCTACGCCGACCTGAGCCAGGCGGGCGATCTCGGCGTGGCCAACATCGGGGTCGGCGACGAGTTCGTCGCGCCGTCCGCCGAGGCCGCGGCCGCGGTCGTGGAGAACTCCGAGACGCTGGAGGGCCGGGGCGAGTACGACTTCGCCATCGAGCTGGCGCGCGACACCACCGAGTCGGGCAACTACCCGATCGTGCTGGTCAGCTACCACATCGGCTGCATCGAGTACGACGACCAGGAGACCGCTGACCTGGTCAAGGACTTCATGGGCTACGTGATCAGCGAGGAGGGCCAGCAGGCCGCGGCCGAGGCCGCCGGGTCGGCTCCGATCTCGGACGCCCTCCGGGAGCAGAACCAGTCCGCGGTCGACGCGATCACCGCGACCGGCTGATCCGGCACCATCAGTGACGGCCCGGAGCGTCTGAGACGCTCCGGGCCGTCAGTCCGCCCGCTGCCAGCGGGCACCCCCGACGGCACCCCATCGACGCGCAGCAGACGGAGCAGCGGTGACAGCCACCAGCCCCCCGCAGGAACCGACGGCCCCCCGGGCCGTACGACGGCCCGGCGACCGGATCTTCTCCGGCACCGCCAAGGGCGCCGGGATCCTCATCCTCGTCATCCTCGCCGGGGTCACGGTCTTCCTCCTCGCGGAGTCCCTCCCGGCGCTGACCGCGCCGGCCGAGGAGCTCCCCGGCGAGGGCGGGCTGGTCTCCTACGTCTGGCCGCTGATCTTCGGCACGCTGCTGTCCGCCGCGATCGCCCTGCTGGTGGCCACCCCGCTCGCGGTCGGCATCGCGCTGTTCATCACCCACTACGCGCCGCGCCGGGTCGCCCAGGTCCTCGGCTACGTCGTCGACCTCCTGGCCGCGATCCCGAGCATCGTGTACGGCTTCTGGGGCATCGCCTGGCTCGCCCCGCGGCTCGTGCCCTTCTACCGCTGGCTCGAGGAGAACCTCGGCTTCATCCCGTTGTTCGCCGGGCCGGTTTCCGCCACGGGGCGGACGATGCTCACCATCGGGCTGGTCCTCGCGGTCATGATCCTGCCGATCGTGAGCGCCATCTCCCGGGAGGTCTTCACGCAGGTGCCGGCGCTGCACCGCGAGGCCGCGCTCGCCCTCGGCGCCACCCGCTGGGAGATGATCAAGATGGCGGTGCTCCCGTACGGCAAGAGCGGTGTCATCGGTGGCGCCATGCTGGGCCTCGGCCGGGCGCTGGGCGAGACCATGGCGGTCGCGATCATCCTCTCCGGCTCGGCCGCGGGGATCACCTTCGCCCTGATCTCCAGCGCCAACCCGCAGACCATCGCGGCCAACATCGCGCTGCAGTTCCCCGAGTCGACCGGGCTCGACGTCAACACGCTGATCGCCAGCGGACTGGTGCTGTTCGTGATCACGCTCCTGGTCAACATGCTCGCCCGCTGGATCGTCAACCGCCGGGCCGACTTCTCCGGAGCCAACTGATGAGCACGTCCATGCAGCAGCGCAGCACGGGCGTCAGCGCCCCGGGCACGCCCCCCGAGCAGCGCCGAGCCGGACAGCTTCCCCGGTGGGCGCCGTGGGCCTGCTTCGTCGTGGCCCTGGCGCTGGCGGCCCTCATAGGGTTCCTGACCAGCCCGAACATCGTCCTGCTGGTCATCTACACCGTCGTCCTGGGCACCATCGCCGTCTACGTGGTGTCGCGCGTGGTCGAAGGCCCCCGGCGGGCCGTCGACCGGCTGGTCACGTGCCTGGTGGTGACGGCGTTCGGGATCGCCATGGTCCCCCTGGTGTCGCTCGCCTACGAGGTGATCCGCCGCGGCGCGGAGCGGTTCGACGGAGAGTTCTTCGGCGCGTCGCTGCAGGGCATCATCGGCGAGGGTGGTGGCGCCTACCACGCGATCATGGGCACGCTCATCATCACCGGGCTGACCACGCTCATCTCGGTGCCGATCGGCCTGATGACCGCCATCTACCTGGTCGAGTACGGATCCGGCCGGCTCAAGCGCTCCATCACCTTCTTCGTCGACGTGATGACCGGCATCCCGTCGATCGTGGCCGGCCTGTTCGCCTACGCCCTCTTCGTGATCTTCTTCGGCCCGGGGATCCGGCTCGGCATCATGGGTGCCGTGGCCCTCTCGGTCCTGATGATCCCGGTCGTGGTGCGGTCGGCCGAGGAGGTGCTGAAGCTCGTGCCCAACGAGCTGCGGGAGGCTGCCTACGCGCTCGGCGTCCCCAAGTGGCGCACCATCCTCAAGGTGGTCATCCCCACCGCGATCGCCGGTCTCGGAACCGGCGTGACGCTGGCCATCGCGCGCGTCATCGGTGAGACCGCGCCGCTGCTCGTGACGGTCGGCATCACGAACGGCACGAACCTGAACCCGTTCGAGGGCCGCATGGCCACCCTGCCGGTCTACGCGTTCTACCAGCTGACCCAGCCGGGGGTACCGCCCGAGCACGCGATCAACCGGGCCTGGACAGCAGCGCTGGTCCTCATCATGCTGGTGATGGGCCTCAATGTGGTCGCCCGCGTGATCAGCCGCGTCTTCGCCCCCAAGACCAGTCGCTGAGCTTCATCCACCCAGAAGGGACCACTCGTGGCCAAGCGCATCGAGGTGTCGGATCTCGACATCTACTACGGCAAGTTCCTCGCCGTGCAGGGCGTGAACGTCTCCATCGAGCCGCGCAGCATCACGGCGCTGATCGGGCCGTCGGGCTGCGGCAAGTCGACGTTCCTGCGTGCGCTCAACCGCATGCACGAGGTCATCCCCGGTGCGCGCGTGGAGGGCAAGGTCGTCATGGACGGCCAGGACCTCTACGGCTCCGACTCCGACCCGGTCACCGTCCGCCGGCAGATCGGCATGGTGTTCCAGCGGCCGAACCCGTTCCCGACGATGTCCATCTACGACAACGTCGCCGCCGGCATGCGCCTGAACTCGAAGAAGATGAAGAAGTCGGAGACCGACGAGCTCGTCGAGCGCTCGCTGCGCGGGGCCAACCTGTGGGAAGAGGTGAAGGACCGCCTCGACCGGCCGGGCTCGGGCCTCTCCGGTGGTCAGCAGCAGCGGCTCTGCATCGCCCGCGCCATCGCCGTCGAGCCGGACGTGCTGCTCATGGACGAGCCCTGCTCGGCGCTCGACCCGATCTCCACGCTGGCCATCGAGGATCTGATGACCGAGCTGAAGGAGCGGTTCACGATCGTCATCGTGACCCACAACATGCAGCAGGCGGCCCGGGTCAGCGAGCAGACCGGGTTCTTCAACCTCAACGGTGTCGGGCAGCCTGGCCGCCTGATCGAGTTCAACCCGACCGAGAAGATCTTCAGCAACCCCGACGAGAAGGCGACCGAGGACTACATCTCCGGTCGCTTCGGCTGAGCGCGGGGCACCCGGGCGCAGCCGGGAACTCGGTCAGCAGCGAACGGCGGCCGCCTCCGGTTCGGGGGCGGCCGCTGCCGTGTCCGGTGCGGCCTGGACCGGCTCCCGGGCACCGACCTCGACGGGCACGACCGTGGAGTACCCCGGGCCGATGACCAGCTGGACGGCGTCACCGCCGATCGTGTCGCTGGGCTCGATCACGGCACCGGGCACCGCGGCAGCCACGGTGCGGGCGCGCTCCAGCGCGTCCGGCCCGTACCGGACGACGCTCTGGTTCACGGTGCCCGGCTCGTTGCCCACCGCGCCCACGACGAAGCCCTGTCCCCGGAGGGCGTCGGCGACCGTGGCGGCCAGCCCGGTGGTCGCCGTGCCGTTGAGCACGTCCACGGTGATCTCGCCGGGGGCCGCGGTGAGCGGCTCGGGCGCCGCCGGCTCGGGGGCCGGCTCGGGCGCGGCCGCCTCCGGCACCTCCTGGGCGGCCAGCAGCTCCGCCGGCAGCCGGGCGCCGTCGATGACCTCGTCGAAGAGCGCGCGGGTGCCCTGCCGATCGAGGACCACGTAGGCCTGATCGGTTCCGGCCGGCACGTAGCCGACCTGGGCGACCGGCAGCCCGGCGCGCTGGACCGACTCCCCGGAGAGGTCGCCGAGCGTGGCAGCCAGGACGCGCAGATCGCCCAGCGTCGTCTGCTCGTCGACCGTCAGCGCGTCCGAGGCACGGGACAGGAAACGGGTGAGGGTCACCGGGTCGAGCACCGTGTCCGCGGACATCGCGGCCCGGAGGGTCGAGGTGAGCAGGCGCTGGGCACGCTCCGCGACGGCTGCACCGGTGACGTCGACGCCGCTGTCCCCCGGCCGCAGGAAGCCCGATGCCGCAGCGCCGGACAGCTCGGACGGCCCCGCCGGGGGCGGGGTGGCCGCGGCGGCGGTGGTCGCGGAGGGGACGACGCAGACGGGCACACCGCCGAGGGCATCGACCATCCCGGGGAGGCCGGCGAGGTCCACGCCCAGGTAGTGGTCGATCCGGAGGCCGGACAGCTGCTGGACCGCCCGCACCGTGCACGCCGGCCCACCCTCGAGCAGTGAGCTGGCGAACGCCTCCGTGACCGGGTCGCGCAGGGTTCCGTCGGGCGTGCGGCAGACGGGAGTGTCCACGAGCGCCGTGGGGGGCACGCTGACCAGCGCCGCCCGGTCACCGTCGGCCGAGACCGAGACGACCAGCGTGGCCACCGATGCCGCGCCGGTCTGGCCGGGGACGCCCGTGCCGACGACCAGGTAGGTCTCGGCGGCGTCCTGCAGCCCCGGGGCGAGGATCTCGGGGCCGTCGACCGCGAGCGCGTCGACCCGGTCGATGCGCTGGTCGACGTAGAAGTACAGCGCCAGGTGGTAGAGGACGACGACGCCCACCACCGCGGCCAGCGCCGTCACCGCACGCATCAGGCGGCGGCGTCCGGGGCTGCGCGGAGGGCGGTCGACGGCGGCCCGCCGTCGGGTGGCGCCCGACGGGCGCGGCGGCGGAGCCAGTCCGGGGAGCGGCGGGATGGGACCGCTGCGCCGGGAGGGCCGCTCGTCGGGCGCCCAGGCCACCGGCGTCCCGGCCGCCGGCGTCCGGTCCGGAGCGGACGGGACCGGGGGAAGCCCCGGCTGCGCGCCCGCCGCCGGCGCCCCCGGCTGAGGGCCGGGGACCGGGGGAAGGCCCGGCTGCGGCCCTGCGATGCGCCCGGGACGGGCGGCGCCGGGGACCGGAGGCAACCCCGACCGGACGGCGGGGGCGTCCGCTGGGCCGGCAACCGGGATGTCGGCGCCGGGCCCCGAGCCCGGGCCGCGCTCGGGCGGCCGGGGCTGGTCACCGGCCCGAGCGGGATCCGCCGCGCTCCGCCGACCGTCGGGCGCCGCGGTGCCACGGCGGGAGGACGGCTGCGCGGAGCTCCGCCGGGCAGCCCGTCGGCTCCCGACGGCGTTGCCCTGCCGGGCGAGCAGCTGCTCGACGGTCACCGGCTCCGCGGCGCCGTCGGCCGAGGGGCGCCCTCGGCGGGTGCGACCGGGGACGTCGCGGTCATCCGCGTCGCCCCACCTCGGCTGATCACCCACAGGTGTCGACACCTTTTCGTCGTCCGCATGTCACTGCCCGTCGAGCCACGATACGGGCGGATCGGCGATCGCCACGCCGACGCGCGGTAGGGCCGGTCATGACGCAGGCAACCGAATGGTGACCCACGGGCGGAGTGCGTAGCGTCTTCGCGGTGCGACTGCCCTCCGTACCCGGCCCCTCCGACGTCGCGGCCCTGGTGGGAGGTGTGCGCGGCGGCGTGAACGAGATCCTCGCCCTCGTCCCTCGTGCCGCCGGCGCGCTCGGGCAGCTGGAGGGGCTGCTGGACCGCATCTCGGGGTTGGTCGACCGGGCGGAGGAGCTGGTCGACCGGGCGGACGTGGCGATCTCCGGGCTGGACGCCACCCGGATGGCCGCCGACGAGGCCATCGTCGCGGTCGACCGGACCCGGATCGCCGCGGACGAGGCCATCGACGCGGTCGGCCGGACCCGGATCGCCGCGGACGAGGCCATCGCCACCATCGGCGACACCCGCGCCAAGGCCGACGACGCCATCGACGCCATGAGCCACACCCGCGCCAAGGCCGACGACGCCATCGACGCCATGAGCCACACCCGCGCCAAGGCCGACGACGCCATCGACGCCATGAGCCACACCCGCGCCAAAGCCGACGACGCCATCGACGCCATGAGCCACACCCGCGCCAAAGCCGACGACGCCATCGACGCCATGAGCCACACCCGCGCCAAAGCCGACGACGCCATCGACGCCATGGGCCACACCCGCGCCAAAGCCGACGACGCCATCGACGCCATGGGCCACACCCGCGCCAAAGCCGACGACGCCATCGACGCCATGGGCCACACCCGCGCCAAAGCCGACGACGCCATCGACCGGGTCACCGGCACCACGGAACGGGCCGACGGCATCGTCGGGCGCGCGGAGGGGATGGTCGGTCGCGTCGAGCCGCTGCTCACCGACTACGAGCCCGCGCTCACCGCCCTGGCACCGTCGATCCGGCGGCTGGCGGCCGAGTTCGACGCGACGGAGGTGGATGCGCTCATCACGCTGATCGACCGGCTGCCGCAGGTGCTCGGTCACCTCGACGAGCAGGTCCTCCCCGCGCTGGAAGGGCTGGAGAACGTGGGGACCGACGTCCGGGACCTCGTCGACACGGTCCAGGACATGCGGCAGATCGTGAAGGGCTTCCCCGGCTCGAAGCTGTTCCGCCGGCGCGGTGCGGAGGAGATCGCCGACGGCGAGGCGCGGGAGAGAGAAGCGGAGGGCGCCGGCTCCTGAGCCGGCGCCCTCCCCACCCGGGCGGTCGAGACGCCCGGGCTACGCGCCCGGACCGGAGCCGGTCTCGGTCGGGTAGCCCAGTGCGCGGACCACGTCGCCGATCCGCTCGTAGGTCTCGCCCTCGGGGAGCCGCTCCAGCTCGCTGACGACGACGTCGGGGGCCCGGTGGTCGCGAGCCGCCTCGACGAGGTCGGGGCCGGTGCTCGGGAAGTCGGCCCGGTCCAGCCACCGCGCGAGCTCGGCGCGCGCCACGACCGCGTCCTCGGTCATGCCCACGGGGGTGCCGCCGACGAGGGTGCCGGCCGGGTCGGCGTCGATGTCGGGATCACCCTCGGCGACCGGCTCGACCTCGCGCCACTCGTGGGCCCGGGTGGCCCGCTCGGCCTTCATCATCCCCTGCGTCTCGTGCTCGAGCTCCTCGTCGAGGCGCGGGTTGTGCTTGGTGCTGCGCGAGCCGGCGAACTCGCCTGCGGACTCGGTCACGTGTACCTCCTGGTGTTCGGGCCCGGCACCGCCGGGCCGTGGATCCGTCCGCGCGGGGTCAGGCCTCGTCGAGGGCACCCGGCTTGTGCACCGCGGTGCGCCCGCTCTTGTCGCTGCGCACCTCGTACTGCGGGTCGTCCTCGCTGGCGCGCACGGTCCGACCGGAGGCCTCGGTGTCGGAGGTGATCGTCCGCTCGACCGTGCCCTCCGTCGTCGAGCCGTGGCTCTTCCAGGTGACGTGGTCACCCTTCTGGAACTCGTCGGCCATGGTCTTCTCCGTTCGTCGGACGGTGCTGCCCCTGCCCCTGCCCCTGCCCGCAGCGAGGGGCGGACACACATCCGCAGACCGGATCAGCCGCCCGCCTAGGCTCGTCGGACGTGACCACCGCGAACGACGCCGCCCTCGTGGACGGCCTGCGCCCGGTCGACGTCCTCACCGTCGTCGCGGTCACCGACGTGACACCCTCGGTCCGCCGGGTGACCCTCACCGGGACGGCGGAGGCGGTGACGGCGGCCGGGCCCACGGTGAACCTGCTGGTTCCCCGGGTGGACGACCCGGCTCCCCGCTGGCCGCTGATCCAGCGCGACGGCCGGGTCGTGTGGCCCGACGGCAGCCACGGCGTCGCGCTGCGCAGCTACACCGCCCGACGTCAGGACCCGGCCGCGGGCGAGCTGGACATCGACTTCGTGCTCCACGGCGACGGCCCGGCGGCGTCCTGGGCCGCCGCGGCCCGCCCGGGCGCCCTGCTCGGCGTCGCCGGCGCCGCCTCGCTCGCCGAACGCCCGGCCCGGTGGCTGCTCCTGGCCGCGGACGAGACGGCGCTGCCCGCCGTGAGCCGCATCCTCGCCGCCGCACCGCCGGAGACCACCGGTGTCGCCTACCTCGAGGTGGCCGGACCGGAGGAGGAGCAGCCGCTGCCCGCGCCGCCGGGCGTCGCCGTGCACTGGCTGCACCGGGGCGCGACCCCTCCCGGGGAGAGCACGCTGCTCGTCGACGCGGTGGCGGCCCTGGAGCGCCCCCCGGGTGACGACGTCTTCGCCTGGGTGGGCGCCGAGTCGGCCGCCGTGCGCGCCATCCGGGCCGACCTGCGCGGTCGCTGGGGGCTCGGCCGGGCGCAGCACCACGCGATCGGCTACTGGCGGCGCGGGCGGGCGATGGCGCCGGCCGGCTGACCCGTCCACCGCGTGGACCGGTGCGGTTCCCAGGGGGTTCACAGGTAGCGTCCAGATCCACCGCAGCCGGCGCGCCCACCCTGGGGGCATGACGACGGCATCGGCGCACGCCACCGGAGGAGCGATGTCCGGCACCCAGCCCACGGGGAGCACGGCCCCGGAGGCCCGACTGCTCGTGGTCGACGACGAGCCGAACATCCGCGAGCTGCTGTCGGCGAGCCTCCGCTACGCGGGCTTCGAGGTGGCCACCGCCGCCGATGGCCAGCAGGCCCTGGCACTGGCCGCCTCGTTCCGCCCCGACCTCCTGGTGCTGGACGTCATGATGCCGGGCCTCGACGGCTTCGGTGTCGTCCGGCGGCTCCGGGAGACCGGTCGCCACACCCCGGTGCTCTTCCTCACCGCCCGGGATGCCGCGGAGGACAAGGTCTCCGGGCTGACCCTCGGCGGCGACGACTACGTGACCAAGCCGTTCAGCCTGGACGAGGTCGTGGCCCGCATCCGGGCCGTGCTCCGGCGCACCGCGGGCACGCAGCGGGCGGCCGAGGCCCCCCGGCTGACGTTCGCCGACATCGAGCTGGACGAGGAGACCCACGAGGTCATCAAGGCCGGCGAGGTCATCAGCCTCTCCCCCACCGAGTTCAAGCTGCTGCGCTACCTGATGGCCAACGCCGGGCGGGTGCTGTCGAAGGCGCAGATCCTCGACCACGTGTGGAACTACGACTTCAACGGCGAGGCGAACGTCGTGGAGTCCTACATCTCCTACCTGCGCCGCAAGATCGACACGACCGAGCCGCGCCTGCTGCAGACGATCCGCGGGGTCGGCTACACCCTGCGGCTGCCGCGCGGTTCCTGACCGCCGTGAGCGAGCGGGGCCCCGTGCGCGCCAGGGGGCAGCGGATCCCCCTGCGCGTGACCCTGGTCGCGCTCCTGGTCGCCCTCGTCTCGGTCGCGCTCCTGGCCACCGGGGCCGCCGCGACGTCGCTGCTCGCGGACTACCTGCAGGAGCAGCAGGACGACGAGCTGCGGGCCACCGTCGCCAGCAACCAGGGCCCTCGGCTGGTCAACGCCTGCCTCCGGGGGATCCCGGAACCCAGTCCCCTCTACGTCGCCTGCCTCCCGCCGGACAGCGACGAGCCGGTGGTCATCGGGGAGCCCTACGGCCCCGGCGTCCACGAGCTGCCGGAGCTGGACGAGGCGGACGTCGAGAGCCTCCGCGAGGCTGGTCCCCCCATCACGGTCGGCTCGGGCCGGGACGCGTGGCGCCTGGCCTCGGGCGAGCTGCCGGGGGGCTACACCCTGGTGGTCGGCGAGGACCAGGGGCGCGACGGAGGGGCGATCTCCCGGCTGATCCGCATCGAGCTGGTCGTGGGGCTGGCGGTGCTGGCGCTGCTGGGCGCCGCCGGCTACGTCCTGGTGCGCAACAGCCTCCGGCCGCTGGCCGAGGTGGAGCAGACCGCCCGGGCCATCGCCGCGGGCGACCTCTCGCGGCGGGTCCCGGTCGGCGACGACCGCACCGAGGTCGGCCGCCTCTCCACGGCGCTCAACGGCATGCTCGCCCGGATCGAGGCCGCCTTCCGCGCCCAGCAGGCGTCGGAGGAGCAGGCGCGCGGCTCCGAGCAGCGGCTGCGCCGCTTCGTCGCCGACGCCAGCCACGAGCTGCGCACCCCGCTGACCTCCATCCGCGGCTTCGCCGAGCTGTACCGGCAGGGGGCCGTCCGGGAGGAGGCGGACGTCGCCCGCCTGATGCAGCGGATCGAGGCCGAGGGCAGCCGGATGGGGCTGCTCGTCGAGGACCTGCTGCTGCTGGCCCGGATGGACCAGCAGCGACCGCTGTCCACGGCACCGGTCGACCTGGCCGCGATCGCCGGCGACGCGGTGCACGACGCCCGCGCAGTCCAGCCCGACCGGCCGATCAGCCTGCACCTGGACGAGTCGCTCACCGACGCCCCGGTGGTGCGCGGCGACGAGGGCCGGCTGCGCCAGGTCGTCGGCAACCTGCTCACCAACGCCCTCACCCACACCCCACCGGAGGCACGGGTGCAGGTGTCGGTGGCCCAGGACGCCGCCGATCCGGACGTGCTGCTGCTGCAGGTCGCCGACGAGGGTCCGGGCATGGCGCCGGCCGACGCCGAGCGCGCGTTCGAGCGCTTCTACCGGGCCGACACCTCCCGCACGCGGGCCGCGGGCGGCACCGGCCTCGGGCTGTCGATCGTCGCCTCGCTCGCGGCCGCCCACGGCGGATCGGCGTCGCTGGAGACCGCACCCGGGGCGGGCCTCGCCGTCACCGTGCGGCTGCCCCGCGGCGGCCCGGACGGGGGTGTGACGAGTTCGTCGTGAGCAGGCTTGCGACCATCTGGGCGTGACGACGAACGACGGCCCCCCGGACACCGCGGCCTCCTACGACCCGGCGCTGATGACCGCGTCCACCGACCTGGGGGCGGCCATCCGCGAGCTCATCGAGGTGTCGGTGACCACGACCGAGCCGGCGACCGAGATCGTGGCCGCGACGGACCTGGTGCGGCAGGCGACCGCCCGCATCGCCGCCTCCCGGCGCCCGGCCTCCGTGCTGCCCGCGCTCGACGACCCGTCCGAGGGCCGACGGGTCTTCAACCCCGTCGTCGGCGTCGGGAACGCCCTCGCGCCGCCGCTCGTGGTGCGCCGGGAGGAGGGCGGTGTGGTCGCCGAGGTGACCCTGGGGGTCGCCTACGAGGGCCCGCCCAGCTACGTGCACGGCGGCATGAGCGCCCTGTTCATGGACCAGCTACTCGGCAGCGCGGCCGGCGCGGCGGGCCTGTGGGGCATGACCGCTCACCTGGAGCTGGACTACCGCGGCCCGCTGCCGCTGGAGACCCCGCTGGTGCTGCGCGCCTGGGTCGAGAGCACCGAGGGCCGCAAGTCGGTCATCGCCGGCACGATCGCCCTGGCCGCCGAGCCCGGGCAGCCGCTCGTCGAGGCGCGCGGGATCTTCGTCATGCCGCGCCCGGAGAAGGCCCAGGCCTACTTCGGCGCCATCACCGACGCCGCGGGCCGGCACACCCCGCCCCGCCGGCCCGGCGACGCCACCTCGGTGCAGTGGAGCTGAGCGGCGACGTCGCCGTCGCCGCCCGGGCCGCCCGGGCCGCGGCCGACGCGCTGCTCCCGCTCCGCTCGGCCGGGCGAACCGGCCGCCCCCTCGGCGACGCCGGGGACGCCGCCGCGCAGCGGGCGATCCTCGCCGTGCTCACCGACGCGAGCCCCGACGACGCCGTGTTCAGCGAGGAGGCCGTGGACGACGCCCGCCGGCTGACCGCCGACCGCGTCTGGATCGTCGATCCGCTCGACGGCACCCGCGAGTACTCCGACCCCGCCCGGAGCGACTGGGCGGTGCACGTCGCGCTGTGGGCCGGCGGCGACCTGGTGACGGCGGCCGTGGCGCTGCCGGCCCTGGACGAGGTGCACGTCACCGAGCCGGCACCGGTGCTGCCGCCCCGCCCGGCGGGGCCCGTCCGCATCGCCGTCAGCCGCACCCGCCCACCGGCGGAGGCGGAGGCCGTGGCCGCCGCTCTCGGCGGTGAGCTGGTGCCGATGGGCTCCGCCGGCTACAAGACCCTCGCGGTGGTGCGCGGCGAGGTCGACGCCTACGTGCACGGCGGCGGCATGTACCAGTGGGACTCCGCCGCGCCGGTCGCCGTCGCCCGCGCCGCCGGCCTGGTCACCTGCCGGCTGGACGGGTCGCCGCTGGTCTACAACGCCCCTGATCCGTCCCTGCCCGACCTGGTCGTCGCGCGTCCGGAACTGGCCGACGAGGTCCTGGCTGCGGTCGCCGCGGCCCGATAGCGGAGACTGGACAGAAATCCCTACCGAGCCGGTCGGATCGCGCCGGTCGGTGACCGTTCCCTACCCCGTGGAGCACGAGAGCGTGACGACGCCCGACTACCGGCTCAGCCAGCTGGAGACGCTGGAGGCCGAGTCCATCCACGTCATTCGTGAGGTGGTGGCCGAGCTCGAGCGGCCGGTGCTGCTGTTCTCCGGCGGCAAGGACTCCATCGTGATGCTGGAGCTGGCCCGCAAGGCGTTCGCACCGGCGCGCATCCCCTTCCCGGTCATGCACGTGGACACCGGGCTCAACTTCCCGGAGGTCCTGGAGTTCCGCGACCGGCGGGTGGCCGAGCTGGGTGTCCAGCTCGTGGTCGCCTCGGTGCCCGAGGCGATCGCGGCGGGCACGGTGAAGGAGGAGCCCAACGGCTCCCGCAACCGCATCCAGACGCCGGTGCTGCTCGACGCGGTCGAGCAGCACGGTTTCACCGCGCTGTTCGGGGGCGCCCGGCGCGACGAGGACAAGGCCCGCGCCAAGGAGCGGGTGTTCTCCTTCCGCGACGAGTTCGGCCAGTGGGACCCGAAGAACCAGCGGCCCGAGCTCTGGGACCTCTACAACGGCCGGATCCACCTCGGCGAGTCGATCCGCGTGTTCCCGCTGTCGAACTGGACCGAGCTCGACATCTGGCAGTACATCCTCCGCGAGGAGATCGCCATCCCCCCGCTGTACCTCGCGCGGGAGCGGGACGTCGTCGAGCGCCAGGGCATGCTGTACGCGGTCAACGAGTTCATCTCCCCGCGCGAGGGCGAGGAGGTCCAGCGCCGGAGCGTCCGCTACCGCACCGTCGGCGACGCCAACCTGACCGCCGCCGTGCCCTCCACCGCGACCACGGTCGAGGAGGTCATCGCCGAGATCGCGGTGACCCGGATGACCGAGCGCGGCGCGACCCGCGGGGACGACAAGGTCAGCGACGCCGCGATGGAGGACCGCAAGAAGGAGGGCTACTTCTGATGCCCCTCCCGTCCGCGGCGACGCCGGTGCACGAACAGCACCCACACCACGACGGCGAGCAGCGCCAGGCCCGTCACCCAGCCGGTCACCTCCGGCGTGCGGCCCGGTCGCGCGCCGAGCAGGTCGCACACCCAGGCCGCCACCGCGAAGCCGACGACGTAGCCGGCGACGACGACGAGCAGCGCCGGAACTGCCGCCACCAGCACGAACACGCTCTGCCTCCCCGGACGACGGACCCCAGCGTCCGCCGTCCCGCCGCCCTCTGCCAGGAGATCTCCCGATGACCGCCGGCTCCGCCGACCAGCCCGGCGTCCACCCCGACGCCCCCATCGACGTCCACTCGGCCGCGGCGGAGGCGGCCGCGGAGATCGCCACCGCGCGCAAGGACATCCTGCGCATCGCCACCGCCGGCTCGGTGGACGACGGCAAGAGCACGCTCATCGGGCGCCTGCTCTACGACAGCAAGGCGGTCTTCGAGGACCAGTACGAGGCGGTCGAGCGGGCCAGCGCCGGGGGCGACTACGTCAACCTCGCGCTGCTCACCGACGGCCTGCGCGCCGAGCGCGAGCAGGGCATCACGATCGACGTCGCCTACCGCTACTTCGCCACCCCGCGGCGCACCTTCATCCTGGCCGACACCCCCGGCCACGTGCAGTACACGCGGAACATGGTCACCGGCGCCTCGACCGCCGACCTGGCGATCGTGCTGGTCGACGCGCGCAAGGGCATGGTCGAGCAGAGCCGGCGGCACGCCTTCCTCGCCTCGCTGCTGCGGGTGCCGCACCTGGTCGTCGCGGTCAACAAGATGGACCTCGTCGACTGGTCGGAGGACACCTACGAGGCGATCCGCGACGAGTTCACCGCGTTCGCCGCGAAGCTGGAGGTCCCCGACCTCACCGTCGTCCCGATCTCGGCGCTGCACGGCGACAACGTCGTCCGCCGTTCCGAGCACACCCCCTGGTACCAGGGCTCCTCGCTGCTGCACCACCTCGAGCACGTGCACGTGGCCAGCGACCGGAACCTCGTCGACGTCCGGTTCCCGGTGCAGTACGTGATCCGGCCGCAGTCGGACGCGCACCACGACTACCGGGGTTACGCCGGGACGGTCGCCAGCGGGGTGCTGCGCCCCGGCGACGAGGTCCAGGTGCTGCCCAGCGGCCTGACGACGACGATCGCCGGCATCGACGGGCCGCGTGGCCCGGTCGAGGACGCCTTCGCCCCGATGTCGGTGACCGTCCGGCTGGCCGACGACCTGGACGTCTCCCGCGGCGACCTGATCTGCCGGCCGGCGAACGCGCCGCACGTGACGCAGGACCTGGACGCGCTGGTGTGCTGGATGACCGACGAGCCGCTGCGTCCGCGGCTGCGACTGGCCGTCAAGCACACGACCCGATCGGTGCGGGCGGTGGTCAAGGAGCTGCAGTACCGGCTGGACGTCAACACGCTGCACCGCGATCAGGGCGCGACCGAGCTCGGCCTCAACGACATCGGCCGGGTGCGGCTGCGCACCACCCAGCCGCTGTTCGTGGACGAGTACTCCCGCAACCGGGTGACCGGGCGGTTCATCCTGGTCGACGAGGCGACCAACGCCACCGTCGGCGCCGGGATGCTGGTCCCGGGGAGCTAGGAGGTTCCCTCACGCGCTGGGCTGCCACTGCGGGGGGGGGGGGGGCCCCCCCCCCCCCCCCCCCCCCCCCCGCCCCCCCCCCCCCCCCCACGCCGACACCGACGCGCTGTGGCGGCTGATCGAGGCGGGACCGCCCGCCGACCTGCCGATGCTGCCTCCCGGCGCGGGGTTCAGCCCGCGCTGAGCCGTGCCCGCAC